>NZ_JBFAQK010000007.1:0-201478 GCF_040677245.1 Streptomyces kurssanovii
ACGTCATTTGTCATGCGGCTCACTTTTCCCTGCCGGGGACCTCGATGCGAGCGTGCGCGGCCGTGTGCCTCCCGGCGTGTCAGCCCGCCGCCGCCTCCTCCACCGCCGACGACACCCGCTCCCACGTCTCCATGTCCCGCTCCACCGCCTCCAGTTCCGTCCCCGAACCCGCTCCCCAGTCCGACGCCAGTGCCACCGGGTCCGCTCCGGTAGCCGCCGCCGCGGCGAGCGCCGAGGCGCCGAGGGCGACGAGTTCGCCGCTGGCGGGGATCAGCAGGGGGCGGCCCGACAGGCGGCGCACGGTCTCCACCCAGTGGCGCCCGTTCGCCCCGCCGCCCACCAGCCGGAGGGGGCGCGCGGCGGTCACGGGGTCCGACGGGTCCTGGCCGCAGGCGCGCATGACCTCGTCGAGGGCGCGCAGGACGGTCACGGCCGCCCCCTCGTAGGCCGCGCCGAGGATCTGCTGGCGGGTGGTCGTGTGTCGCAGGCCGGTCAGCATGCCGGACGCTCCCGGCAGGTCGGGCGTCCGTTCGCCGTCGAGGTACGGCAGGAGGACGACCTCACCGCCCGCTTCCGCGGCCTCCCGGTCCAGGCCCAGCAGGGAGGCGACCTTGTCGACGGCGAGAGTGCAGTTCAGGGTGCAGGCGAGCGGCAGGTACGTGCCGTCCGCCGCCGCGAACCCGGCGAGCGCCGGTGACGCGGGGCGTGTGCGGCTCGCGGCGAACACGGTGCCCGACGTACCGAGGCTGAGGGCCGGGTGGTCGAGCAGTCCCGCTCCGCCGAGCCCGAGGCCGACCGCCGCGGCCATGTTGTCGCCGGTTCCGGCGGCGACGGCGATACCGGCGGGCAGGCCGAGCCGCTCGGCGGCGGCGGGCGTGAGCGAGCCGACGCGGGTGGCGCCGGTCGGCGCGACGGTCGGCAGCAGCGACGGGTCGAGGCCGACGAGGTCCAGCAGAGCCGGGTCGTACGCGCCGGTCGCGGTCGAGTACCAGCAGGTGCCGGATGCGTCGCCGGGGTCGGTGGCGGCGACGCCGGAGAGGCGTTCGGTGAGGAAGTCGTGCGGCAGGCGCACCGCCGCCGCGGCGTCCGCGGCGGCGGGCTCGTTCTCCCGCAGCCACTGCCACTTGGCGGCCGTCATGGAGGCGACGGGGACGGAGCCCGTGCGGGCGGTCCATGCGTCGGGGCCGCCGAGTGCCTCGGTGAGGGCGGCGGCCTGAGGCGCGGAGCGGGTGTCGTTCCACAGCAGAGCGGGCCGCAGGGGGGCGCCGGCGCGGTCGAGGACGACGAGGCCGTGCTGCTGTCCGGCGACCGCGATGCCGGTGACGGCGGCCGGTTCGATGCCGAGCCCGGCCAGTTCCTTGAGGCCGGCGGCGACGGCGTTCGCGAGGGCCTGCCACCACACCTCGGGGTCGGTCTCCCGTGCGCCGTTCTCGCCGGTGACGTGGTGGGACGCCCTGCCGACGGCGAGGAGCCGCCCGCTGGTGACGTCGGTGAACGCCGCTTTCGTGGACTGTGTGGAGCTGTCCACCCCGATGACGACCGCGTTCGCCGGCATTGCCGCACCTCTCCCATGAGCCCGTGCGCGGCCATTTGGCCGAGCTGGAAACAAATTACGTCACGCGCCCGCGCGACAACAGTGCCCGGGGGGCTTCTGCGATCGGGGGTCGGCGTGCATTATTAGTAAGGCCAGAAAACAAACCAGTGATCCAAGGCGGACATGGCCATGACGGAACGCTTCACCCCCACCCCCGAGGACAAGTTCAGCTTCGGCCTCTGGACGGTCGGCTGGCAGGGCCGGGACCCGTTCGGGGACGCGACCCGGCCGCACCTGGACCCTGCGGAGTCCGTCCGGCGGCTCGCCGACCTCGGCGCGTACGGTGTGACCTTCCACGACGACGACCTGATCCCCTTCGGGTCGAACGACAGTGAGCGCGAGGCGCACATCAAGCGCTTCCGTGAGGCGCTGGACGCCACCGGCCTCATCGTGCCGATGGCGACGACCAACCTCTTCACCCACCCGGTCTTCAAGGACGGCGGCTTCACCGCCAACGACCGTGACGTGCGCCGCTACGCGCTGCGCAAGACCATCCGCAACATCGACCTGGCCGTGGAGCTGGGCGCGCAGACGTATGTCGCCTGGGGCGGCCGTGAGGGCGCGGAGTCCGGTGGCGCCAAGGACGTGCGCGTGGCGCTGGACCGGATGAAGGAGGCCTTCGACCTGCTCGGCGAGTACGTCACGGAGCAGGGCTACGACCTGCGCTTCGCCATCGAGCCCAAGCCGAACGAGCCGCGCGGCGACATCCTGCTCCCGACGGTCGGCCACGCGCTGGCGTTCATCGAGCGCCTGGAGCGCCCGGAGCTGTACGGCGTCAACCCGGAGGTCGGCCACGAGCAGATGGCCGGGCTCAACTTCCCGCACTCCATCGCGCAGGCGCTGTGGGCGGACAAGCTCTTCCACATCGACCTGAACGGTCAGAGCGGCATCAAGTACGACCAGGACCTGCGCTTCGGCGCCGGTGACCTGCGCTCCGCGTTCTGGCTGGTCGACCTGCTGGAGACGGCCGGTTACGCGGGCCCGCGGCACTTCGACTTCAAGCCGCCGCGGACCGAGGACTTCGACGGCGTGTGGGAGTCGGCGGCGGGCTGCATGCGCAACTACCTGATCCTCAAGGAGCGTGCCGCGGCCTTCCGCGCCGACCCCGAGGTCCGTGAGGCGCTGCGTGCCTCACGCCTGGACGAGCTGGCGCGGCCGACGGCGGAGGACGGGCTGGCGGCACTGCTGGCGGACCGGACCGCGTTCGAGGACTACGACGTGGACGCCGCCGCCGAGCGCGGGATGGCGTTCGAGCGCCTCGACCAGCTGGCGATGGACCACCTGCTCGGAGCGCGCTGAGCCGCGCGCACACGGGGCCGTTCCGGATGATCCGGAACGGCCCCGAGCCGTCTCACAGATGTGCGTCGAAGGCCTGGAGCGGGTCGCGCACGAAGGGCGGCCTGGAGTGGAGCGCGATCTCCGCGAGCACCACACTGCCCAGCTCCATCCGGTGCGTCATGATCCGTGTCGCATAGGCGTCGACGAGGCGCAGACCGCGCCCGCAGGGGACGTCGGCGTCGAGCGGTTCCTGCCGGCGGGTCACCCGGTGTTTCCAGCAGCCACCGTCCATGACCTCGACCGTCAGCGCGTCGCCCCGGACGCTGATCACCGTGGACACCCATGGGCTGCCGCTGTGCAGCACCACGTTCGTGACCAGTTCGGTGACGATGACGGACAGCGCCTCGTCGAAGTGCTCGGCCAGTCGCCATCGGCGTGCGACTGCCCGGGCGAAGCGCCGGAGTGCGCGTGCGGCCTCCGGCGTGGCGGGCATGGCGCAATGCGCCAGGCTTCGCAGCGCGGAGGTGGGCCCGGCCCGCCCAGGGGCAGGGCTCGGTGCACGTTCCATGGCAATCACATGGGCTCCTGTTCGGTCGGGCGGCATCGCCCTGACTCAGGTCCAGCGGCCGGGGAGTCCTTCTCCAACCTGGCCGTCGAAAGCCACGCAGCTGTTCTGCGGCAACCCCAACACTCGTATCCGGACACCTCCCGTTCAATCAGGGACACTGAAACCCGTATACGTAAAGAATCGAAATGCCTTGGAATCTCCGAGGAGAGTGATTCGGTGGACACATGGAGTGACGAGGCGGCCGGCCGGTGGCTGGAGCGCGTGCTCACGGGGCCGTCCGCCGATGAGGCCGCGCTCCTGCTGGTCGAGGGCCCTGCCGGGACGGGGAAGACCCGCCTCGCGACGCGTCTGGCGGACGGCGCCGCGGCCCGGTCCGTGCGCAGTGTGATCGTCTCGTTCTCGTCGTCCGGAGCCACCGTCGTGTGCCGACCGCGGCCGACGACGGCCGACAGGTCGGCGGGCAGCGCACCCCGGCAGCCGCCCGGCCCCGCCGATCTGCCGGGAGCCCTGGCCCCCCTCCTCGAACGGGGCGAGCGCTTCCTGCTCGTCGCGGAGGACGTCCACCGCGCCGACCTCCCGGCTCTCGAGCTGCTGCGCGGGCTCCTCGACCGGCCGCCGGACCGGCTCGCCGCGGTCGTCACGTACCGCCCGGAGGAACTGCGCGAGCCCGGCCTCGCCCTGGGCCGGGGGGCCCACTTCCCCGCGTCCCTCGCCGTGCTGCGGCTGCGGCTCGGCCCCCTCGACGCGCAGCGGGTCCGCGAGCTGGTCGAGGAGGGACTCGGCCCGAGCCGCTGCCCGTCCGACCTGGTCACCCGTGTCCAGGAGCGGTCCGGCGGCGTGCCGCAGGTCGTCGCCGACCTGGTGCGGCTGCTGCGCGAGTCGGGCGACGGGCGGGAGCGCTTCTCGGTCAGGGACCTGGAGGCGGCGGGCGTCCCGCCGCGCCTCGCCGAACTCGCCCTCGGCCGCACCGCGGCGCTCACGGAGCGGGCGCGGCACGTCGCCTGGGCCGCCGCCGTGCTGGACGAACCGGTGGAGGCGGACGAGCTCTCCGCGGTCGCCGGTCCGGACGGCGGCGAGGGCACGCAGGGGCTGGTCGAGGCGGTGCGCGCGGGGGTGCTGCGGGAGGACGCGGAGGGCCGTTACGGGTTCTTCGTCCCGCTGGCGGCGACAGCGGTGTACGGGCAGGTGCCGGGCCCCGTCCGCCGTGAGATGCACCGCAGGGCGGCCACGGCCCTCGGCCGCAGGCACCCGGTGCCGTGGGTGCCGCTGGCCCGCCACCGCCGGCACGGCGGTCAGACCAAGGCGTGGCTGCGGGCCGTGGAGCGTGCGGCGCTGCAGTGCGCGGCCGACGGCGAGCACCAGGCCGCGATCGACATCCTCGAGCGGGCCCTGTCCCGTCCGACGGTGCCGCCTGACGCGAGGGCCCGGCTCGCGCCGCTGCTCGCGCACAGCGCCGTACTGGGGCTGCGGAGCGATCAAACGGTGACGGTGCTGCGGCAGATCCTCGACGAGCAGTCCCTGCCGGCGGCAGTGCGGGGACAGATCCGGCTCGACCTCGGCCTGCTGCTGTGCAACCAGGCGGTCGCGGGCATGCAGGGCTGGCTGGAGCTCCAGCAGGCGGTGGAGGAGCTCGAGGAGCGGCCGCTGATGGCGGCCAGGGCCATGGCGGCGCTGGCGATGCCGCTGCTGTCGACGGTGCCGCTGGAGCGGAACCTGTACTGGCTGGAGCGCGCGGAGAAGGCCGGCGCGGACAGCGGCGACGAGGAGGCCGGTACCGCGGTCGCCGCCAACCGGGCGGGCACGCTCATGTACATCGGCGATCCGGCGGCCTGGCAGGTGCTGGAGCAGTTGCCGAGGGAGACGGAGGACGCCGCCTGCCGTCAGCACGTCGCCCGTGGACTGTGCAACGCGGCGGACGGCGCGCTCTGGCTGGGCCAGCTCGGCCCCGCCCGGGGACTCCTCGCCGAGGGTGTGGAACTGGCGGCCCGCAGCGGAGCGGCGTACGTCGAGCAGGGGGCCCGCGGCACCTCGCTGCTGCTGGACTGGGCCGAGGGCGACTGGTCGGAACTGACCGGCCGGGCCCGCGCGTTCGTGGCGGAGGCGGACACCATGCCGGGCCAGGGCGTCGACGGCCGTACCGTTCTCGGGCTGATGGCGATCTCCAGGGGCGAGTGGCAGCAGGCGACGGCGTGGCTGGCCGGCGACGGCTCGCGCGAGACGGACGGTTCCGCCGTGCCGCACGTGGCGGCCGCGTCCGGGGCGCTGATCCGGATGGCCTTGGTCCGCGACGACGTCGAGACGGCGGTCGCGGAGGCGTCGATGGCCTGGGACCGGATCAGGGACAAGGGCGTGTGGGTGTGGGCGGCGGAGCTGGCGCCGTGGGCCGTCGACGCGACGTTGCGCGCGGGCAGGCGCGACACGGCGCAGGGAATGATCGACGAATTCGAGGCGGGCCTCGACGGCCGCCAGGCCCCCGCGTCGTCGGCGGCGCTGAACTGGTGCCACGCGCTGCTCGCCGAGGCGGACGGCGACCCGCGGACCGCGGCCGAACGGTACCGCCGGGCGGCCCTCGAGTACGCGGGCATGCCGCGCCCGTACGCGACGGTGCTCGCCACCGAGGGGGCCGCCCGCTGCCAGTTGGCCTCGGGGACGGACGCGGCCGCCGTGGTCGCCGAACTGACCTCGTGCGTGGAGCAGTTGACCGAGCTGGGCGCGGTCTGGGACGCCGCGCGCCTCCGAGCCGAGCTGCGGGCGCACCAGCCCTCCGACGAGCAGCGGCCGCGTGGCCGGCCGAGCTACGGCGACCGGCTCTCGCCGCGCGAGCAGGAGGTGGCGGACCTGGCGGCGACCGGTCTGACCAACCGGGAGATCGCGGCGACGCTGCATCTGTCGCCGCGTACGGTGGAGCAGCATGTCTCCAGGGCCCGGCGCAAGCTGGAGTCGCAGTCCCGGCAGAATCTTTCACGGACTCGTGCCCAGCGCCCCGAGTGAGCGGGGGCGGCCGGCGGGCCGGCGCGGCGTGCGGGACCGCCGCGGGCCAAGTGCCACACGGGGCCCGGTCGATTCTTTGCGTATAGGTAGATGAGCGGGTCCCTATAGGCAGCACCGGTCCGGCGGCCCTAGTTTCCGAGTGTGCCCGGGGCTGCCGGGATGCCGACCGACCACGCCGCAACCCCACATGTGGCCGTTGTCGGGACGCCATGGGATTCCGGCCCCGGGCACGAACACGCCTCGTGCCGCGTACGGCGTACGCACCCGGCTGCCCGCGCCCCTTCCCGCGGCCCCCTCCAGGCACCGGTCACGCCGGCACCAGCAGCACTCCCGCGTAGGACAGCCCCGCCACGACCAGCCACGCCGACAGGCCGAGTGCCGCGACCCGGCCGCCGGTGCGGGTCAGGGAGGGCAGGTCGACGGCGCTGCCGAGCCCGAACAGTGCGGCGGCGAGCAGCAGTTCCTGCGCGACGTGCGCCGTCTCCAGCGCCGCCGAGGGCAACAGCCCGGTGCTGCGCAGGGCCACGGCGGCGAGGAAGCCCACGACGAAGAGCGGCACCAGCGGCACCCGTCGCGCACCGCTCGCCCCCTTGGCGGCTTTGTTCCTGCGGCGCGCGGCCAGCGCGACGACGGCGACGAGCGGGCCGAGCAGCGCCACCCGCATCAGCTTCACGAGCACGGCCTCGCCGAGCGCGGCGTCCCCCGCGGTCTGCGCCGTGGCGACGACCTGGCCGACGTCGTGGACACTGGCGCCGGCCCAGCGGCCGAACTCGGCGGCCGTCAGACCCAACGGCCCCTGAAGGAGAGGGAGTACGGCGATCGCCAGCGTCCCGCACAGCGTGACCAGTGCGACGGACGTGGCCGCGTCCCGTTCGTCGCTGTCCCGTACCTCCCCCACCGCGCCGATGGCCGACGCGCCGCAGACGGCGTAGCCGGTGGCGATGAGCAACGGCTGGTCCCCGGGCAGCCCCAGCCGCCGGCCGAGCCACCAGGTCCCGAGGAGTGTGGCCGTCACGACGCCCAGCACCATGGCGACGGTGGTCCAGCCGAGGCCGCGTACGTCGTCGAGGCCGAGCCGCAGGCCGAGGAGCACGATCCCGGCGCGCATCAGCCGTCGCCCCGCGTACGAGAGTCCCGGCCGGGCGGGCCCGCGGACGGCCGCCCGCAGGCGGGGCGGGTGCGCGGCGGCGACGCCGAGGACGACGGCGGCGGTGAGCATCGGCACGCCGGGCAGGATCCGGTGGACGGACCAGGCGAGGGTGACGCCGAGGGCCGCCAGCGCGAGCCCTCGCAGCCGGGTTCCCTCGGCGCGGGCCCGGGGAGGTGCGGCGGGCCGGTCCCGCAGGAGCGCCATCAGCGGTCGGCCGGCAGGGCGTAGACGCGGCGGACGCTGCTGCCGAGCCGGGATATGTCGGCGCCGTAGACGTGCAGGGACGTCGCGGTGGAGGGGCCCGGGTTCCATACCCGGTGGATGTCCCCGGGTGGCGCGAAGCCGCAGAACTCGCCCTGCCCGCTGACCACATCGCCGGTGGCCACGAGCCGCGCGGTGCCGTCCGCGCGGGCGGCGGGCAGGAGACGGTAGCGCCGCTCCTGCTCCCGGCCCTCGTGCACGCCCGTGGTGCACCAGGAGACGTGGTCGTGCACGGACGTCCCCTGTCCGGGCAGCCAGACGAGCGCGACGACGGAGAAGCTGCCGTCGTGCTCGGCGTGCAGGAGGTGCTGCCGGTAGCGGTCCGGGTCGCTCTGCCGCTGCTCCGCGGTGAGCAGGTCGGGGGCGCCCAGGTGCGGCGCGAGGCGTTCGCCGACCAGGTACGCCGTCGGGTCGGGCGGCAGCCCGCGTCCGACCACCTCGCGCACGCCGGCTATGAGGGCGTCGAGACGTTCGGTGGTACGGGGGGCCGTGAACGCCCTCGGTGCGGTGGGAGCCGGAGTCATACCGGCAAGCCTCGAACCGCGGAATCATTACGTCCAACGACTGTTTCTTCGGTTCTCCCAAGCCCTGCTTATACATGCCCCGGTGAGCCTGTCGGCTGCCGGCCGGTCAGCAGCCGGTCTTGTTCGCGGCGACCGTCCTCAGTTCCTCGAGGACGAGCGCGGTCGCGGGAACGCGCAGATGCTCCTTCAGGACGTACGCCGAGATCTTGCGCCGGGACGCGGGCTGGAGCGGGCGGCCGGCGACCTTGGCGTGGCGCATGAAGTTCAGTACGAGCGCCGGGATCATGGCGACGCCGAGCCCTTCCGCGACGAGGCTCTGCACGGCGAGGTTGTCGTCCGTCGTGAAGGCGATGTCGGGGACGAAGCCCGCCTCCGCGCACTCGTGGAGGAGGTTGGCGCGGCAGCGCGGGCAGCCGGCTATCCAGCGCTCTTCCGCCAGGTCGGTGAGCCGGACGACCCGCCGCCGGGCGAGATGGTGCCCGCCGGGCAGCAGCACGGTCAGCTGGTCCTCGAGGAGCGGGATCTCCACCAGCTCCTCCGGCACCTCCTCGTGCAGCCCCGGGTAGGTGAACGCGAGCGAGATGTCGCACTCGCCGCGGGCCAGGCGCCGCAGCGACTCGGGCGGCTCGTTCTCGAGCAGGTCGACGCGGATGGCGGGGTGGGTGGCCGTGAGCCGGGCCAGCGTCTCGGGGACGAGGGTGGAGTTGGCACTCGGGAAGGCGCAGACGCGGACCCGTCCGGCACGCAGCCGGGTCAGGGCGTTCATCTGCTCCTGCGCGGCCGACATCGAGTCGAGGATCGCCGTCGCATGCCTGGTCAGCGCCTCGCCCGCCTCGGTGAGCCGCATGCCCCGGCCGACCCGGACGAACAGCGGCGAGCCGACGTCGCGTTCGAGGGCCTTCATCTGCTGCGTGACGGCCGGCTGGGTGTAGCCGAGGGCACGAGCGGCGGCCGAGTACGAGCCGGTCCTGACCACTTCGTGGAACGTCTTGATGTGCCGGGAATCGAACACCGGTGCATCATAAGTGGGTTTTGGGGGGTCACAGCCCCCGGCTCCCGGGACGCCGTGGCCTCGCGGCCGTTTCCGGCCCGGCTACGGCTTCCGGGCCACCGCGCCGTACAGCGAGATCACCGCGTTCTCGTCGACGCTCTCGCCCACGGCCAGCTCGGGGTGCCAGTCGGTCAGCTGGACGAGTCCGGGCTCCACCATCTCCAGGCCGTCGAAGAAGCGGACGATCTCGTCCTTGGTGCGCGGCGCGAGGGTCACGCCGCCGGCCGCGTACATCGCCACGCCGCGCCCGACGGCGACCGGATCGAAGTCGGCGGTCAGCTGCGACAGTACGAGGTAGCTCCCGGAGGGGAGCGCGTCGACGAGCCGGGCCACCAGGTCGTAGGGGCGGTCCTCGTCGCCGAGGAAGTGCGTCAGCGCCACCAGGGAGAGCGCGACGGGACGCGCGAAGTCCAGGTTCTCGCGTGCCTGCTCCAGGATGCGTCCGGGGTCGCGCACGTCGGCCTGGACGTAGTCGGTGATCCCCTCGCGGCTGCTGCGCAGCAGCGCCTCCGCGTGGGTCAGCACGATGGGGTCGTTGTCGGTGTAGACGATCCGCGCGTCGGAGGCTATGCCCTGGGCCACCTGGTGCAGATTGGGCTCGGTGGGGATGCCGGTGCCGATGTCGAGGAACTGGCGGATCCCGGCCTCACCGGCCAGCCAGCGGGTGACCCGCTGCATGAACCATCGGTTGGTCCTGGCGACATGCCGGGCCGTACCGTCGACACCCATGATCTGCCTGCCGAGCTCCTCGTCGACCGGGTAGTTGTCCTTGCCGCCGAGGAACCAGTCGTACACCCGGGCCGGGTGCGGCCTGGTGGTGTCGATCCGTGCCGCGGCCGGCTCTGTCCCGGTCATGCGGGGCTCCCTCACTGCTCGACGCCCGTTCCTCCCGGTCCCGGGACGATCGCACGATCTTCGCAGGGCCGGCTTCGCACGGCAAGCAACTCCCTTGCCAGGGCAGCCCGTTGTGTCACAGAAGGCCGTCGCGGAAGCCCTGCCGCCACGACGGGTACCGCAGCGTCCAGCCGAGCTCCCGCTTGGCCTTGGCGTTGGAGAAGCCTCGCCCCTCGGTCATCATCGTCACCGCCACGTCCCCGGCCAGCAGCCGGGCCAGCCACTTGGGGACCCGCATCGGCGGCTTCGCGCCCGCGCACGCCGCGAGGTAGGGCAACCACTCGGCGGCCGGCGCCGGTTCGTCGTCGACGATGTTGAACACTCCCTTCACGTGTTGCTCCACGGCAAGGACGGTGGCGCTCGCCGCGTCGTCGACATGCACCCACGAGCTGTGGCCGGTGCCGCTCCCGACGAGCGGGAACTGCCGCTTGCGCAGGAGCTCGACCTGGTCATCGGTGGCACCGGGCCCGTAGAACGCCCCGTACCGCAAGGCCGCGCCACCGGCCTTGACGACCGCGTCGTCGACGTAACGGATCGCCTCCATCCCCGGGCTCGCCGTCGTCCCCGTCATCGGGTCGAGCGGGTCCTCCTCGGTCTTCACCCATCCGCCCTCGCGGATGCCGTTCCAGCCGGCGTAGCTCTGGGCGACGACATGGGACACGCCGGCCTTCCCGGCGGCGGCCAGCAGGTGATCCGTCCCCTCGGTGCGGAGCCGGTTGGTGGTGGCGAACCAGCGGTCCATGTGCTTCAGGTCGGGCTTGCCGGCGTGCGCCATGGAGATGGCGGTCATCTGGTGCACGATCGCGTCGGGCCGCGCCCCGGCCACCGCCTCATCGACCGACACCGCGTCCAGCCCGTCCATCACGACGGCGTCCGCGCCCAGCTGCTTCAGCAGGCCGAGCTTGGCCGCGCTCGTCGTCGTCGCCGTCACCTCGTGTCCCCTGGCCACGAGCTGCGGCACCAGCCGCCGCCCCAGGACCCCGGCCCCGCCTGCCACGAACACCCGCACGATCATCACCCTTCCTGATTCCGGAACGGACTCTCACACAAGAGACGGGACAGCCCGGCACGTCTGTGACACGGGACCGCGGCACCCGTGCCACCCGTACGGATCCAGCGATCGCGTCCGGTACGGCGACGGGCTCCTTAGACTGATCAGCGATCCCCAAAACGGTACAAATCCCTTTATACCGATCCAGGACGCATCCCCTCCCTCTGGGAGCCGCTCCCGGGAGGCGAACATGACCACCCGTCGCACCCCCCTGCCAGGCGTCGGCACCCAGTTCGACTTCGGCACAGAAAGCGGCCACCACGTCTCGGTGGTGGTCCACAACGACGGCCGCCGCTTCCTCGGCTTCTACGGCGCCGACGACCCCGACGCCTGCCTGCTCTCCGTGCCGCTGGGGCCCGAGGAGGCCACGGCGCTGGCCCATCTCCTCGACGCCGAACCCATCGACGCCGTACGGACCGACGGCATCGACCTCGTCACCGAGCACATCCCCGTCGGAGCCCGGTCCCCCTACGTCGGGCGGGCCCTCGGCGACACCGGGGCCCGTACGAGAACCGGCGCGTCGATCGTCGCGGTGCTGCGCCGGACGGGGGCGCACCCCTCGCCGGGCCCCGGCTTCCGGCTCGCCACCGGCGACACGCTCGTCGCGGTCGGCACCCGGGAGGGCGTCGACGCCCTCGCCGGGATCATCGCCGGAGGCTGACCGTGCACGACACGACGATGCTGCTGATCGAGCTCGGCGCGATCCTGCTCGGGCTGGGCCTGACCGGCCGCTTCGCGGGCCGCTTCGGTCTCTCCCCCGTCCCCCTCTACCTGCTCGTCGGACTCGCCTTCGGCTCCGGCGGGCTGCTGCCGCTGAGCGCGAGCGGCGACTTCGTGGCCGTCGGCGCCGACATCGGCGTCATCCTGCTCCTGCTCATGCTGGGCCTCGAGTACAGCGCCTCGGAACTGGTCGACAGCCTGCGCACCCAGTACCCGTCGGGCGCCGTCGACTTCGTCCTCAACGCCCTGCCGGGGGCGGGCGCCGCGCTGCTCCTGGGCTGGGGGCCCGTCGGTGCCGTCGCTCTGGGCGGCGTCACCTGGATCTCCTCGTCGGGCGTGATCGCCAAGGTCCTCGCCGACCTGGGCCGGCTGGGCAACCGCGAGACACCGGTCGTCCTCGGCGTCCTCGTCATCGAGGACCTGTCGATGGCCCTCTACCTGCCACTGCTCACCGCGCTGCTCGCCGGGCTGGGCCTGGCCGGCGGGGGGATCGCGCTGATCATCTCGCTCGGCACGGTCGCCATCGTCCTCTACGTGGCCCTGCGCCACGGCCGGCTCGTCAGCCGGGCGGTCTCCTCCGACAACCCCGAGATGCTGCTGCTCGTCGTGCTCGGCCTCACGCTGCTGGTCGCGGGCGTCGCCCAGGAGCTCCAGGTGTCCGCCGCGGTCGGCGCGTTCCTGGTCGGCATCGCCCTGTCGGGGGAGGTCGCGGAGGGGGCGCGGAAGATCCTGGCGCCGCTGCGGGACCTGTTCGCGGCGGTGTTCTTCGTCTTCTTCGGCCTCTCGACCGACCCGAACGCGATCCCGCCGGTCCTGCTCACCGCGCTCGCGCTCGCCGCGGCCACCACGCTGACGAAGATCGCCACGGGCTGGTACGCGGCCCGCCGCGCGGCCATCGGCCCACGCGGCCGCTGGCGGGCGGGCGGCACGCTGGTGGCGCGAGGCGAGTTCTCGATCGTCATCGCGGGCCTCGCGTCGGCGGCCGAGCCGAGGATCGGCCCCTTGGCGGCGGCGTACGTCCTCATCCTCGTATTCGTCGGCCCGCTCGCGACCCGCTGGAGCGAACCCCTGGCCTCCTGGCTCCTCCGCCGCCCCCAAGACGACCGGCTGGCGGGCCCGGCGGGTGACCGTCCTACGGGCGCGGTGGGGAGCACGGCGCCGGGCACTCCGGCCGGCCGGCCGGTGGGTCCGGAAGCAGACGCCCCGGACAGCCTGGCGCCGGGCGCGCGGGCCAACGAGACGGCCTACCGGCCTACCGGCACTCCGGCCGGCCCCGCGGCGGGCGCACCGGCCGGCCCGACTACGGATCCGGAAGCAGACGCTTGGGCCGACCCGGCGACCGGCACGGCGGCCGACCAGACGACCGACCGGCCGACAGGCACGTCGGCCGACCCGACGGCGGGCCCTGAAGGTGGCGCGCCCGAGGAGATCGCGCGGTGGACGAGCGAGCGGCGACGGAGGGACGACCGGCCTTGATGGGGCTCGCTCCGAGCGCCGGAACCGACACCCTGAGGCCCACTGCGGGTGGCGAACACCCGAGACCCGGCCCGACCGGTTCAGGCGGACACCCCGGCCGGCCGCGCGTGGCGAACCGTCGGCGAGCGGCGCGGTCGGACGCCTCGGGCGCGACGGTCCCGTCCGGCGGACGGCCCCCGACGGTCAGCGATCACCGAACCGCCGCCGTGCCGAAGTCCGGTCCGCCGGGCGCCACGGCGCGCGAGGGGCCGGTGCAGGCGTAGGCCCAGGCGCGGGACGGTCCCGTCCAGACTGATGCCCCGGGACCGCCTGCGGTGGCGAACACCGAGGCCCGGCCCACCGGTTCAGGCGGACGCCCCCGCCGCCTGAACCGGGTTCAGCGCGGCGCAGAGCCAGTCGTGTGCGGCGCCGGGGGTCGGTTGCGACGGGCCGAACAGCTCGGCGGCGAGCTGCCAGTAGCGGTCGATCCGAGGGTCCGCGGCGAGCTGGCCGGCGAGCAGCCGACGGAAGTCCGGAGTGTCGCGCGTGCCGCACGAGTGGGCATAGGCGGCGACGAAACAGTCGAGTGCTTCACCCTCGTGCGGCTGCCGCCGGTCAAGCATCTGCCGCGCCGCGAGCCCGTACGCCTCGCCGAGACCCTCGTAGAGCATGGCCGGGCGGTACCCCGTGTCCGGCTGGTGCACCGCGGGCTGGCAGTCCTCGTTGCCGTGGCAGGGCCCGGAGACGAGGGCGTGCAGCCGGGCGAAGGCGAGGACCTGGTCCGGGGCCGGGTCGGCCGGCGGCTGCGGAACGGCCTGTTCGACGATCGCGGACACCACTCGCGCCGGGAGCCGTGCGGGCAGCCAGCGCCGCCAGAAGCGCGCCAGCGCGGCCGTACTGGGCGGGGCGGTCACGGAACCGATCAGCCGCAGGCGGTCCACGCGTTCCTCGGGAGTGCAGTCCTGGAGCAGTCGCAGGGCGGCCTCCCGCCAGCGCAACGCGGTCATCCGGGATCCGATCTCCCGCAGTTGACCCGCGACGACGTCCTCCAGAGCGTCCTCCTGGTCGAGGACCCTTCCGACGTCGGGCACCGGCAGGTCGAGGGTGCGCAACGACCGGATCAGGCGCAGCCGTTCGATGGCCTCCGGACCGTAACGCCGGTGGCCACCGCTGCTGCGGGCGGCTTCGGGCAGCAGTCCGCGGTCGGAGTAGAAGCGGACGGTCTTGACGGTCACGCCCGCGTGCTCGGCGAGCTCTCCGATGGTCCACATGCCGTCAGGGGACAAGGTTGCACCTCCCTCAGGGGGAGTTCCTACGGTACCTGCGAGCGCGGACGGCCTGGTCGGCCGGTCGTGCGGACCACGTGTACGAGGAGATGTGATGACGGTTTTCATCCTGGTGTCGGACGCCTTCACCGGCGGCTGGATCTGGCGCGACGTGGCCGCGGGGCTCCGCGGGTCGGGTGCCGAAGTGCATCCCGTGACGCTCACGGGCATGGGCGACCGCCGCCACCTGGCGGGCCCCGACACGGACCTGGAGACGCACATCCAGGATCTGGTGCAGTTGATCGACCATCTGGACGCTCCGGCGGAACAGGCCGCTCCGGACGTGGTGCTGGTGGGTCACGGCTACGGCATCCACCCCGTACTCGGCGCCGCCGACCGGCGGCCTGGACGCGTCGCCCGCATTGTCCACCTGGACGCGGGCCTGCCCCAGGACGGCGACGCGGCCCTCGCGCTGGTGCCCGACCAGACGGTCCGCGAACTGCTGGCGGACGGGGCGCATGAAACGGGGACGACGACAGAAGGAGCCGCCCTCGCAGGGGCGGCGGCGGAGACCGGGCTGATCCCTCCGCCGCCGGCCGGCGCATGGCAGCGGTGGGGCAGCACCGCCGGAGTCCCGGCGGACGCGCTGGCGCGGCTGACCCGGCTCGCCGCCCCGCAACCGAAGGGCACGCTGACCCGGCCGCTGCGGCTCTCGGGCGCGCTGTCCGGGGTGCCGACGACCGGCGTCCTGTGCACCGCCAACGGCTCGAGCATCGCCATGGTCGAGGGCCTGGTCGGCATGGGCGACCCCCGCCTGAAAGTGCTCACCGAGCCGCAGGTGACGTTCTTCGAACTCGGCACCGGGCACTGGCCGATGCTCTCCACACCGGGCGAGCTGGCCGAGGTGCTGCGCCGGGCCGCCGCCGGAGAGGGCCACCGGATCTCCCCGGCGGTGAGCGAACGGCCCGCCCATCTGCGGCCGTTCCTCCTCGACGTACCGGAACAGCACCGCGAGCGCACGGGACGGGTGGACCTCTACCTCCCCGACGCCGACGAGCCCCGTCCCGCGGTGGTCTTCGTCCACGGCGGCCCCCTCCCCGCCGAGGTACGCCCCACCCCGCGGGACTGGCCCGGTTTCGTGGGCCACGCCTCGTACATGGCGTCGCTGGGTGCGGTGGGCGTGACGCTGGACCACCGGCTGCACGACCTCACCGACTACGGTCGGGCCGCGGAGGACCTCGCGGAAGCGGTGGAGCTCGTACGAGCCGATCCGCGCGTCGACGGGGACCGGGTGGCGCTGTGGTTCTTCTCCGCCGGCGGGCTCCTGTCGGCGGACTGGCTCGCGGCGCCCCCGGCGTGGCTGCGCTGCGTCGCGGCGACGTATCCGGTGCTCGCGCCCTTGCCGAACTGGCCGCTCACCGCTCCCCGGTTCCGCCCGGCGGCCACGCTGCACAAGGCCGGCCGACTGCCGGTCGTACTGACCCGGGTGGAGCTGGAACGACCCGAGATCGCGGCGACGGTCGAGGAGTTCCTGACCGCCGCAGAGGACTGCGAGGCCGCGGTCGAGATCGTCGACGTGCCGCAGGGCCACCACGGCTTCGAGACGATCGACCACACGGAGGAGGCACGGGAGGCGGTGGCCCGGGCAGTGCGATCGGTCCTCGGACATCTGCGGGGCTGAGGCGCGCACGGTCTGCCGCCGGCGGGCGCGCACGGTCTGCCGGCCGGCGGCTCGACGGTGGGGGCCGGAGCGTCGACGGTGACCGTGACGCGGAGGGCAACGCCGGACCCGGGCGCGGGGTCAATCCCGCGGGAGCAGCGTCCCCAGGGGGCCCAGGTCGAGGTTGAGGTCCTCGGGCGACAGCCCGTGGTGGTCGCGGAGCTCGGCCATCCGTTCGTCCAGCAGCATCAGAGTCCGGCCGATGCGCTCCACCTGGTCGTCGGTGAGGTCCCCCTCGTCGATGCGGCGGATCGCCTGCCGTTCCATCAGTTGCCGCAGCAGTTCGACCACGGTCAGCACGAGTGCGACGAGGTCGCGTCCGACCGTGTCGGCGTCGAGGTCGACCCGGTCCACCGTCACAGCGGTCCACCGTCCGCCCATGGCGCGGGTACGCGCTCGTTGACCGAGGACAGCAGCGCGTGCAGGGAGACGCGCACCAGGGGCACCTCGGCGATGGCGATCACCAGGTCGCCGCTGACGACCACACCGGTGCCCAGTACCCGGTCCAGCAGGTCCACCAGGGGCACGCCGAGCGGGCCGCCCTCCTCCCAGGCGCCCTCCCACGGGACGGTCTCAGCCGTCGAGGTCATCGGTGTCGCCCCCGTCCACAAAGGAGTACGGCACCCAGGGCCCGGAGACCTCGATCCGGACTCCGTCCGCCTCCGCCTCCTGCCGCAGCCGTCCGACGGCCGCGGCCAGTTCACCTTCGCGGCCCTCCGCCACCAGGTAGGCGGCGTTCAGGACCTGGGTACGGCGGTCGCCGTCCGGCCCCGGGCCGTGCAGGCGCAGCCGGCGGGCGGCCACCGCGAGGTCCCGCAGGGCGGTGTCCACCCTCTCGGCCGCGCGCAGTGCGGTCTCCTGCCGGTGGTCGCGTGCCTGTTTCCGGCTGCGCACCCGCTCGAGGTAGGCGCGGCCGGCACCGGAACCGGCGGAGGAGGGGGCGGCGGGGGCCGTGGGCGCGGAGGTCCCTCCCGTACGCCCGGCCGGTGCGGGTGCGTCGGGCCGTCCCGGAAGGGCGTACGCCTTCACGCTCCACTCGGCGCGGCCCTCGATGCGGTCGAGCGCGGCGTGCAGGCGCTGCTCGCGCTTCGCGAGCGCGGTGCGGGCGCGTTCGTCGCCGAGGTAGAGGGTGGCCAGCGGCAGGGGGACGGTAGGGGCGCAGCGCGCCGCCGCGCAGACCACGGCGTGATGCGTCCGGGCGCAGCGCTCGAGTTCCGCGCCGTCGGAAAGCCGTTCCCGCACGGCCTCCTCGGAGAACCGGTCGGCCGGCACGTCCTGCACCACCGCGGTGAAGGAGCCGACGGGCAGCAGCCGGACGTGCGCGCCCTCCGCGTGGCCCGCCAGTCCTTCGAGTGCGGCCGGGTCGCCGCCGCGGCAGACGGCGAAGACGTAGGTCGCTGTGCAGGCGTCGGTGACGGTGGAGGTGGCGGTGTCGGTGGAGGTGTCGGCGGAGGTGGAGACGTCGGTCGTGCACGGGGCCGCCGTCATCGGATGCTCCTCATGTGGACGGTCCGGGGCTCGCCCGGGGAAGGAAGGGGTGCGAGGGAAAGGTCACGTGCCGGCCGGTTCCCCGGCCACGCCCGCCCCCGATGTCGGGGGGTCACCGCTCTCCAGCGCTTCGAGCCTTTCGCGCAGCCGCTGGTTCTCCTCGGCCAACGCGTCGCGGGCAGCGCGTGAGGAGAGCGCCGGGTCGGTCTCCCACCAGTCGATGCCGGCTTTCCTGGCGGTGTCGACCGAGGCGATGAACAGTCGCAGGCGGATGGTCAGCAGTTCGATGTCGAGAAGGTCGATCTTGATGTCGCCGGCGATGACGATGCCCTTGTCGAGAACGCGTTCGAGGATGTCGGCGAGGTTGGCGGTGCGCGGCCCGTAGGGGGCCGCGGTCGAAGCGGGTGCGTCCCAGGACGCGCTGGTCCGAGCCCCGGCCGCTGCGAGGGCCGTCCCGGTGCTGTCGTTCATCCGTGCGCTCCCGGTGTCGGTTCGACGGCGGCCGGCGGTGAGCGGAACAGCCGGTGCTCCAGCAGGTCGAGCAGCCGTTCCTCCTCGCGCTCGAACGCCTCTGTGCTGATCTCCCCGTCCTCGAGCGCCTCGTTCAGGGCCGCGAGCCGCGCCCGCAGGACCGAGGGGTCGTACAGCTCGTGCTCGGCCGCGTCGTTGACGCGCTCGGCGAGCCAGGCGACCCCTCTCACGGGTGCGAGCGGCAGCAGGAGGATCCCGGTCAGCAGGCCCATGCCGCTCAGGCCCCGACCGGCGCGCGCTCGGGGCCGACGAAGCTGTAGCAGGGCATCGGCCCCGTCAGCTTCAGTTCGACGCGGCCGCGGTGGCCGGCGGCCAGGCGCGAGACGGCGGCCGTGAACCGGTCGTGCCCGGAACCGCCGACCAGGAAGGATGTGTTGAGGACGCATCCGGCCACCTCCGGCCCCGCGGCGGTGCCGTCGGCGAGTGCGGAGAGTTCGCGCAGCAAGTGTGCCGCCGCTTCCCGGGCCCGGCGTTCCAGGCCCGCGGTCACCGCCTCGCCCAGGCGCAGGTTCGCCTCGTAACCGGGGCGGCGGCGGGCCTCGTCGCGCAGCCGCCGTACGTGCGGGTCCTCCCTGAGGAGGTCGGCCAGCCCGTCCTCCTGTGCCGGCAGCACCTTGAGGTTCATCTCCACGCGGCCGTCGATGCGGTCCAGGCAGGTCAGGTGGTGGCGCTCGGTCGCGGCCAGCCGCTCCACAAGGACATCCTCGCCGCCGCACACGGTACCGAAGCGCATGGGCACGACCGCGCCGTGCGCGGCGAGGGAGGTGAGGAGGCCCTGGTGGGCCATCAGGTCGCGCCTGCGGGCGCGCAGTCCCTCGGGCACGTCACTGACCACGGCCACCAGGCGGCCCGCAGGTAGGCCGCGGACCGGGGCGGGCGGCGAACCGACGCCGAGGCTTCCGGGAGGGAGCCCGTGGCCGGCGCGGACGATGCCGTAGACGTACAGGTCGCGTGCGGTCACCGATCAGTCCTCCTCGGCGCGCCGGGCGGTGCGCGGGCGGCTGCCACGGGTCCTGGTCGCCGTCCGGCGCCGCGGACGCGGCTCCTCCTCCAGGGGCTGCTCCTCCTCCAGGGCCTCCTCCTCCAACTCCGGCTCCACGTCCTCGTCACCGTCCCGCGCCCCGACGGCCCTCCTGACCTTGTCGCCCACCGACCTGACGGCCTTCCCCGCCGCCTTCTTGCCGACGGCCCTGGTCACGGCCCCGCCGCCGAAGAGCTCGGGCACGGTCTTGCTGCGGGTGTCGGTCTCCAGGTCCAGGCGGTTGCAGGCCTCGGCGAAGCGGAGGTAGGTGTCGACGCTGGCGATGACGATGCGCACGTCGACCTTGAGGATCTCGATGCCGACCAGGGAGACGCGGGCGAAGATGTCGATCACCATGCCGCGGTCGAGGATGATCTCGATGACGTCGTACAGAGTGCCCGCGCGGGGCACACAGGCGACCTGCTCGTTGTAGGTGGTGGTCATGCGGGGCCGTCCTTTCGGGTACCGCGCTGCGCGGTGGTCGGCTTCGGCGCTGGGCCGCCGCGCGGTGGTCGGCTGGGCCGGTCCGCGGGCTGGGCCGCTGCGCGGTGGTCGGCTGGGCCGGTCCGCTGCGCGGTGGTCAGTCGTCGGCCGCACCGCGCCGGTAGCGGCGGACCCTGCGGTAGCGCAGGAGCTCGCCGTCCCGGTCGAGTTCAACCTCGTAGGTGGCGAGCAGGCTGGTGGTGTCGGGGATGCGCGGCACCTCCAGCACGTCGACGTCGACGTGCCAGCCGTCCTCGGAACGGCTGATGGCGGACACGCCCTCCGCAGGGTGGCCGGTGAGCCCGGTGATGCACCGACAGGCCCGGCCGGCGGCCTCCTCTGGCCCCTCCACCGGCGGAGGGGAGGAGACAGCGGTCGCGGCGCGGCCGCGGGGTTCACGTTGCTCTGCCATGGGCAACAGTGTGTTCACCCCGAGCCGCGGGCTGCGCGTGCTGATGGGCCGGACGGACCACCTGCGCGGTGGGCCGGTGCCGCCACGCGGCAGGCCTGCTTCACAGCGGAGCGGAACGGGACGCGACCAGGTACAGGCGGCGCTGCGCTTCGCGTCCACCGCACCGATGGGGACGGATCCGGGTCTCTGACCGGGGTGACCCTTTCCGGTGACGGGGTGGCCAGGTCCGGCGCCTCCTTGACGGCCCCGCTGATGGGGCGAGCGATGATTCCTTGCCGCTGTGGCAGTCCTTCTTCTGACCGCACACGCGAGAAGGTGGCCAGATGACCGATCTGCACAACGTCCTGAGCGAACACGTCGACACCGAGTCGCTCCCCGGCGCGGTGGCCATGGTCGCGCGGGGCGATCAGGTTGACGTACAGGCAGTGGGCCACGTCGACGCCGAGCGCACGGCCCCGATGGCCAGGGACACGATCTTCCGGATCGCCTCGATCACCAAGCCCGTCATGGCCGCGGCGGTCATGATGCTCGTCGAGGACGGCAGGATCGCACTGGACGACCCGGTCGGGACGTGGCTGCCCGAACTGGCCGCGCCCATGGTCGTCCGCACGCCGGACAGTCCGGTCGACGACGTGGTCCCGGCCGTCCGGCCGATCACCGTGTTCGACCTGCTGACCTCGCGCGCCGGGTACGGCTTTCCCTCCGACTTCTCACTGCCGGCGGTGGAACCGCTGGTCAGTGAACTGAAGCAGGGGCCGCCGCAGCCGCAGGCCGTCCCTCCGACGGACGAGTGGATGGCGGCGCTGTCCCGGATCCCGATGCTGTACCAGCCGGGCGAGGCCTGGCTGTACAACATCTGCTCCGACATCCAGGGCGTACTGGTCGCCCGGGTCTCAGGCAGTTCACTGCCCGACTTCCTGGCGGAACGGCTCTTCAAGCCGCTGGGCATGACCGACACCGCCTTCGAGGTGACGCCCGCCAAGCGCGACCGCTTCACGAGCTACTACCGCGTCGACCCCATGGGCGCCCTCGAGTTGGCCGACACCCCGGACGGCCAGTGGAGCACCCCGCCCGCCTTCCCGTCCGGCGCGGGCGGCCTGGTCTCGACGGTCGACGACTACCACGCCTTCGCGCGCATGCTCCTCGACCGGGGCGCGACGGCGTCCGGCGGCCGCCTGCTCACCGCCGAGTCCGTGGGGCGGATGACCACCAACCACCTGACCCCGGCCCAGCGCAAGGCCGGCGGCCTGTTCCTGGAGGGCATGGGCTGGGGCTTCGGCGGGGCGGTCGATGTCGAGGCGGTCGAACCCTGGAGCGTCCCGGGCCGCTACGGCTGGGTAGGCGGCACGGGCACGGCGGCGCACGTCACGCCGTCGACAGGTGTGGTCACGATCTTCCTCACCCAGCTACAGATGTCCGGCCCGTCGTTCCCGGAGCCGATGCGGGACTTCTGGAGGTACGCGGCCGGGCTGTGATCGGTCAGGGGCACCGGGTGCAGAGTCGAGCCCGGCGCAGCAGGGAATCCCCAAGACCTGACCGGCCCGGGACCTCTGCTGTCAAGCCGGAGGGCCCCAGGACGCGAGGAGGCGCGCGGCCATGCGTCCCGCGGCGACCAAGGAGAAACGGACGACGCCCCTGCTGCCGCCAGACTCCGATCCGCCCGCCAACTCCCCCGCCATCACGGAATCTTGATCACTACGGCGCCGGCTGCCCCTTAAACTCAATGACAGGTTTTCAAGTCTTCCGGGGGGGCCGACGAAGTGACCACAGTGTTGGGTACAAGCACCATCACCCTTGCCCTCGTGGCGGGCTACGCCGGCTCCGGCAAGTCCGAGGCCGGGAAGATCCTGGCGTCCGCCACCGGGTGGGCGATGCTCGACAAGGACACGCTGAGCCGGCCGATGACCGAGCGGCTCCTCGAGGCCCTGGGCGGGGACCCGGACGACCGGCACAGCCCGATGTATCTCGAGCACGCCAGGCCACTGGAGTACGCCTGCCTCATGAAGTCCGTCTGGGAGAACCTCGAGTGCGGCATCTCCGTGGTGGCGGTGGCACCGTTCCTCGCCGAGAGTGCCGATGCCCAGTGGACGGCGCGCGTCGGGCGCAGGTGCGGGAGGATCGGGGCCCGATTCGAAACGCTTTGGGTGGACAGCGACTTGGAGTCCATGCGTGACCGGCTCATCTCACGCGACGCCTCGCGTGACACGTGGAAACTCACTCACTGGCCCGAGTACACGAGCGGCATCGACATCGAGCGCCGACCGGTGGTTCCCCACCACGTGATCGACAACCGGATCGGCGCCTCCCGCCCGCTGGCCGAGCAGGTCGAGTCCGTCGCGCAACGCCTTCTGGAGGACGCATGAGCGCGGTCGTCCTGTACGGGCCGCCCACCTCGGGCAAGGACACCGTGACGGCGGCTCTCCAGGCCGTCGACCCCCGCTTCCGGCTGGTGACGAAGCTGAAGCAGGGATCCGGACGGTCGACGGGCTACCGATTCGTGTCGTCCGAGGAGCTCGAATCGCTGCGCCACCAGAACCGGATCGTCGTGGAGACCCGGCGTTACGGCAACGTCTATGCCGTCGACCGCCGATCCCTGACGCAACCTCAGGAGCACGGTCTGGTCCCCGTCACGCACATCGGCAATGTCGCGGACATGCGCTCGCTGCTGAGCGGCGCGCCGACACAGTGGTTGCGCGTTCTGCTCTGGGTGCCGAGGGAGGTGTGCGAAACACGCTCACGGCGACGCGGGGACACCGACACGGCCAAGCGGCTCACCGCCTGGGACGAGACATCCCAGGACCTGCTCGCCTCCGATCTGCGGAATCTCTTCGACCTTGTCGTCCGCACGGACAGGTCGGACGCAGAACGCACAGCCAAGGACATCGCGGCAGCCGTGGACCGGCCACCGGCAGCCCTGGCCCCCGAGGACCTGCTCGCGACGCTCGGCCTCGAGCCCGGCTCACCCGCACGAGCCCACAGGTGACGTCGCACCGGCACGGGCAGGCCGCGGAACAGGACGACCACCGCCACACGCAGCAGGGGGATGCTCGTGGGAACCATCAGAACGCTCGAGGACCTGGCGAGAATCGGCCGGCAGAGAACCGTCGCCGACCGCAGCGTGCACCTTCGCCATGACGAGGTGACGACCGACCTCCTGCTGGACAGTGTGTCCGGCGACCGCATCTTCCTGGACCGGCTCAGCGTGGACGGGACGCTGACAGTGCGGTCGTGCCACATCGATGAACTGGTCATCGACCATGCCCAGGCGGACGCCGTACTGGTGGTCAACTCCCGTATCGGGCGCCTGACCGTCCGGAACGCTTCGATGGGCTGTGACGTCACGGTCACGGACACCGCATTGGACTTCTTGGCTCTCCACTCCTGCAGCGCCGTCCGACTGGAGCGGCTGCGCGTGGAGGAACTGGTACAGATCAACGCCCTCCGCGGGCCTGTCAGGATCAGCAACACCCGCCTTTCGGCACTGACGGTCCGCAGCCAGGTCACGGGCGGCCGCCTCGGTCGTCCACGCGTGGAGGTGCGTGGTCTGCGTGCCCGTGAGGACATCACCTTCGACGATCTGTGGCTGTCCGCCCTCGAACTCGACGGGGTCGACACCCCGGAACTCACCCTGCAACGCGTCCGTCTGGACCAACCGCTGCGGGCGAACGAGCTGCGTTGCAGCGAAACCGTGCGCCTCAACGGCCTGGTGATCCCGGCCGAGGACAGCACGATCACCAACAGCACCGTCCGCGGCCCGGTCGACGTCCACGGTCTGAAGACCGACGACGGCGGCGGCACCGACGCCGGTGGTACCACCGCCCGCCTCTCCCTGCACAACACGACGGTCATGTCCCTCACTTCGTCCTCCGAGACGTCGTCGGTGATCAGCCTGCACGGTTCCTCGGTGACCGGAACTCTCGGACTGCCCGTCGGTGCTTCCCGCTACAGCCTCGACGACTCCTCCAGCATCGGAGACATGGAGTTGGCCGGGCAGGTGTTCCGCGACGGGCGCCAGATCGTCTCGTTCCTGGAGCGTTCGTTCACCGAAGTGAGCGCCGTGGCCCTTGAGTCCGTCCGGTCCGCTCTGGTGAGGCGGAACCGTAATCGTGAGGTCGATCAGCTTTACTACCTCGCCAGACAGCGCGAGGCCCGGCTTCTGCCGCCGTTCCGTCGAGGCATCACGCGCGGCCTTCTCGGGGGCGTGCTCGGCTGGGGTGTGCGGGCGCGAAATCCGGCCCGCGTACTGGCCGCGGGCGTGCTGGTGACGGCGGTCGTGCTCCACCTGGCAGGCGCGTTACGCGAACCTGGGCAGGGGCTGGCGGACGTCACCCTCGCGGGGAAGTCGTTCGTGCTGGCCCTGGCATTGTGGCTGAACGTCGGCACCGGGATGCCCTCGGAGTTGAAGACCGCCGAATGGTCGGCGCTCGCCGTCTCCTTCACGGCCGCGGGGATGCTGTTCACCACGCTCATCGTCGGCATCGTCATCCGCAAACTGGTGCGTTGACGAGCTGGAGCAGCCGGATGGCAGAGTGACCTCATGGAAGAGAGCACAGCACCCGCCGTCTCCTACGGCCTGCGCGGGCGGACGTTCCTGGTGACCGGAGGCAGCCGCGGGCTCGGCTACGCGGTCACCCGGCTGCTCGCCGCGGAAGGGGCGTCGGTCGCGATCTGCGGCCGGGACAGCGAGGCTCTGGCCCGCGCGGCGTCCTCCGTCGAAGAGGACTTCGGTGGCACGGTCGTCACCGGATCCGTCGACGTGCTCGCACCGGACGAACTGGAGGACTTCACCGTCGAGTCAGCCGCCAGGCTCGGCGGCTTCGACGGCCTGGTCGCCAATATCGGCGGCAAACGCGGCGGCGGCCTCCTGGAATCGACACGGGAGGACTGGCAGGCGACCTGGGAGCTGAACGGGGGCCACGCGGTCCGGGCCGTACGGTCGGCGCTCGAGGCTTTCCGACCGGGCAGCTCCGTGGTACTCGTCTCTTCCATCTCCGGCTGGAAGCCACGGTTTCCCGCCCAGTACGGAGCGGCCAAGGCGTCGGAGATCTACCTCGCGGGTGCACTGTGCCAGGAACTGGCGCCCTACCGGGTGCGGGTGAACACCGTCAGCCCCGGCTCGATCCTCCTGCCGGGCAAGAGCTGGGACCGGCTCCGGCAGCGGGACCCGGAGGCCTATGCCGCGTACGCGGCCCGTAACCCCAACGGGCGGCTGCTGAATGCCGAGGAGGTGGCCCGCGTCATCGCGTTCCTCCTCTCCCCCGCCTCCGAGGCCGTCAACGGCGCCCACATCCCCGTGGACGGAGGACAGCCGCAGGCGGGGCTGGGGGCGGGACCGGCGGTGTCGGAGCGAACCGGTATGTGACGTCAGGGCCCTGGAGACCACGCACTTCCGGTGAACGTGGCACCGACCGTTCTGCGGAAACAGGCCGGCCAGGTCCTGGCCTTCCCTGCCCGTATGCCCTGCCACCTTCGATCCGCGCATCAGCACAGTAGCGGCCATGGTCGGCGGTCGATCAGAGCGTGGCAAATCCGATGAAACCGGCCCAAGCCGACGTCGTGACGGTGGACCGGGGCCCGTCCTTGTCCTTGGAGTCGCGGACGTGGAAGGCATCGGGCCGGTCTGCCACCTCCACGCAGTCGTCACGCTGTGAATCGGCACGGGACCCCGTCACACCGCCGCAACCTCCCGCTCCGCGCCCACCAACTCGCGCAGCTTCTCGCGCGTCTCCGGGTCGGTCGAGTACACGACCGTGCCGACCATGCCACGCGTCAGCAGCACCTTGTACGTGTTGCGGATCAGGCGGTCGACGTCGGCGTCCGACGTCGACCGGTTGAAGACGGGGTCCTTCGACGCCGCACGATCTGTGACCCACTTGTCGCCCCGCCAGACCAGGTCAGGGCCGATGATGACGCCCGACCAGTCGTACTCGAAGCCCTGCGCCGTGTAGACGCAGCCGACCTGACCGAAGCCGGCCGGGTCGGTGGCCCACAGCGCGGACGGGGGTGCTCCGGAGATGGCGCGCTCGCCGCGAAGGTTCCACGGGCGGGCCCAGTCACCGATGACGACGTCCGCGAGGAGCGGGTGGCCCGGCTTGGGCTCCTTCGACCAGGGCCAGCAGTAGCCGGCGGACATACGGGCGCCATAGCCCTGGGAGCGGCGCCCTTCGAGGAACGCCTCCATCTCCTCGGGGCTGTCGGCCACCATGAGCTGCATCCGGTCGTCCGGGTCCCAGGTCACCGGGCCGCCCGGCTGCAGGCCGAGGAGCCGTACGACCCACCGCAGGTAGGCATCGCTCCCCCCGCAGCGGAACTGGCTGTCGAGCGGTACGACGTGGCACTCGAGGCCCTTCTTCGCGGCGGCCGCCCTTATCTCGGCCACCGTGCCCATCTCGCCGGGCCGCACCACCTGGTGCTCGTCGAGAAGGAAGACGGGAACGCGCGCGACGTCGATGAGCTCCTCTATCTGCGGCCTCCCGGTGCGGTGGGCGGCGGGGGTGTAACGGTTGGCCGACGTCTCCCGGATGCGGTGGGCCTCGTCGCAGATGAGGACGTCGAGGGTGTTCTTCTCCGTCGTCATGAAGCTGTTGAAGTACTTGAAGAGTTCCTGCACCTCGCGCTTACGTGCCCCCGCGACCTTACGCATGGTCTTGGTGAACGACTGGGACCCCGTGGCGTGCAGTGCGGTGACGCCCTGGCGGTACAGCTCACCGAGCAGGGAGAGCGCGATGACGCTCTTGCCGGTCCCAGGGCCGCCGGTGACGATCACGACCTCCTTGTGGTCGGACCGCTTGGCCTTCCGGACGGCGCTGAGCACCATACGGTAGGCGACCTGCTGTTGATCGAGGAGGACGAACTGCTCACGTACGCGGACCTCTTCGGCTGCAACGGACATCAGCTGCTTGGACGGAACCGTCCTGCCGGTGAGAAGTTCGTCGGCGGCCCGCGCTCCCGAGTGCTTGGCGCTCAGCTTGGCGCGGAGGTGGTCGAGGAACTCTCCTCGGCGCTCGGCAGTGAACAACTGTCCATTGTCGTCGCGTTCGATCTCACGCAGGCCGCTCACGCCGAACTCGGTCGCGTTGTGGAGGAAGGCCACACCACTGACACGTCCCGGATGGTCGGAGACCGCGCCGTTGAAATTCACGAGGTACTCGCAGTATCGGCGTACCTGCTCGATGGGATTGAGAACGGGGTGCGCGTAGGCGTCGATGCGGCAGAGGGCGGGGTCGTCCTCGTCCGGCTCCGCTTGGCTCCACTGCTTGAGCTCGACCACGACGTAGGACGGCTCTCCGGTGACAGGGTGCACGCCGGCGATCACGGCATCCGCGCGCTTGCTGTTCAGCGGCAGGGCGTATTCGAGCATGACCTCGACATCCCCGAGACCCGCGTCGTTGAGGGCACTCGTGAGCGCGGGGATGCTCCGTTCCCAGGAGCGGACCTCGGAAGGGCCGGGGCGATAGCCATGCATGTGAAAGAACTGCTCGGTGAGGTGCAGGAACAGCGAACTGTCCAGTGCCGCGGCCGCGACCGACGTGGCTGACGCACGGAACAACAAGGACTTCCCCCAGGCAGCACGAAGTGACTCGTGCGGGTGGGGGCATGTCCTTCGTGATTCCACTGGAGTGGAGCGGAAGCCCGTCGGGCCGCGATGACGATGTGATCGAGAATACCTGTGCGACAGGTGGTGGGCGCGTCTTCGCCCGGAGCCGACGCCGTGAAGTGGGTGGCTTCGGGCAGGTTTCGGACGTGCGCCGCGCCCCCGCTCGCTCACTACCAAACAGTGGAGGGTTTGTCCGTCCGCCTCGCAGTACAGCCGGGTGCTGGTTCGAGGGACCGGCCCACCGCCCGCACGTCGGCAAGGCACAGCAGCGCTCCGCCGACGTGCGGGCAGGCCCAGGACAGCCCGCCACGCGCAACGCCGAGGCTGGAGGCCCGAGGACGGGACCGGTCAGGCGTCGCCGCTGGGCTTGGCGAACTCCTCGATCAGGACGGGATACTGCTCCCCGCCGTGCCCGGCGGCGATCGCACGGTCGGCCATCGCCTTGAACAGCCTCGGCAGTTCGGCGTTGACTCCCACCGCCTCGCTCTCCTCGATCAGGTGCGACATCGCCCGTGCGTCGGTCTCCAGCGCGGACACCTCGGCCGGGAAGGAGCCCCTGTCGATCTGCTCGGCATACCCCGGCAGCCATTCGGCCACCCCGGCGGCGATCTGCCGCGCGAACGGCGCATACGTCGCGGCGTCGACACCGGCCGTCCGCAGCATGGCCGTTCCCTGGAGCCAGGCGTTCAGGACGCTCCACATCATGGCCAGGCCGGCCACGTCGTACAGGGACGCCAGCCCGTGGTCCGCACCGAGGTACGTGACGGTGCCGAGGGCCTCGAGTGTCGACTTGTGCGCCTCGAAGTCCGACTGCGGACCGCTGTGCAGAATCACCGCCTCCGCGGTTCCGACGGCCGGCGGGACGGCCATGATGGCGCCGTCCAGGTAGCGTGCGCCTCGCTGTTCGGCCCACCGGGCGGCTTCCCGGGCCTGGGCCGAGTCGCCCGAGGTCAGGTTGATCAACGTCGTGCCGTGCAGCTCGACATCGCTTGCGCCGAGCAGTTCCCGCACGGCCTCGTAGTCGGTCACGCAGATGATCGCCAGGGATCCCGCCTTGATCGCCTCGCCGACCGTTGGCGCCAACCGCGCGCCGTCTGCCACCAACTGGTCGGCCTTGGCGGCCGTACGGTTCCACACGGTTGTGGGATGCCCGGCTTTCAGGAAGGCGCCGGCGAGTGCCTGGCCCATCAGTCCGAGTCCGATGACTGTCACAGGTGTGTCGGGTTCGTTGTTCATGGCAGCATCGTCAACGTTGATACCGGTGTGAAGGTCAAGCGAGGTTTCGATGCGGATCGGGGAACTGAGTAGCCGGACGGGCGTCAACGCCCACCAGTTGCGCTACTACGAGGCCCAGGGCCTGCTGGAGGCGGACCGCGGCTCGAACGGCTATCGCGATTACGAGGAGAGCGCCGTGCTGCGGGTCAAGCAGATCCGGCATCTGCTCGGTGCCGGGCTGTCATCCGAGGACATCGCGTATCTGCTGCCCTGTGCGGTCGGGGAGGCCCCGGAGCTGATCGGCTGCCCCGAGTTGCTGGCCGCGATGCGGTCACGGCTGCGGCGACTGGACGACCAGATGGCCACGCTCGCCCGGTCCCGCGACGTTCTCGCCGACTACATCGACGCGGCCGAGCGCATGGGCGGCGAGAGCTACCCGCCCCTTGACGAGGCCGACTTGCAGCCCGTCTCCGCCTGAACGGGCGGGGTGCTCAGTCCTGCAGGCCGTCCGCCGCCTCGCGATGCCGGTCCGAGCGCCCGGCGGAGTGAGGACGTCCGTGCGTTCGGGGCCGCGCGTCCAGTGCCGCAGATGCAGTCCCGGGACGGACGCGAAAGCCTCAGCCGGTTCCCTGCCTGAGAGGAGGCCCCAGCGTCGGCCAGTGTCTCGAACCAAGGCCGCTGCTTCGGTGGCAACCTCGAACCTGTGCCTGCTCACGGCAGCAGACCGACCGGCGTGAGCCTACGGGCCGGACCGGCATGCGGTGGGGTCTTTCGTACCGGGCCTGACAGAGTGGGCGGCCGGCACACAACTGTAGAACCAAGGTGTCCCGTTGACTGAGTTCACGCAATACCTGAGGTGCGCCGTCGCCACTGCCGGCCGGAGTCTCTACGCTGATCCTGACCGCTCAGCACCGACCACCGGCCGACACGCGACCCGAGGACGCCCATGCCCCGACTCGCCCTCTCCGACGACTTCGTCGCGGACCTGATCTCGCTGCAGAGACCCGTGCAGAAGGAGGTCGGCGACGCGATCCAGATGTTCCGGAGCCTGACCGTCCCCCAGCTCCATGCCAGCAAAGGGATGCACCTGGAGAAGCTGGAGCGGTCGCGTGACCCCCGGATCCGCACGATCCGCGTCACCAGGTCCTACCGCGGCGTACTACTGGCCCCGGACGACGGCAGCGATCTGTTCACACTGCTACGGGTTGCCCCGCACGACGAGGCGATCAACTGGGCGTGCAAACGCGCCTACTCCGTGAACGGCGCGACCGGGGGCCTCGAGGTCCGCAACGTCGAGGCCCTCGAGCAGATGGAGACGTACTTCGAAACGAAGGCCGTCGCCGCCCCCGCCCGCCTCTTCGAGCAGCACTCCGACACCGTCCTGCGCGACCTCGGCATCGACGACCAGGTGTTGCGACTGGCCCGGGTCTGCGTCACCGCCGACGACCTGGCGGTCATGGCGCCGCCGATGATGCCCGCCGATCAGTACGAGGTGCTCGAGTACCTGTCGGCGGGCTGTTCGGCGGAGGACGTGTGGGAGCAGCTGATCGCGTCACGTGGGCAGACCGTCCGCACCGCCGAGGACCGGCCCTCGGTCAGTCTCACCGAGGCGATCCTCAACACCTCCGACCGGATCGTGGAGGTCAGCGGCCCAGGGGAGCTGGAGCGCATCCTCACAGAGGACTTCACGCGCTGGCGGGTCTTCCTCCACCCCGCCCAGCGGCGCTACGCCTACCACCCCGGATTCAACGGCCCCGCCCAGGTGACGGGAGGCCCCGGCACCGGCAAGACCGTCGTCGCCCTGCACCGCGTACGGCACCTGCTGCGCACCGGCCGCAAGGACGACCGGATACTGCTGACCACGTTCACCAACGCGATGGCAGCGGCGCTCCGCGACAGCCTCGCGCTGCTGCTGGGCGAGGCGGACGCCCACCTCCTCGAACGCGTGGAGGTGACCACCGTCGACTCCCTTGCCGCACGGGTCGTCCGTGAGGCGCGCGGCAGCGCGCCCAGGCCACTGTCGGCAGCGTCGGAGAAAGGCGCCTGGACCCGTGCCGCGGCCCGTGAGGACCTGCCGTGGTCCGAGCAGTTCCTGGCCCAGGAGTTCCGCAACGTGGTGCTCGCACAGGGTCTGCGGACACCGGAGGACTACCTGCGCTGTGTACGGCGCGGGCGAGGCACGCAGGTCGGCCGGGTGCAACGGGCCCGGCTGTGGCGGGTCATGGAGCGGTTCACCACGGATCTGGCCTCGCGTGACTCTGCCACGTACACCCAGCTGTGCGACCAGGCGGCGCGCATCCTGGCCGACAGCGGCCCGCGCTACCGCCATGTGGTCGTGGACGAGGCGCAGGATCTGCACCCGGCGCAGTGGCGTGTGCTGCGGGCGTGCGTGGCGCCCCAGGCCGACGACATGTTCCTGGTCGGCGACCCCCACCAGCGCATCTACGACTCACGGGTCTCCCTGCGCTCGCTGGGGGTCCACGTCCGCGGGCGCACGTCGCGGCTACGGCTGAACTACCGCAGCACGGAGGAGATCCTGCGCTGGTCGTCCGCCTTGCTCGACGGACAGCAGGTCGGCCGGCTCGGCGAGGACGACGATGACGACGGCGGCCGGGACTCCCTGCGCGGCTACCGTTCCGAGCTGCACGGCCGCGTCCCGGCGGCCCGCGGGCACACCACCCAGGACAAGGAGCTCTCCGCCCTCGTGGAGCAGATCCGGACCTGGAGCGAGCAGGACGGTGTCAAGCTGTCGGAGATCGCGGTGTGTGCCCGCTTCAACACACTCGTCGACGCGGTGATCGCACGGCTGCGGCGGGAGGGTACAGCTGCTGTCGCGGTCAAGGACGACCCGGGGCCCGGGACGTCAGGCGTGCGGGTGGCGACGATGCACGCGATGAAGGGCCTGGAGTTCCGCTGCGTCGCCGTGGTCGGAGTGACGTCGGCCGTGCTGCCGTTCGCGCCCCAGGTGACACCGGCAGAGGTGGATCCGGTGCAGCACCAGCAGGATCTGCTGGCGGAGCACTGCCTGCTGTTCGTGGCCTGCACTCGGGCCCGTGACGCGCTGGCGATCTCGTGGAGCGGGCAGCGGAGCCCGATGCTGGACCCGGTCGCGGATTGAGCCGAGCCGGCCGCCCACCCTCTTCGGAGGGTGGGCGGCCGGGGCACTCTCAGGCCCTGATGTCGCGGACGACGACCCGGTGCGCCTTGTCCCCGGAGACGTAGGACAGCTCGCGTCCGGCTCGCTGCCACATCAAGGCGTGTCCCAGCGGCGAGGACGGAGAGACGATTTCCGCGCCGTCCGCGGGCAGTTCGGCCACCGTGTACAGAGTGTCGTGGTCGACCTCGCCGTCGAACTCCAGCATGAGGAGCGCGCCCGGAACGACGACCTGTGGGGCTGTCGCGCCGTCGACGGCGACGGCGTCGATGAAGGAGCGCAGGAACGCCAGCCGCTTGGCGCGGCGCTCCCGCTGATCGGCCTGCGTCCTGCGCAGGAAGACAAGCTTGGCGGCGTCCAGTCCTTCCGGTGTCTCGTCGGGCGCCTCGACCGCGAGCTGCAGCTCCCGCATCTCGCCGAGCACCCGCTGGAAGACGGCGGCCGGGACCTCCCGTACGGGGAAGGAACCAGAGGAGCTTCGGGGTGCGCGTCGACTCGCGCGGCCCGTCTCCGTGCCCGCTCCCCCACCAGCAGTCCTCTTACTCGTGACCGCCGCATGTGGTGTGGCAGCGCGTGCGGGGACACGGGTCGCGGGAGTGGCCGGGGACGCGGGTGCCGTCGGTGCGGGCGGAAGCGTCGCCGGCTCGTCCGCCGTCCGCGGAGACTCGGCCGGCTCCGGGGGCACCGATACGGGTGCTGCGGTCGTCTCAGGCTGTCGGCCAGTGGTACCGACCGCCTGCCGAGGCAGGTCGACATGCCCGTACGGCTCGTCCGGGCCGGGCAGTACATCCCGGTCGGGCAGCACATCCGTCGCGCTCGCGCCGCCGGTGTCCGTCAGGCCGTCCGATCCGGCGGGGTCCCCCTCCTCCGACGGCTGCACGCGCGTCACCGGTTCGATTCCCAGCCGCTCGAGCTCCGCCCACAGCGGCGCGAGCGCCTGCTCCCGGTCCAGGTGGAAGCGGCTGCCGCGGATACGGACGAACGTCCAGTCGACCCGCTCCAGGTCCCGCTGGCGCGCAGCTGCCGTGGAGGCGTCCTCCCCTTCGGCGAACGAGTCACCGTCACACGCCACGGCGAGCCGCCGGGTGCCGCCCTCCACGACGAGGTCGATGGCGTGACGGCCGACCCGGTAGCCGGGCCGGACACGGTAGTCGCGTGCGGTCAGCTCCAGGTGGACCTGCTGTTGGAAGAGGCTGTCGAACGCCTCGTGCCGCACGTCCGGCAGCACCTCGCCCTCGACGGCCGCCGTCTCCTCCTCGGCGGGCCGGCTCAGGTGGTCCAGCCAACGGCGTCGCAGGTCGTTCTCGTGGAACTGTTCGGGGCGTGCGCTGTGGAACACCCACACCTGGTCCTTTGCACGGGAGGCGGCGACATTGAGCCGCTGCTCGTACGTCTTGCCGGTGAAGCCGCCGGGTACGGTCCCTGCGGCCGTGGTGGCCGAGTTGACGCACGAGACGAACATGACGTGGCGTTCGTCGCCCTGGAAGTCTTCGGCGTCGCCGACGCGGATGCGCCGCTCCTCACGCTGCTCGTAGTCGAGGCGCTCGGCGAGGAGGTTCTCCAGTTCGGCCAGGTGCCCCTTGCTGCCGCGCAGGCTGATGACGCCCATCGTCCTGCCGTCGTACGCCGGGTCGGCGCAGCAGCGCACCAGCGCCGTGACGAGTGCCTCCGCCTCAGCCGTGTTGACCAGCCGCGTGTTGGTTCCGAGCGCCTCGCCGTCCTCGACGTACACGGTGCGTACGGGTGGGAGGCGGTCGGCGCCGTACTGACGCAGGGGCTGGAGCCGACCGCTGTAGCAGAGTTCGTTGGAGAAGGAGATGATCTCCGGCATGCACCGGAAGTGCTCCTTGAGCATGAGTGTGCCGCGGCCTGCGGAGAGGGCCTCGGTGAGGTCGAAGAAGCTGGACTCCGGACCGAAGAGGCTGCGGACGTCCGGCTCCAGGCCGGTCAGGAGCCGGTCGCGGAGGTGGAAGTACTCGTCCTGCTTGAGGCCGACGTTGGACGGGCTGACCTGCTTGCTGTCGCCGACGACGACCATGCGGTCGGCGAGCCAGCTCAGCAGCATGGCCTCCAGGCCGGACTGGCTGGCCTCGTCGACGATCACGACGTCGAAGATGCCGGGCTGGTCCATGGGCACGGTCTCCGCGACCTGGTGCAGCGGCATGATCCACGCGGGGACGGCGGTCTGTGCCTTGCGCAGCGCGGCCTGTGCGTCGCGCCGGTAGCGGTGCTGGTACTTGCCTTTGATGCGCCGGGCGGCCTGCTGGTAGGCGCTGAGCGCACGGGACTGGTCGCCGGTGAGCAGCCCGAGGCACCGGTGCCATGCGCGCGCCGCGGCGAGCCGGGCGAGCATGATCCGGGCCTCGTCGTCGGCCTCGGTGAGCCGCTTGCGCAGGGTCCGCTCGGCGTCCGGATCGGTGAGCCGCTCCATGCGCTCGCGCCACGCCGTCCATGCCCATGCCTGGGCGAGGACGGGCAGCCGCTCGTCCCAGAGCCGGTCGCCGGCGGATTCGGTGATCCGCTCGGCGAGCGACGGGAAGGCGTCCCGGACCCGGGTCAGTGCCTCATGGTGCTCCACCCGCAGGGCGGCCGCTTCGCGGACCTCGGCGATCTCCTGGCTGAACTCGCGGTAGCCGTCGGTGTTACGGGCCACTACGGCGTCGAGCGCGCGGACCACGGCTGAGGACACACCCGGCCGGTCGGTCCAGGCGCGCAGCATTTCCTGCGCGCCGGAGATGAGCCGACGCGACTGTTCGGCGGCGCGCAACGTGGTCGCCGCGCGCAGCAGGGCCCGGACGGCGTTCTCGACGGCCTGGTCGTGCCAAGCGGCGACGGTCAGTTCCGGGGAGGTCGCGGCAGCGGTGAGAACGGCGGTGCGAGCGGCCCCGACCGCGAGGAGTGCCTCGAGTGCCTCGGCCTCCTGCCGCAGCCGGGCCAGGCGCGGCCCGTGCCCCTGCCAGGGTCCGGAAGGTGTGCCCCAATCGGACTCGACCTGGGCCAGCCGCAGTTCGAGCTGCACTCGGGCCAGGACCAGGGCAGCCGTCTCCGCGTCCTCCGGCGCCCGTCCGTCGACCCGTACGGCTTCGGCGAACGGCCCGACGGCCTTGGCGAGCTTGGAGCGTATGCCGAGCGGGCCGCGCAGCTTCTGCCCCTGCCGCAGTCCGTCGTGCAGAGCCGTGGCCTGACCGAGCGCCGTGGCCGGGTCGTACTGCTCCAGTCCGCTGACCATGGCCCGGCCGAGTACGGCGATCGAGGCATCCGCGGCCGCGAGGGCTTCTGTGACGGCGGCGTGGCGGCTCCGGGTCTGCCAGTCCTGACCGGCGCCGACCTCGCGGAGCAGCGCTAGGGCCCACTCTCCGGCGGCGGCGGCCAGGGATCCGGCGCGCACGCGGGCGGCGGCGAAGGCGTCGAGCGCGGTCGACAGGCGCTCCCGCCCGCCCTCGGCGAGGGTGCGTACCGCCGTGTCGTACTGGCGGCTGAGCGGATCCTCCCGGACTGCCTCGTGGGCTTCCTCGGCGGAGCGTACGACGCGGACAGCCTCCTCGAACTCACCGGGGCCGGGCAGTTCGGCGGGGCCGGGCACCTCCGCGGCGAGCGCCTGGTGGTGCGGGGTGTACACGCGCGTGGCGCGCAGCAGGCGCAGCGCGTCCTCGGCGTCCAGAGCGGGCTGCTCCTGCGGTACGGGACCGAGCCAGTCGTACGTGTCCTTCTCCGCGGCGAGGCGTCCGGCGATCTCCTGAAGGCTTCCGCTGTAGTCACCGATCTCGGCGTCGAAGCGGTGGGTCTCTTGTTCGCGCAGCGCGGCGAGGTCGCGCAGCAGGGTGCTCTGTGCGGTGCGGGCGGCTGTGAGCCGGTTCTGCAGCGTCCGGATCTCGCGCTGTGACGCCTTCTCGTCGTAACCGGCGTACTCGCTCAGGATCTTCTGGACCGATGCCTCGAGCTCGCGCTGTGCCGCCGCGCCGTCCTCGGTGCGGCTCACGCACAGGTCGCGTACGGACTCGGGCAGCTTGTCCCGCAGCACGCGCAGGGCTCGCGGTGTGTGGCTGGTGATGAGAACGCGCTTGCCCTGCGCGAGCAGGTCGGTGACGAGATTGGCGATGGTGTGTGTCTTGCCGGTTCCGGGCGGCCCCTGTACGACGACGAGCCGGTTGGCGCGCAGGCGTTCGGCTATGGTGCGCTGTTCCTCGTTCGCGGGCAGCGCGAAGTACATCTCGCCGGTGTCCGCCTGGCTGCCGTCGTTCTCGGCGGCGGCCAGGTCGCTCGCGGTCAGAGCGCCGTCGCGGCCGGCGATGTAGCCGAGCAGTTCGGTGGGCGGCGTGCCGGCGTCGATCTGCCGGGCGATGGACTTGAGGGCGTCCAGCGTGGAGCGGCGGTCGCGTTCGCGCAGTACGAGCGCGGGGGCGAGCCCGACCTGGGGCACGTCCAGGCTGCGCGGCTTGGCGCGCTCGATCGTGGGCAGGTAGCTCCCTGCGGAGTGGGCGGCGTTGGTCCAGCTGCGCAGGGCCGTGTGCAGGGCCTCGAGGTGTTCGGGACCGGTCGCGTCCGAGGCGCTCTCAAGTACGTCGACGATGCCCTCGCGTACGGCCCCGGGGACGTGCTGTGCCCCGTCGAGCATGCCTTCCTCGAGCTCCATGCCCACGCCTGTCGGGTCCGGGGCGGCAGTGAGCGTGCCGGTGGACGGGTCCAGCTGCAGGGTCGCCCGGTGGGTGACCAGGTGCCGTTCCACGCGCTGGCCCCCGGTCGTCTGCCAGGTCAGCCGGCCGAGTCCGAGGACGAGTTCGTAAGCCTCGCCCAGGTTCGCGGCGTCCTCGTGCATCTTGTGGAGCCGGTCGTACAGCCGGACCAGCGGGTCGATCGCCCTCCGCTGTTCCGCCCAGACCAGCCATTCCTGTTCCCAGGCGGCGTACAGCTTCTCGATCTTTTCCCGCTTCGGGTGCTCGTCGAGCTCGTGGTACGTCTTCTCCAGCGGGATGCCGGTCGACCAATCGGGGAAGTCGGGCTCGATACGTCGCCTCAGGTGCGGGGCGCGGGTCTGCTTGAAGTCACGGATGCGGTTCTCGTCGATCCAGGGCGCGAGCAGTTGCTTCGGCTGCGGTGCGTCCTCACGCGCGGGCCGTTCGACCCGCAGCCAGGAGGGTTCGTCAGCAGCGACCACCCCGTCGAGCATCACCGCGACGGTGGGGTCGTCGGGAAGCTCGTCGAACCACACAGCACCCGCGGCCCCGTCGAGAGTGCGCACGGGTCGCGACTTGGACTCCTCGGCCTCGGCGAGGAAGCGGAAGATCTGCCGGACGCGGGTGGCGTCCGTCGCGTCGCCGGACGGGTCCCGCGGCCGTGCCGGGGCGATGACGTGGTCGCCCGACATGTCGGGTTCCGCGCCCGTGAACAGGGACCGCTGCTCGTCACCGAACAGGACCGCCTGGTCCGGCAGGGGCGCCGGAGCGGTGCGGGCTGCCGGCACACGCGGGTCGAGGGCATCCGCACCGGCCATGGAGCCGGCGGTGGTGAAGGTGACGCTCTCGCGCTCGTGCCCGGACCCGAACCGGACCTCGATGTCCAGGTCGTCCGTCGTGCCGGCCGGGATGCTGTACGCCCACGTCGCCGAAGTCCTGCGTCCGGTCCGGAGGGTCCCGTCCAGTTCGTCGTCGAGTACGTCGCTCCGGTAGTCGTGCACTTGGCGGCCTGTCTTGCCGTAAGGCCCGCAGCGGACCAACAGGCTGATGCCGTTGACGTCGAGGGGCTGTCCGGTGCCGTTGCTCAGGAACAAGGTGCACCGGATCACGTCGTCGCCGTGCCGGACCCCGTGCGAATCGTCCGGGTCCACCAGTTCGTACGGCATGACGTCGGCGACCCGGACGTGCAGCCCGTCCCCGTAGTGGTGCTCGGTACCGACCGGCCGAATACCGTCGCTCACGTTCTCGCCCTGGCTCACACGCCACTCCACTGCTCGTAGGGCCCGCCTGGTGGCCCGCCTTGTGAAATCCAGCCCCGGGTACCCGGGGCATGAGTGCGGTTGGCGCCACCATCACGCCCTCTCGCATGTGAACTCAGCACACACGGGGAGGGTATCAGGAGTCCCGCACCGCTCAACCGGTCACGTCGAACCTCGTCGACCCGTCAGCCGCACAGGTGCGCCTGCCTCCACCGCCGCCTTCCAGGCAGCCGCATCCGGCCTCGCCCCCGTGCCGCCAGTGGCGTTGGCGCCGACTCCGACCTTCTCGCCGACCCTGCAGCCATGGCCCCTCACTCCCCTGCGGGAGACAGCGCCACCATCACCCTCTACACAGCGAGGACCGCATCAGGTCTGCATTCGCGGTAGTTCACAGATTGGCCTCACCGGCCAGCGCGGCGCCTCGCGGCCGGTGCGCCTGCGGCCGGTGTGTCCATCACGGTGAGCGCGGCGCGAGGAGCGCCTTGCGGGGCGGCGATAGACGCCTTGCGCTCAGTTCACAGTACTGCGATGCCAATGACCCTAAAGGCGCCCTGAATCGGTCCGCCCCGTCCTAGGCTTTCATGTCGGACAGGTCACGACGGGGTCGGAGGGGCGCACACCACGGTGCCGCCCTGCTTCCGCCACCGACGGAGTCGGCGAGAACGCCGGCCGGGAAAGGAAGCGCATGCGCGCGCAGGAGATCACCTTCCTCAAACTCGTGCAAGGTGACAAGCAGTTCCAGGTTCCGCTGTACCAGCGGACCTACAGCTGGGGGCGCGAACAGTTGCAGCGCCTGTGGGAAGACGTGGGAGAGCTGGTCGACCAGCATCTCTCGGGAGACACCGCCGCACCGCACTTCCTCGGCTCTGTCGTCCTCGCACCGGGCCAGATCCAGGCCGGCGGCGTACAACGGTGGCTCGTCGTGGACGGGCAACAGCGTCTGACGACGCTGATGCTGGCCTTCACGGCACTGCGCGACCATCTCAAGGACCATGGGGAGACCCGTGCGGCGGACCGAGTACACCGGCAGATCCTGGTCAACGAGTTCCACGAGGGTCTCGACCACTACCGCCTGCTGCCTACGCAGGCGGACCGTGACGCGTACACCGCCTGCGTCACGTCCCGGCCCCAGGCCGGCGGCGGCGACAACGTCGGAGCGGCGTACCGGTTCTTCCGAGGCGCCCTGACCGAGGGGCACGAGGCAACCGCCGACCAGCGATGGGTCGGCGCGGTGGAGAACGCGCTCAAGGACCTGCTCTCCATCGTCGAGATCACGGCCGAGTCCGGCGACAACGTCTACCGGATCTTCGAGTCGATCAACAACACGGGCGTCGGCCTCAGTCAGAGCGACCTGCTGCGCAACTACGTCTTCATGCTCCTCCCCAGGCGGGGCGAGCGGATCTACCGGGAGCTCTGGCTGCCCATGCAGCAGAGCCTCGGCCCGAAGAACCTGGAACTCCTTGTCTGGCTGGACCTGGTGGTACGCGGACACCACAAGACCAAGCAGAGCGAGATCTACCGCGAACAGCAGAAGCGGCTCCAGCCGCTCGCCGGGGACGAGGATGCTCTGCAGCGCGAGATCGCCCAGCTCGCCGAGCGCGGGCAGCGGTTCCTACGGATCGTCGAACCACAACGCGAGACCTCCCTCCCGCTACGCACCGCGCTGGAACGCCTCATGGCATGGGGCGGCCAGGTCCACTACCCCCTCGCCCTGCACCTGTTGGATCTGGTCGACGCCGGTACGACCACACCGGACGACGCTGCGGAGGCGCTCCTGTTCGTGGAGTCCTACCTTGTCCGGCGACTCATCTGCCAGACGCCGACCGCAGGCATCAACCGCATCATGATGGAAGCCCCCAAGGAGCTGGAGACCGACCGCACGGCGGCGGAGGCCGTCCGGCGGTTCCTCTCGGGCAAGCGCCGGCGCTGGCCCGGTGACGAGGAGTTGCTCGCCGCGATCCGCAGCAAGCCCTTCTACTGGAGCGGCCGTCCGCCACAGCGCAGTTACATCCTGCGCCGCCTGGAGGAGAGTTACCGCCCGACCGAACCCGTCGACTTCGCCAAGGCCTCGCTCAGCGTGGAGCACGTCCTCCCCCAGCGCCCCGCCCAGGCATGGTTCGATCTGCTCGCCGACGAGGCAGAGGAAGGCCAGTCGCCACAGGAGTTGCACGACCTGCTCGTACACACGCTCGGCAACCTGACTCTGACCGGCGACAATTCGAAACTGTCCAACCATCCCTTCCAACGCAAGCAGCAGATTCTCGACTCCAGCGCACTGCGGATGAACCTGGAGATCGCCTCGTCCGAGCGCTGGGGCAAGGCCGAGATCATGGCTCGCGCCGACCGCCTCGCGGAGCGGGCCACCATCCTGTGGCCGGGGCCCGTGGGCGGCGTCAAGCCGGCCGCGGCCGAGGAGTGGGCCGGTTGGGCACAGCTGCGGGCCGCATTGGTCGCGATGCCGTCCGGCACCTGGACGACGTACGGAGACATCGCCGAGCTGATCGGCAGCCACCCGGTCCCGGTCGGCAGCTACCTCGGGTCCAACTCGTCGGTCATCGGCGCCCATCGGGTGCTGACTGCCGAGGGAAAGATCTCGGCGGCGTTCCGCTGGCCGGAGGGAAGCGACCGGCAGCCTCCCCGGGACTTGCTGGAGGGCGAGGGCGTGCGATTCGACCCGTCCGGCCGCGCGCACCGGACCCAGCGGCTCACAGCCGCCGAGCTGGCGACACTCCTCGGGAAGGACGTCCTGGAGGGAGCGGCCGAGGATCCCCTTCCCGACAACGAGAACACCGCTGCCGCCGAGCGGTTCCGGAACCAGTTGCAGGAACACTGTCCGGAGGCCGTCCCGGGGCTCTTGGCGGCTCTCGACTTCTGGCGCGCCCAAGGCGGTCATCTGCGCTACGGACAGCACGAGGAGACGAGCTGCTTCACGATGCTGGACGCCGGCACGACACACACGCCGAATCTGATGTGGCCGTTCGCCATCTACCCGATCAGTGGGACCGTCGAGGTCGTCTTCCAGTACCTGAAGCACCGGGCACCGTTCGACGACACCGAGCAGCGCCGGGAACTCCTGAGCCGCCTCAACAAGATCGACGGCATCGAACTCCCGGAGGCGAAGCTGGAACTGCGCCCGTCCTTCCCGGTCCGCGTCTTCGCCGGGCACAGCGACGCTGTCTGCGACGTTCTGGACTGGTTCGTCCACGCGGTGGCGCTGGATCTGGCGCGGCGGGGCTGAGGACGGTGCCGATGCGTCTCCTGCCGGCCGATGAGCCGATTCCCGGCCGCGACGACGTACTGGGCCAGGCGATCCCTTTCGACCGGGATCGCTGGCTGCCCCTTCTGCCGGGGACCGGCTGGTGGCCGGCAGAACTCGACGACTGCCCGCGAGTGGGTCGCCGGCCACATGTGGACCGTAGGACCGTCTTCGGCACAGCCCGCCGTGCCAACACCTCCGAAGGCCGTCGGCACCTCCTGGTCGCCGCGCTGGTCTGGGGCAGCGGGACCAGGGCACAGTCGGTGGCACGCCGGGCGCGTACCTTCACGGAGTCCTCGACACAGGACATCGAGTCGCGCCTCGAGGCCGGGCTGTGTCTGCTCCGAGAGCAGGGAGCCGTCGCCGCCTACTTCGCGTTCAACAACGACCAGAAGATCCGTCAGCTGGGGCCCGCGTTCTTCACCAAGGTGCTGTACTTCGCCGGTCACGAGCAGCACGTCGGTCCGTGGCGTCCGCTGATCCTGGACAGTGTCGTGGCACGCGCGTTGCGGGCCGCCGACCCCGGCACACGGTGGCGCGGTACGGGCTGGACGACCCCACGGTACGACCGGTACCTGTCCCTTGTTCACGACCACGCACGGGAGGCAGGGGTCCTGCCGGATCAGGTCGAGGCCGCACTGTTCAACTACGGCAAGCGGCTGACGTGACCGCCGGGCGCCGTTCCGGAGACCGGTCAGGGCGGGGCCCGGTCGGTGACGTCCATGTGTCGCTCCGCCCATGTCGCGATCCGACCATGCCGCCCCGTTCCGCCGCTGAGCTCAGGGCCGTTGAAGAGGCTCACCGCAGCGGTGGCACCGAGCTGCGCCTCGACCGTCGCAGTTGAATGATGTGTCGGACCCCCGCCGGATACAGCGCGGGCCCGGACTGAGCGGCTCAGTGGATCAGCTGATCAGCGACGAATGTCGGCCTCAGCCCTGCGTCAGCAGCTTTCACCGAACTTGACGGCCTTGATCGTCACCGGCCGCCCGTCGAGCTTCGCCCCGGCCGCCGGGTCGGTCGAGCAGACCTGCCAGTTCGACTCGACGAGCACCATCCGGTCCTGGCCGGACACATCCTTGACGGTGATGCTCGTGGAACTGTCGAGCGCCTGGCGGGCGACCTTGACCGCCTTGCCGACGAAGTCGGGCATGGTGGAGCCGGCCTTCTCGGGTGCGCCCTCGTCTCCACCCGCGGGGCACTCCTCCTCAAGCTTGACCGTGCCGAAGTCGATCTCCGACTCCGTCGAGTGTTCGCCGGGCGCCGGCGTCTGGGAGCAGACCTTCCAGCCACGATCGAGGACCTGGTTGCGCCCCCTGCCCAGCGCGTCGTGCGACGTGAGGAGGTAGAAGCCGGCGGCCTGCGCCTCGTCCTGGGCGCTCTGCAGCCCCTTGCCGACCATGTCCGGCAGCGTTGCCGGGGACGCGGCGGCAGAGGCTTCCTGGGTCGGCGTGGCGACAGTCGTCGCAGTCGCCTGCGGGGCGGAGGCGGTGGGCTTGGCGTCGGCGCCGGTCCCGGCCGTCGGGCCGCAAGCGGTGAGCGCGGCGAGAAGCAGCGGGACGGCGGCAGAGGTGCGGGAGATGTGCATGGTGACCCCAGGGACGTTACGGACGGACGAGAGCGGACCTCAGCGACAGCGGGAGGTAGCCCTCTCGCAACACCGATCGAGCGCACGACGGGCGCCCCGGCATGCTGCAGGGACGGGGTGCTCGACAGCGCCCACTCATCAAGTATGCAGTTCCTTGACTAAGTTCACAATTCATTCGATGAACCTGAGGTGCAGCCCTGTTCCATGCGTTTGTAGAGAACCTAGGCTCTGAGCCGGCTCAAGACCGAGAGCCGGGTGGGGAGATGGCAAGGAAGAAGGACACGCTGGAGCCCATGCGAGGCCCATGCCCCACCTCTTGGAGGACGCCTCCGTCCGGGAGAGCCCGGACGGATCGCTGCCCCTGCTGTGGATCGCGGAGATCAAGCACCTCACAAGACACTTCGCCGTCCGCTGAAAGCCTGTTGGCGCAGGCGAGCCAAGCCGCACCGGCCCCGTAAGAAGGGTCCAAGATTGACCCTCGACCTGGTCAAGGGCCCAGAGTTCCGGGCGTGGAGAACGACATGCACAGCATTGGCGAGACGGCCCGTGACAGTGGACTGAGCATCAGCACCCTGCGGTTCTACGACCGTGCCGGTGTACTGGTCCCGCACCGGGTGGATCCGGTGACCGGCTACCGCTGGTACGCCCCCGAGCAGCTCGAAGAGGCCCGGCTCCTGGCGCGGCTGCGCCGGACCGGCATGCCACTGCCTGACATCAGGCTGGTGCTGGCCGGCTGGTCCGGCGCGGACACCGACCTGGTGCGGAAGCTGCTCGAGGCGCATCTGCGCCGTCTCGAGCTGGGCCTTTCCGACGCCCGCAGAGAGTTCTCCACGCTCCGAACTCTCATCGAACGCAGGGAGACCCCCATGACTTCGCTCCGCACCGCCGCCGTCCGGTCCACCGTTCGCGCACCCGAACTGGCCGCCTCGCTGGACGCGGTCCGGTTCGCCGCAGGCGGCGACCCGGAACTGCCGATGCTCGACAGCGTCCTGTTCGACGTCGAGGGCGAGGCCATCAGCTTCGTCGCCACCGACCGCTATCGGATGGCGATCGCGCGGACGGACATCAAGGGACACGACGGCCCCCGTGTGCAGGTCATCGTCCCGACCCCGTTGGTCGACGCGATGCGGGTGCTGCTCACGGGCGAGGAACCCGTCCAGCTCACCATGGACGGTGACCGTGTGACGCTGGAGACCGGCGACCGGCAGGTGGCCGGCCGGTGCCTCGACCTCGAGTTCCCCGACTACCGTCGCCTCGTGCGCCTGCCCGCCGGACGCCGCGCCCTCGTCGACGTGGCCGCCTTCCGGCACGCTCTGGAGACCGGCCCCGTCCGCAAGGGCGAGGTACGGAAGCAGGACGGCGTGGCCTGCGACCTCAGCGTGCTCAGGGTGACGGCCGACGACGAGGTGACCGTATGCGAGGACGGTGACGACGACGAGAGCCAGGTCGCCGTGAACCGCGAGTTCCTGCTCGACGCGCTCGCCGCCGGTTCCGGGGACCGCCTCGTCCTCGAACTCGGCGCCCCTACGGCTCCCATCGTCATCCGCCGGCCCGACGACGAGGACACGTACTCGCTCCTGATGCCGGTCCGCCTGGACAACTGACGCAGTCGCACGCGCCGGGCGCGTCCTTGCCGAACGGACACGTCGACCGTGTCACGTGCGGCAAGGACCGCCCCTCGCTCACTTGCCGGGCGAGCGGTTGAGGAGGAGATCGCCGGCGCGGGCCTTGACCTGGTCGCGAGTGCGGCCGGGGTGGTCCGCGGCAAGGAAGTGACTGCCGATGGCCATGCAAAAAGCGAGCAGACTGCGGGCCTCGACCTCGTCGGGGTCGGGGCAGAAAGTGCTGATCGCGTCACGCAGCAATTGCATGCGCCGGTTGTCCACGCGGCGCAGGCGCTCGGCGACCGCCGGGTCGCGGCGTGCCCAGTCACGGACGGCCAGGTCGATGGGGAGCAGGCGGTCGCCGGAGAAGGTGAGCTGCCCGGCGAGCCGGACCTTGTCCAGCACGTCGCCGCCCTCGCGCTCGATCCGGTCGAAGACGTCGTCGACGCACTCCCGCTCCCAGGCGTCCAGCATCTCCGTCAGCAGCGCGCCACGGTCGGCGAAATAGCCGTAGAACCCGCCCTTGGTCACGCCGAGCGCCTTGGCCAGCACCTCGACGCGCACAGCATCCACACCACCCGCGGCCAGCGCCCGCAGCCCCTCTTCGATCCACCGCTCGCGCGGTGTGCGCAGCGCGCCCATCCTGTGCCTCACCTCACTCCCCCGCCGCGTTGTGCGGGTCCGTACAACGGAATAGTCTCGGGATGTACGCCACCGTACAACGCGCCAGGGGGGCGACGCGATGGATCGGTCGCACCGCTCTCCACCGCCGGGTCCCAAGCACCACAAGGAATTTGCGAAGGCTGCCGCACCAGGTCGTCGACGCAAGGCCTGTCCGGTTCACTTCACGCGCAACGGAGCAGCGACATGACGCTTCCCCCCGGCCAACGTGCCGTCGACGGTTTCCCTCGGTTCGGCACGCACCTGCATCGCCCGGCTCCCCCTGTGCCCGCCGACCCGGTGATCGAGCTCCGCGGGGCGCTCGCCGAGGCCGTCACCCTGTCCGTGACCGACATCGCGGAAATGCCACGGCAAGAGGTCCGGGCCGACTTCCACTGTGTCGCCGGGTGGTCGGCCACCGACCTGCTGTGGGAAGGGGTCCCGTTCAAGACCCTCTACCGGACCCGGGTGGAGCCGCTGCTCAGGGCGGACGCGCCGGTCAGCCACGTCTACTTCGAGGGTCTCGACGGCTACCGGTCGGTCGTGCTCCTCGAGGACGCCTTGGCCGACGACGTACTCATCGCCGACCGTCTCGACGGGCAGCCGCTCGACAGCGACCATGGCGCCCCGGTGCGGCTGGTCAGCCCCGGCCAGTACGGCTACGTCAACATCAAGCACCTCTGCCGCATCGAGTTCCACACATCCGAGCCCCCGGTCACCGACCGGTGGTCGCCCCTCGCGGGTCACGGCAGGGCGCGGGTCTGGAAGGAGGAACGCCACCGCTATCTTCCCGGCCGCGTGGTGCGGCCGGTCTACCGGACGCTGATCGGGCCGATTCGTGCACTGAGCGCCCGCGGCAGTGGCCCAACACCGCGGTGACCGCGGTCGCTCCGCTCCGACCGGTCGACCAGGTGCCCGCCTCCCCGCGCCGTCGGCACCAGGAGGTTCACCGGCCGACGCGAACCGCGCTCCGGTCGACTTCGCTGCATGACGGGGCGCACAGCACCGCTCATCCCCCAGTGCGTTCGTTCACCGCTGCGGCTTGCGGAAGGAGACGGGCAGGCAGCGGACGCGGCGGGGTGGCGTAGGCGGCGTGGGCGCGTCGCTGCTCCTTCTTCCACACCATCAGCAGGGCCACGTCGGTCTGTGGTACGGCCAGGCCGGCAGCCGTGAGAAGCGCCCGGAAGAAGGATGGGGCCCACCGTCCCATCGGTGACGAGCGCGGAGAGCATGGCCACATCTGTGGTGACCCTTCTGTCGACCAGGCCGAGCAGGTGGCGGGCGTTGGTGGCCCCCGAGGCACCGGTGTCCAGGTTTTCCGTCATCACCGTGCCGCCCGCTGCCGCCACGCCGCTGAGCCGCCTTCTCAGCCGGGCGACGGCGTCGTCCGGCGAGGCGGTCCCCCGTCACTCGGTAGGCGATTTCGCACCAGCCGCGTCGACGGACTGCTGCGCCCGCTCGGCCTTGGCCTTGGCCTTCAACTTCGCCGCCTGCCTTCCCGGTCGCGTTCGGCCTGTCGGACGGCCTCCTGTGCCGCCTCCAGCGCTTGCTCGACCGGCCGGACGTAGGACGCGGCCGTCCGACGGGTGATGGCGGCTCCCCGCCACTTGGGGGGCACCGCACCGTCGTGGACCGCGAGCCAGTCCTGGGGTGGGACGAGGCCTTGCGGGCCTTCTTCCGCGCTGCCTTACCCAGAGTCGGCAGCAGGCCTTCCAGCGCCGCCACCGGCGAACGCCGTTGTCGCACCGTCGAGGTGTCGGGCGCCGTGCGACCCACTGGGCGTCGCTGCGGCATCTGCTCTCGGGCGCTGGAGCTGGGTCAGGCCTAGCGACCTGGGCGGTGCCGCCTTCCCGTTCGCTGTCGTCGGCCGGTTCCTCACCGGCTGCGCCGGCAGGAGGGACAGCCGTGGCGGCATGGCGCGCGACGGGACGCCGTACGCGGCGAAGGCCCGGTCGGTCTCGACGACGGCCCATCGCCTGATGTGGACGGACGAGGACGCGTGCGGCACACCGAGTCCGGACAGCACGCGCGGCAGATAGGCCAGGGGCCGCTGCCCGCTGTCCCGGATGAGCGCGGACAGAACCGGCACGTGTTCCCGCAGCGGGGTGTCGACGGCGACCAGCACGGTGTTCTGTATCGGTGACAGACCGGTGCGGTCCGATGGTGGGCGAAGTGGCGAACCTTTGGTCGTGTAGCGCTGGTCACTCAGCTCGCCATATGGCCGCCGAGTTGCAGGCCGCACCCGTAGGTGTAGTTGGGGTGGCCTTCCGCCACCGTCCAGTTCCCAAGCCTCCATCGGCAGGATGACCGGATGGTCCGAGTTCTTGTGACCGATCACGGCTGTCTGCACGAGACGGTGGTCGAGCATGGAACCTCGCAGGAGGAGACCGGGAACGAGTTCCGAGCGGGCAATGGGGAACGCCGACTTGCGCCAACGTGCTGTTCATGCACTAAGTTCACTGCCGCCGCGGCGCGGGGAGGCGGCGGCCGGACAGGTGCCGACGGCCTCCGACGATGGAGGCTCTTGCGCCGCTCACCCCAACTACCGTCAGCTGGTGCGAAGTCACTACAGGGAGCGGACGATGGACAACAAGGTTCAGCTGATCAGTGACGGCGATGGACTTACGGTGATCGGGGACCCGACGGATGTCGAGCACTTCCTCGCCTCAGAAGGGCTGTTGTCGTTGTCGAAGGACCTCGTAGGGCCGCGGCTCGCAGCTCTCCTCCGTATCGGGGCTGTCGTCGCACGGGCGGGTTCCGAGATCGCCGCCCACTCAGGTCGCTGGTTGAAGCTGACCGAGGAGTCCGCGCATCTGTACAAGAAGTACGGGCTGATGGAAAGCAAGTTGCCAGGCATCAGCCATGCCATGGTGGGGAAACCGGGCGCAATCAAGTCATGGCTCCAGGTCGCGGAAGGGCCCGGCTCGCTCCTGGCCAACCCGGCGATTCTTTCCGGTGCCGCGGGGATCATGGCGCAGCTCGCGCTGCAGCATGAGATGAGCGAGATCAAGAGCCATCTCGCAGCGATCGGCAAGAAGGTCGACGACGTGATCCGCGCCCAGAAGGACGCCGAGTTGGGAAGGATGGTCGGAGCGGGCATCGACATCGAGTCCGCCATGACCGTACTGGAAGGGATCGGTCGGGTCGACGACGATACGTGGTCGACCGTGCAGGGCAGGACCCACACGATCACGGACGCCCTGGGGTGGGTGCTGCGTCGACTCGACGCACTCGCGGAGAGGATGGAGGGCCCCACCAAGATCGGCGAGCTCGCCAAGACAGCCAAGGAAATGGATTCCGAGGTCCGGGAGTCGCTCATCGTCCTGGCTCGTTGCTTCGAACTGCAAGGCGCGCTCGACGTGCTCCGACTGGAACGGGCGCTGGACAAGTCGCCGGACGAGCTGGAAGGGCTTCGGCACGTGCTGGCTGTTGACCGGCAGAGGCGTCGGGAACGCATCTCACAGAAGATCGAGGACCTGATGGCACGCATGCATGCGGCTGCCGGCAAGGCCAACTCGAATGTGCTGCTGCACTTGCCCGCGCACCGGGCCGTGGTGGGCTCGATCAACCGTGTCGGCATCGCCGTCGAGGAGTTCCACGAGCTGCTCGGAATCGAGTCCGGTCGGCATTCATTGGAGGCGACACGATGGTGGGACGCGGCCCGTGACCCGGGGCAATTGAAGAACGCGGCCGTAGAGGCGGGGCGCAAAGCTGCTGCGGGCGTGGTGGTCGTGGGCGCCGCGGCGGCGCTCTGGGCGAACCGGTCCGCGCTTACCGGTGAAGAGCGCGGCGAAGAGGAGTGAGCGAGCGTCGGCCCGTCAGCGGTATGGGCTCGCCTGTCGGACTGGACAAGAGAGCCTCTCCCACTGGGCATGCCTCGACGGGCTCGACCCAGCTCGGCGATCGCCGCACGTCCCTGGCAGCACCCTCGTCGCGGCCAGGGGCCCGGTACGATACCGAGCCCTGACGGTCAGCCACTCAAGAGCCGGATGAACCGTCCCCGTATTCCGTGCTCACTCCCTGGGGACCTGGACGCTGACGTACCAGCGAACGGACTCGTCCGTCGACACGGTGAAGTGCAGCTTTCGCGCCGAAGCCAGATTGAGCTGGTTCGCATTCCTCTCCACATCTACCCCGAGCACCCCACCGAGAATTCCCCGATGGTTTCCAGGGAAAGGTAGAGCTGAACCGATTTCGAGACCGAGATACAGTTCACCTTGACCCAGGATTCACCCTTCGACAGTTCGATCGTGCCGAATTGCCGGACGCCACGTCGAGGCCCTTCGGAAAGAATCTCCCTGAATCCGGGGTCCACCTCGGGTGCGGCCAGCGGCCCCTGCGACGGCGGCACGACGCCGGACGCGGAACTGTCCGGGACGTTCCGCGTCCGGACTGTCCTCGCCGTCACATCCGGCGGTCAGACCCGCTCTGAGCTTTCGCGTAACGGGCAATACCGTCCGGCATCTCGCTCGTTCTCACCGTGCGGTCCCATGCGGGCGACGGCTCGGCGCACGTACGTTTCGGCCGACGTGACGTGATGTGCCTACGCGTCCTCGTCGACGGAGGTGCTCCAGGCCGACAGCGGCTCGCCGTCCGAGGCGCTGATCCGGAGCACCTCGCAGCCCATGCGCCGGACGGCGACGAAGAGGCGTTCCCGGGCAGCCGCACTGTCCTCTGGCGGGAACGAGATGCGGATCTGGTGCGGACGTGACATGTCGTACGTGAGCAGCCAGTCGGTGTCGGCGGTCGCGAAGTGGTCCTGGCCCATGTCGGCGTCGCCGGAGCGCCAACTGCCCCTGTCCACGGTCGGGGCCAGAGCTTCCCGCAGGATCGACAAGCGCCGTTCGTACGTCAAAGGCCCCTCGGAGAGCCAGAGGCAGCGATGGGTGCGGGGCCGGAAAGCGTTGAACCACGGAGCCAGGTCCGGCTCCATGTCCACGAGCAGCCGGGAGCCGAGACGTGCCCCGGCCCAGGCCTCGACGAACGCGGCCGCGCCCATGGGGTGGGTCTCGTACCAGCCGTCGCGGCTCCACACCACGACAGGCCAACTCTCGGGCGCCCCGTCCGTGTGCCAGCAGAGCCGGTCGGCGTCGATGGTGGTGCCCCAGACCAGCAGCCCGCCGTGAGCCGGGTGGAGCGGATACGGGTAGCGCTCCCGGTCCCTCTCGGGTGTGCCCGACGGGCTGCAGCGCTGCCAGTCGAGGCCGTTGTGCTCGCGCGCGCCAAAGGGTGTGCGGAGGTTGAGGTAATCGCAGAACTCGCCCCAGCCGTACGTCTCGGCAAGGCACTTGTAGTCGGCGGGCAGCGGCACGCCGAGCGCGTTCTCGGCGGCGATCCAGCTTCCGTGGGCGTCGATGGGGACTGACGGCGGTGTCACGAGCCGCCGGAGGGCGGAGTTGTCCGTCACGGCACGTCGGGGCGTGCGAGAGCGGTGGCGATCGGCTCGCCGGTGCGCTCGGCGTACGTCATCCGCTCGCGTACCTCGCGCAAGGTGCGCGGGCGGTAGCCGGGCCCGCAGCAGCAGCCCATATGGAAGCGGACGCCCGCGTGCAGGAGGACGGACAGCGTCCGCCAGGCCGCGGTGTCCCTGCGACGGGGCGCCGCGAACGCGGAGCCCACCTGGATCAGCGGCTCCGCGCACCGGGGGCAGATCCGCTGCGGCCTGTCCCGGTCGTAGGGCTGCTTGTACGAGGCCCGGCAGGGCAGGCAGACGTACGAGGTCTTCGCGTGGGACATGCGGCAAGGGTAGGCGGGGGGCGTTCAGGACTCGACCGGGTTTCGGCGCGCCGAGGCTCGCGGTGGTGGTCCGAGTGTCCGTTGGGGGGCGCGCGCATGCCCCGTCGTGCCGCCGCTATGGGGGTGCGATGCGGGGGTGCGTGGCGCACAATCCTTGACGCTGCGCCTCGGCAGCACCCGACGCGGTGCCAGCAGCTCGCGAGTCCCGATGGCCGAACGGCGCGGTGACACGGCCCGGCTCGGTGAGGTGGCGGGAGCGAGGAGAGTCGGCTGATCGGTCGCGAACGGCGGAGTGCCGGTGAGCATGTGGTGCGGGAGGCAGCCACCGCGTAGAGGTCGCTGCGGCCGTCGAGCCGGTCACTGTCGGAGAGCAGCCCCGGGGAGGCGCACAGAAGCAGCACCATCGCGGGCGCGAAAGTCTGCATATTACCCATCCTCCACACCATTCACACAGTCACAGCACAACCGGATCTGTGAACAAAGTCAATGAGCGTAGTAGCCTGCAAGGTACTGCGGTTGCTGGGACGCCGACCAGCCCGGCCGCCAAGGACACCGGAGACCTTCGATGCGCACATCAAGCAAACCCGCCACCGTACCCGTCAGCCTCGCCGAGATCGCCCGGATCGCCGGTGTGGGACGCGCTGCGGTCAGCAACTGGCGCCGCCGTCATGACTCCTTCCCCTCCCGCATCGGCGGCACGGACGTCAGTCCGCTCTTCTCACTTTCCGAAGTCGAACAGTGGCTGCGCGACAACGGCAAGCTGACGGACGCCGGTGGCCGGGATCTGCTGTGGCCACGGTTCGAGGCACTCGGCAGCAGGGACGATTCCGGACTGGCGATCGCCGAAGCTGCCCGCCGGATGCGCGCCCCGCGTACTCGGACCACCGCTACCGAGCTTCCCGAAGCTGCGAAGGAACTCGTCGGCGAGGCGGCCCGGTTGGGGCGGAGCGAGGGGCAGCGGGAGACCTTCGAGTTTCTGCTCCAGCGGTGGCTGGACACGCACGTACGCCAGTTGAGCACCACCCCTCCTCCGCTCGCCTCACTGATGGCCCGCATCGCGCTCGACACCCGGCTCGACGGCGGTGGAGACGGGCTGACCGTCTTCGACCCTGCCTGCGGCACGGGACACCTGTCCGCGGCCGCGGCGCAGGAGTACACCGGCGCGGGACTGGAACTGCTGGGGTGCGAACGCGATCCCGCCCTCGCCGCGCTGGCGTCAGCGCGGCTGGGGTTCGTGACCGAAGGGCGCGAGGTGCGCACCGAGATCACGACGGCGGACGCGCTGCGCGAGGATCCGTTCGCCGGGCTGCGGGCCGACATCGCCCTGTGCAATCCACCGTTCAACGAGCGTGACTGGGGCTACGAGGAACTGGCCACGGACCAGCGCTGGGCCCACGGCCTGCCACCGCGCACCGAACCCGAGCTGGCCTGGGTGCAGCACCTGCTGGCCCATCTACGGCCGGGCGGGACGGCAGTCGTCCTCCTTCCGCCGGCCGTCGCCTCCCGCAAGGCGGGCCGACGCATCCGGGGGTCGCTGCTGCGGACCGGACTGCTGCGAGCGGTGGTGGCCCTGCCGCCGGGGTGCGCCCAGCCGCACAGCGTGTCCCTTCAGATGTGGGTACTGCGGGCCGCACCGGACGGTTCCGTGCAAGCTCCACCCGCCCAGGACGCACTCCTCGTCGACGCGACCCGGTTCAGCAGGCCGGGTGCACGCGAACCGGGGCCGGACTGGGAGGCGCTGTCCTCGTACGTCCTTTCCGCTGTGGCCGAACTCGACAAGCCCGCCGGCACGCTTCCCCAGGGCGCTGTCCGGGTCTCTCTGCTCGACCTGCTGGACGACGAGGTCGACGTGACTCCCGGCCGCTGGACGACGGCCGGCGCCGGGACGAGCGGCGTGGAGCTGGCGGCGTCCTGGGACGAATTGTCCGGCGCCCTCGCGGAACTCACCGGCTTGACGCAACTGTTGGCCAAGCTGCACCTGGGCGACGCCGAGCCGCGGACCACCACTACTGTGGGCGATTTGGTCAAGGCCGGGGCGCTGACCCTCGCCACCGGCCAGCAGCCTTCGGAGACCGGGCTCTCGTCCGGCGCTGCCGTGCCGCTGCTCACCGTGCCCGACCTGATGATGGACGGGGCCCCGAGTTCCTCGGTGGCAACAGGCACCGCGCACACCGTGGCCGAGGACGGCGACGTGGTGGTGGCCGGCGTCGTCCGCGCGTTTCACGCGTGGGTGCACGAGGGCGGGCCGCTGGCGCTCGGTCCCCAGCTGTACGTCCTGCGCGTGGACCCGGTGAAGCTGGACGCCCATTTCCTGGCCGGATGCCTCCGCGCCCCGGCCAACGGCCGCCAGGCCGGGACCCATGCCTCGAGCTCGTCCCGGATCGACATCCGGCGACTCCAGGTGCTCCAACTGCCGCTGGAGGAGCAGGCCGCGTATGCGGAAACCTTCCGCCGCCTCACGGCTTTCCAGGAGTTGCTGAGACAGGCGGGGACTCTGGGCCAGGGACTGGTGGGTGACGTGAGCGACCGGCTGGCGGCGGGAGCCCTGACGGGTTCCTGAGTACACGCAGGTGAGCGGCATCCTGACCCGGTCGTGCTGCCGATTTGGTGACGCCGTGCCAACCCTTGGGCGGCGGGGCCGCGGACTCCGGGGCGTCCAGGGGCCCCGGTGTGCCGTCCGGCGGCGCGACACCTGCCGTCACGCGTGCCTCCTGTTCGCCCGGTTCCCCCGGCCAGGACCACGTGGGGGACCACTGCGCGGTGTCGGTCGCGCTCTTCGCGCCGCCGGCGGCCGTCCCACAGTCGTGGGCCACCGCCCTGGCACTGCGCGACGACGCCTTCCCTTCGTGCGCGACGGCCCGTCCGATGGAACCGGACGGGCCGGACTGCGACGGCGGGAGTGACCGGGGTCGACGACGCCCTGCGTGACGGGTGGCGGCTACGGCGTGGCCGACCGGCCTCCGAAGGTGACGTTCAGGCGGCCGTCAGCCCCGTACGACCAGTTCAGCGCTCCCGCGTAGGAGGCGCAGCGGGACCCGTTGGAGCCGGACCAGAACTGGTTCGAGCCGTCGGCGTTGCCCACGGTCTTGTCGTTGGAGCCGTCGCCGCTGCGGCACGAGACGTTGTTCCGGAACACCGAAGTGCCCGCATCGAAGGAGAAGTTGCGCTGGGCGTTGTCGATGCTGATGTTGTCCGACACCGTCATCGTGCCCGGGTTCCTGTTGTAGGTGAACCCGTGCTTGCCGTTGTCGTAGGCGATGTTGCGCCGGATGACGTGGTCGACCTCGATGTCCTCGCCGCCGAGCTTGTAGCCGTTGCGGTCCCCGCTCGAGTTCTGCGTGCCGTCGGAGAGGGTGCCGTTCTCGTAGGCGAGGGAGTCCTCGACGGTCACGGCGCCGATGGGTCCGGTGTCGGACTTGGTGTAGAGGTCCCAGCCGTCGTCGATGTTGTTGTGGGCCACGGCGTAGCGGAAGACGTTCCCGGGTCCGGAGGTGAGCTTCGCGGCGAAGCCGTCGGCGTCCTCGCCGTCGGAGTCGGCGTTGTCGTGCGACTCGGCGCTCAGGACGAGGTTGTTGGACGGCCACTGGTCGCGCGGGGTGCTGGAGAGCATGCGCGACAGCTGAAGCCCGGTGTCGCGGTTGAAGCGTGTCACCGTGCGCTCGAAGATGTTGTTGCTGCCGCCGACGAAGATCCCGTTGTCACCGGCGCGCTCGACGACGATGCCCTTGACGTGCCAGTACGACCCGTTCACGGCGAGCCCGCGGTTCGCCGGGTCCTCGCTCTGGGCCGAGAAGTTCAGTACGGGGGTCTCCCCCGGGTACGCGGCCAGTTCCGTGCGGTCGCCCGCGCTGCCGTTGTTGCCCTGGGGGATGGTGACCGTCTGCGAGTGGCGGTAGGTCCCGCCGCGCAGGTAGATCGTCCCGCCGGGGGTGATCCGGCTGATCGCCGAGGTGAGCGTCGTCGGGTCCGACTGTGTGCCGGAGGCGCTGTCGCTGCCGTTCGGCGCCACGTACAGCGCCGAGCCCGACGGCGGCGGCGTGGTGGTGTCGCCGCTCGTCTCGACGTCGAGGTAGTCGATGTTGGGCAGGCCTGCGGACGTGGTCGGGCTGAGCCGGATCGTGTTGCTGCCCGCCCGTACCGGCACCGTGAGCGTCTTCGTCTCCCATGTGCCCCACGCGCCGGTGCCCTCGAACGACGCCGATGCGGCCGTGGAGCCGTTCACCGTGACGGTGGCGGGCCGCGCGGTGCCGCTTCCGTTGGCGAAGCGCACGCCCAGGGTCGCCGTGCCGGCGGAGGGGGCGTTCACGGTGAACTGCGCGTACGCGCCGGTCTGGTTGGTGCCGTTGCAGAATCCGCTGCCGGAGTAGCCGGACCAGTCGGAGTCGATGGTGCCGGTACAGATCGCGGCGGAGTTCTCGGCCTCGTAGCGGATCGACGCGGCCTGTGCCGGGTTGCCGGACAGCGCGACGAGCGCGCCGGCGAGCAGGCCGGCGCACGCGAGGGCGGGTCGTAATTGCATCGTTCGTCTCCAGGTTGGTCGGCTCGTGCGACACGGGGTCGATGAAGAGGGGGGTCGAGCAACTGCGCGGGGCTGACGTCCGATCGGTCCGAGCGCAATAATGAGAGGCTCGAAGTTCAACTGCATGAACGGCGCGGCGAGTTCAAGGGCCGCAACATCCGAGGGTAAGCGCTTTCTCCGGAACCTAGGCGTCTGCCGCGCGAGCGTCAATAGACATGTACTTGATTGTTCGTCATACACATGAACTTTGACCGTTGCCGGTTCGCTGAGACCTGGGGCGGAGGATGTACGCCGCAAGCGGGAGCTTCAACTGACCCTGTGGAGCGACGTGTTCGTCACGGTCCGGCACCTGGCGTGCGGTGCATGAACAGACACCGTCGGCGCCATCAACCCCACGTACGCCGGGGTCGAACTGCCGCGCCCAGCGGGCCCGTACGCCGTCGGGACGCAGACGTCGCCTCTGACGGACCACCGGCGGCGTGCGGGCCGGCGTGAACCTGGACGGCGACTTCTTCGCCCCCCTGCCCGCTACGGGCATGGGTGGACGGCCGTTCATGATGATGGGCGCCCAGGCCACGCACAGCCCCGCCGATGAGCGGAGCGACTGGCCGGACGCGTGGGCGCGTCGGGACGGCTGGAAGCGCCGGCTGACGGTGGCGGGCTCCGAGCACTTCTCGTTCACGGATCTGCCGGTGCCGGCCGGCCAGTTGGGCCTCACCGATCCTGCGGCGCCGCTCTCGGGGCAGCGCGCGTGGCAGCTGACGCGTGACTACACGGCCGGCTTCTTCGACCTGCATCTGCGCGGCCTCGCACAGCCACTGCTCGACGGTCCTGCGGCCGGACGTCCGGACGTCCGGACGTCACGTTCCAGCGCCGTGAGCGGCGGGGCGCGGGTGGGGGTGCCGGGCGGGCAGCGTGGGTGCGCGGGGCGCGAGCGGGCAGCACCGGTGGGCAGGTGCCGGGCGGACAGCGCGGGTGGGCGGGGCGGGCGGGCAGCGCCTGCATCGGATCGTCGTCCGCCACGACCGCTCAACCGTCCCGCGCCCGCCCAGGCCCTGGCCCCGGCCTCAACCCCTCAGCGCTCCGCCTGCAGCACCTCGCGGAGAGCCTCGGCGAACTCGGCGGGTGCACCGTGCTGGCCGTACTCGCCGCCCATGAAGCCGCCGTGGTCGCTGGGGAAGATCGCCGGCTCCGTTCCCAGGCCGGCGGCGACCTCCACCGCGGCGCGGGCGCAGAACTCGCCCTCTGACTCCTTGCCCGCCGCGACGACGATGCGTGTGGAGGCGGCGCGCAGCGCGCCGAAGTCGGGGCGGTAGCCGGTGCAGCCGCGCATGTTCTGGCCCAGCAGCGGGTCGTCGCGCGAGCCGTCGTCCTCGGTCGGCAGGCCGAAGGCGGCGGGGTCGGGGGCCGGCTCGTCGGCCCAGTCGTCCGGGAAGGGCCCCTTGCGGCCGGCCATCGCGATGAACTTCGCCATCGCGGGACCCAGTCCGTCACGCATGTACGTCGCATGGATGTCCGCGCAGACCGCCAGCGCCGCCTCGCTGTCCGGCAGGACCGGTGCCGCCGGCGGCTCGTGCGCGACGAGTGTGCCCACCAGTTCCGGGTGCCGCGACACCAGGGCGAGCGCGTTGACGGCACCACCGCTGCTCGCGAACATGTCGACCGCCCCGGCATCGAGCGCCTCGATCACCCGCCGCAAATCGTCCGCGTGCTCTTCGGGCACGATCTCCGCCGCCCCGTCCTTGCGGATGCTGCGGCCGGCTCCGCGCGGGTCGTACGTGACGACCGTCCGGTCGGTGAAGTGCGAAGCCAGCGTGACGAAACCGCTCGCGTCCATCGGTGAACCGACCAGGAACAGGACGGGGTCACCTCCCCCTGCGTCGGCCCGGCCTCGCCGGACGTCGTACCAGATCGTCGCGCCGGGGGTCTCCAGCGTGCGGGTCTCGATCTCGACCATCGTCGTCTCCTCATGTCTGTGCCGTCACAAGAGCAGACCGGTGGCCCGGCCGGAAGTCATCGCTCCCCGCGCATCAATTCGGTGGAAGGCGAAAGCGCCCAGGGCCGGCTCCGTTCTCGATCACCGGTCCGGCTGCGGGACATACCCCCTGGACGTCGGTTCCGCCACCGGCGAGGATGCCACGTGATCGTCCTGTTCCCAGGGTCCACGTTCCAGGGGTCCACCCGGACCATGACGATCCGCCCCCGGCGGGGACCGCGCCGGAGGCGGACACGACACCCGCCGCGGCGGAGACAGCCGGCAGCCGCGAGCACAGCGTCCTGCTGCTCAGGACCGACGGTCACGGTCCACGTGAGACCTGGGGGATTGCGTGCAACCGACAGCGACGTCCGTGCGAGCCGTGAACCGGCTCACCGCGCGGTGGGCCGGCAGCCTGCCGGGGCCGGGCGGAACCGTCGTCTCCACCGCGAGCCTGTGGCCGCTGCTCGCGTTCCTCCAGGACGCCGCCGCCGGACCGGCGCGGGACGAACTCGGGGACGCGACCGGCCTGCCTGCGGCCGAGGCGGCCGGAGCCGCGCGCGGATTCCTCGAGGCGCTGGGCGCGATCCGCGGCTCACGGGCCGCGCTCGGTCTCTGGACCCGAGCCGATCTCCCTCTGCACGCCGACTGGAGGGCACAGCTGCCCGCCGGAACGGCCGGCAGCATCACCGGAGACACGGCGACCGACCGCAGGACGCTCGACGGATGGGCCGATGAGCGCACCGAAGGCCTGATCCGCAGCATGCCGGTGGAGATCGACGAGTCCACCCGACTCGTCCTGGCCGCCGCTCAGTCGGTGCGGACGCGATGGCTGCGGCCGTTCTCCGAGACGGAGGTGGTCCCGGAAAGCGGGCCCTGGCAGGGGCGGTTGCTGCTCGGGCTGCACCGCACCACGTCGCTCTTGGACCGGGTGGCCGTGGCGGAGACCCCGGACGGCCCCGTGACGGTGCTCAAGATCCTCGGCAGAACCGGCGTCGACGTCCACCTTCTACTGGGCTCCCCCGATATGACGTCCAGTCAGGTTCTGTGCCACGGAATCGACACTCTCGCCGGTGCCCGCGCCACCCCCGTCGCCGGTGACCGTCTTCCCCTCGGGGAGGCGGGCCCGGGTCTGCGGGTGTCGACCGTACGCCGCCGCACCCCGCGGCCCGTTCTCGAAGTCCTCACGGTCGCGTTCCGTGTCGCGGCGGAGCACGATCTGCTGGCGGAACCCGCGCTGTTCGGCCTGTCGACGGCCTCGGACACGAGCCACGGTCACTTCCCGGGGATCAGCCCCGAACCGCTGGCGGTCGGTTCGGCGGGCCAGGGCGCCGTCGCCGTGTTCGACGCCGAGGGCTTCGAGTCCGCGACCGTGACCGCGGTCAGTGTCATGGCCGGCGGTATGCCACCTGCGCCGCGGTACACCGTCCGCCACGTCGAGGCGGTCATCGACCGCCCCTTCGGCTTCCTGACCGTCCACCGCACCTCCCGTCTGGTCCTTTCGGCGGGATGGGTGACCGAGCCGCTGCCCTTCCCCGAGGACCGTGACGATCACGAGGACCGCGAGGACGACGAGGCGGTCCGGACGTGACCGCAGTGCTCGAGGGACTGGCCGTCAACCCTGCCGCCCCGGCCTGCCTGCTGCTGAGACTGCTGGAACCGGAGTACGAAGGCGTCTGGTCGGCGCTGGCGTCCCGGCGCGCCTCCTTCCCCGAGGAGGTGACCGCCGCGATCGTCCGTCATCCCCACCCCCGGGTCCGCGGGGCCCTGGCCCGCAATCCGTTCGTGGACCCCGAGGTCCGCGGGCTGGTAGTGGACGATCCCGATTGGCTCGTCCTCGCCCGGCTGGCCGGTGCCCCGGACCGCTCGCGGCCTGTTCGCCCGCTGCCGGACCCGCTGATCGACCGGATGCTCACCACGTACGAGAACGACTGCCTTCAAGAATTGTTCGGCTCCCGTCAGATCCCTTTCCGGTTCCTGCTGTCCTGCGCCCACCACCCCGTGGCCTCGGTCCGCCGGCTGGCCGTCAACGTGTGGACGCACCTGTCCGACGGCGAGCGGGCGGCGCTGCTGCGGGACCCGCACCCGCAGGTACGGGACAGTGCGCACCACGTCCAGGAGAACGACGACGCTGAGGCGACGGAGCGCCGGCTGGGGCCGCTGCCGCCGCCGCGCAACCACTGGACGTCGGGGATCCTGGTGAACCACCGCCTGTCCCGGACCGTCGTCGACTGGCTGCTGCGGGACCCCGACCCCGACAACTCCTGGGTTCTCGCCCACAACTACAGCACTCCGCCCGACGTCGTCGCCGGGCTGGTCGAACACCCCGATCCGGAGGTCAGGCGGGAACTGGCCTGCCGCGACGACCTCGCCCGTGCGCTGGTGGACGTCCTCGCACGCGACCCGGACCCGCGGGTGCGCACCGCGGTCTCCGTGCGGGCGGAACTGGCAGAGGACGAGCGGGCGGCGATCGACTACACGGTGTCGGCGGACGAGGACTTCGGCCCGTTCGAGCATCACACACGTCCGGCTCCCGACCCGGCCGCGTCGGCCGTGTACGCCCGCTCCCGCCACCCCCTGCTGCGGCGCCGGGCCGCAAAGGACCCGGGGCTGCCCTCCGAACTCGTCGGGCTCCTCGCAGCGGACGACGACCTGGGCGTACGGGTCCTGCTGGCCCACAACCATCCGGCGGCGCCGCCGGAACTGCTGCTGCGCAGCTACCTGGAGCACCGGGGCAGGGCCCGCGATCTGCTCACCGAGCATCCGCGTTTCCCGGTCGGCGGGCTGGGCGTACGTTTCGCGGACGCGGCCGTGCCCGACGAGCGGCGTCTGGCCGTCCTCGACCCGGGGCTCGCGCCCGTTACCGCCGACCGGCTCACCCGCGACCCGGACGCGGCGATCCGCGCGGGGGCGACCCGCCATCCCCGCCTTCCGGGCGAGCGGCTGCTCGCCCTCCTCGACGACGGGGAGCTGGACGGGCACGCCGCCGCCAACCCGGCGCTGCCGGTGGCGGTGATGCACGGACTGCTCGGGTGACCGTGCGGGGGACGGCCCACCGCGCGGGCGGCCGGCCGGCGACACGAACGTGCCGTCCGGCGAAGGCACTTACGTGGTCGTCCGGCCGTCGCGACGACCACCGCACGCCCGGCCGAGACGACGACCACCGCACGCCCGGCCGACGCGACGACCACCGCAGCCAGGCGGGCTGATGCGACGACCGCCGACCACCGGCCGTCGCCCCGGTCAGTCGCGGGGACTCACGGTCATGGGGATGCGGTCCGCGTGCACGACAGCGGAGGCGACTTCCTTGGGCGTGTGTCCCGGAGCGGGACTCAGCTTCCATCGCTGCAGGACGGTCGCGACGGCGATCGTCGCCTCCGTCCAGACGAACTGGTCCCCGATGCACTTGCGGTTGCCGGCGCCGAACGGGATGTACGCGTGACGCGCTACGGCCGCTCGTCGCTCGGGAAGCCACCGGTCGGGGTCGAACGACGCGGCGTTCTCGTAGACGGCGGGGTCGCGGTGCATGGCGTAGAGGCTGAACGCGACCTCGGTCCCGGCGGGGAGGCGGTGCCGGCCGAGTTGCACCGGCACGGTGGTCCGGCGCATCAGCAGGGTGACCCCGTGCAGCCGCAGCACCTCGTCGAGGACCCGGCGGATACTCGTCAGCCGCGGGACGTCCGCGATGGTGACCGCCCCCTCCCCCACGACGGACCGGATCTCGGCGACGATCTGCTCCTCGATGTCGGGGCGGGCGACGAGCTCGTGGAACGCCCAGGCCAGGGCGGACGCGGTCGTCTCCGCGCCCGCGAACATCACGGTACTCAGCTCGTCCCTGACCTCCGTGTCGGTCAGCCCCTGCCCGCTGTCCTCGTCCTGGGCGGCGAGCAGCAGGGTGAGGAGGTCGGACCGGTCGGTCTGTCCGTCGCGGCGGGCCTGGGCCACCACCTCGTCGATCACGGACCGCAGTTGGGTGGCCGCCCTGTCGAAGTCCCGGTTCGCCCGGATCGGAAGCCGGTCGAGGAACTTGGGTGAGGCCGCCCGAATGAGGAGATTCTTCAGAAGTACGGGGAGGTTCTTGCGGACGGCTTCGACCGCCGGCATGCCCATCTCGGTCGAGAACATCGTGTCGGCGAGGGTCTCGATGGCGTACTCGGCCATCGCCTGCTGGATGTCGACCACCGTGCCGGGCGCCCACGAGTCGGCCATGGCCTCCGCGTTGCGGCGCATGGTGTGGGAGTAGGTGTGTATGCGCTCCTTCGAGAACATCGGCTGGACCATCCGCCTGTGTCGGCGGTGCAGTTCGCCGTCGGCGTTCGCCAGACCGTTGCCCGCCAGGGGGCGCAGCCGGTCGAAGAACCTTCCCTTCTCGAAGCTGCGGGCCTGGGTCACGGTGATCTCGTGGACGAGTTCGGGTGTGGTGGCCACGTACACCGGCAGGCGCCCAAGATCGACGCGGACCACGTCCCCGTGCCCGCGGAGCGACTGCACGAACTTGAGCGGATCGCGCCACAACGTGAGCGCATGCCCCAGAAGAGGTACTGCGCCAGGCGCACGTGTGACGACCGATTCGGCTCTGTCGCGCTCTTCGACTGACATAAGGGGGGGTCCTCTCTTGCTCTCTTCAAGTCGGCCGTCCGGGGGAATGACCTGGCCTGATCTCACCATCCGGAGCGGTTCCGCGCGAGGGCGCACAACGAGCGCAACACCCCCATGCGGCACCTGTGGTGTTATGTGATGTTGTGCTGACAGGGGGTCAAGAAGCGTATGCTGCGGACGCTTCCCGCTTCTCGATCCTCCGAAGAGGACGCCTCACGCGGATGCGGCGCACCGCCTCGGTGCCACAGCGACGCGCGTACCGAGAGGCCGCCGCTCGCCAGGACGCGGAGGGGTCCCACTCACGGGTTGAAAGGGCGGCTGGGGCATCACGTTGACCGCAAGCAGTCGCCCTCGGAGGGCCTCGTGACCATCCCGTATGCAGACGGCACCGGAACGCCTGCCACCGTCCCGCCACCTCAGTGCCCCGCGCACGCACACGGCCTGAGCGGTCGGCAGCGCCTGTACGGGCCCGAGGCGGACGCACCGTACGCCCTCTACGAGAGAATGCGCCGCGAGCACGGCCAAGTGGCTCCGGTTCTGCTGCCCGGTGACGTACCCGCGTGGTTCGTCCTCGGGCACAGGGAGAACCTCGACGTCATGCGCAGCCCGTCGCTGTGGTCGTGCGACTCCCGCATCTGGAACGTGCAGCTGTCGGCCGACTCGCCGCTCCTGCCCATCACGGCCTGGCAGCCGCTGCTCGTCTTCGCGGACGATCCCGAACACGCGCGTCTGCGGGCCGCGGTGACGGAGAGTCTGGGCAAGTTCAACCGCCACGGTATTCGCCGCTACGTCGTGCGGCACACCCAGCAGCTGGTCGACTCGTTCTCCCACACCGGGCGGGCGGACCTCGTCACCGATTTCGCGGAGAAGCTGTCGGTGCTGGTCCTCGCGCGTCAGATGGGCGTTCGTGACGAGGACGCGCTCCCCCTCGGTTCGGCCGTGCGCAACATGGTCAAGGGCACGGAGACGGCGCTGCAGAGCAACGAGTACGTCGTTTCGGTCATGACCGACCTGGTGGCACGGAAGAAGTCCGCTCCCGGTGACGACCTCGCGAGCTGGCTCCTGGCCCACGAGTCCGAGCTCACCGACCAGGAGGTGATGGAGCATCTGCGCCACGCCATCGTCGCCGCACACGAGAACACGACCAACCTGATGGCGAACACGCTGCGGACGGTCATGACCGACCGCCGCTTCCGCGCGAGCCTCTCCGGTGGGTCCCTGACCCTGCCGGACGCCCTCGATCAGGTCATGTGGGACGCCCCGCCCATGTCGGTCGGCGCCTTCCGGTGGGCCCGACGGGACACCAAACTGGGTGATCAGGTCATCCGCGCGGGCGACATGGTGATGCTCGGCCTGGCGGCCGGCAACGTCGATCCGGAGATCCGGCCGGACCTGAAGGCGCCCGTGCACGGCAACCGTTCGCATCTGGCGTTCAGCGCCGGTCCGCACGAGTGCCCCGGCCAGGACATCGGCCGGGCCATCGCCGACACCGGCATCGACACGCTGCTGGCACGGCTCCCCGACATCGAACTCGCCGTGTCGGAGGCCGAGCTGGACTTCACCTCTTCGCTCGTCTCCACCCGGCTGAACAGCCTGCCCGCACGCTTCACCCCTCGTCGCCGTGGGGTCGCGGAGGCACCGGAACCGAGCACGCCGGGCAAGGCGCAGCCGCTGCCGACGGCCGTCGCGCCGGCCCGGCCGCCCGTTCCGGCGGCGGCCGACGTCGCGCCGGCGCGCGCCTCCTGGTGGCAGCGTCTCCTCGGGATCCGCGCGCGGTGACGTCCCGGGCCCGGACCGAGGTTCGGGCCCGTCACGGGCGGAAGGCGGGGTCCGTCCGAGGCGACACGGCAAAAGGATGTGCGGATCCGGATTCCGGTTGACACGCTGAGGTCATGAACCACCAGCCCGACCCCCGCCCCGCCGCCCCCACCACGTCCGGTCCGACGCAGTGGGTCACCACCCCCGTCACCGCGGACCTCCTGCGCGGCGCGCTCGATCTGGAGCGCACCGAGCAGGGTCTGCTGCCGCACCGGCTGCCCGCCCGTGCCCGGGCGCAGTTCCCCGACGGGCAGGTGGCCATGGCGGAGTCCCAGCCTTCCGGCGTACGGGTCGTGTTCCGCACCCGGGCCACCGCCGTCGAGCTGGACACCCTCCGCACCAAGGTGGCCTACGAGGGTGCTCCGCCCCGCCCCGACGGTGTGTACGACCTGCTCGTCGACGGCCACCTGGCCGGGCGTGCCAGTGTCCCCGGCGGCAACGTCCTGTTGACGGACATGGCCACCGGGTCGGTGGAGAGCCGGCCGGGACCGGTCGGCACCGTCCGCTTCACCGGGCTGCCGGACCGGCTCAAGGACGTCGAGATCTGGCTGCCGTACAACGAGATCACCCGGCTGGTGGCCCTGCGCACCGACGCGCCCGTCGAGCCCGTTCCCGGCGGGGGCCGCAGGGTGTGGCTGCACCACGGCAGTTCGATCAGCCACGGCTCCGACGCCGAGAGCCCGACGACGACCTGGCCGGCCCTGGCCGCCCTGCGCGGCGGCGTGGAGCTGACGAACCTCGGCCTGGGCGGCAGCGCCCTGCTCGACCCGTTCACCGCCCGCGCCATGCGGGACACCCCCGCGGACCTGATCAGCGTCAAGATCGGCATCAACCTGGTCAACACCGATCTGATGCGTCTGCGCGCCTTCACGCCCGCGGTGCACGGTTTCCTCGACACGATCCGCGAGGGGCATCCCACGACGCCGCTGCTGGTCGTCTCACCCGTGTACTGCCCCATCCACGAGGACACCCCCGGCCCCAGCCTCCCGGACTTCAGCGACCTCGGCGCCGGGAAACTGCGGTTCCTGGCGGCGGGCGACCCGGCGGAGCGCGCCGCGGGGAAGCTGACGCTCAACGTCATCCGTGCCGAACTGGCCCGCATCGTGGAACAGCGGGCCGCCGACGATCCGCACCTGCACCACCTCGACGGCCGGGACCTCTACGGCGAGGCGGACTTCGCCGACCTGCCGCTGCCGGACCAGCTGCATCCGGACGCCGCGGCACACCGCCGCATGGGCGAGCGCTTCGCCGGGCTGGCCTTCCGCGACGGGGGCCCGTTCTCCACGGTGGGCACGTGAACGCCGCGTGCGGTTCCTGAAGTCGCGCCGCCAACTGCCCTGCGTGGTCCTTGGTTTGACGGACGGGCTCGCTCGCCCGAGACCGGCCACGCCCACGCCGCGCGCCGTATCCTGAGCCACGCCCGCAATGATCACCGGTTCCCGTATCGGAGGCGTCCCCGCGTTGACCACGGATCTCAGTTCCGTCATCGGCGTCCGCCAGACCCTCGTCGTCATCGTGCCGGTACGGCTGACCGCCCGTCCCCTGTGGCAGGTCGGGCCCATACCCTTCGACCTGGGCAGCCGCCGCACCGATGCCGCCACCCGGCAGACGTACTTCACGCCGGCCGCCGCGCGCGCCCTGTACGGAACCCCGGAACGGCCCTGCCGCTGGCACCGGTTCATGGACGTACGGCACGAGGCACTGCGTCTGAAGGGCATCGAGCTGCTGCGTACGGCCACCGCCCGGTATCCGGACCACGCGCTCGCCGTCCTCCACTTCGACGTGGAGGGTCCTGCCCTGCTGGAGACGCTGCGCGCGATCGGTCGCCGCGACACCGCCGTACCGGATCCGCTCGACGGGCCGCTGTCGCCCACCGCCCTGCTCGACGGCATCGCGACGCCGCGCGGAGCCTCCGCGCCCTTCGCGATCGCCCGCCCGTACACGGTCGCCTTCCTGACGCCCGACGGTCACCACACGCCCGCGCTGCGGGACGACGACGGCCGGCTGCCCGAGAGCGCCGACCGGTGGCTGTGGTCCCTCGCCTCGCGGTCGACGGCCGCCGACTTCCCCACCCCGGTCGAGGAGTGGCCCCGGCGGACCGAGCACGCGCTGCGGATATCCGCCGACTGGAGCGCCCTGGTGCTGCGTCACGGCGCCGCGTTCCTCGGCCACCGGGCCGACCCGGGCGGCAGCGACTTCTACGCCTTCGCCGAGTTGCACGCCCGCACGGTCTACCTCGACGCCCTGCTCCTCGGCACCATCCAGCGCGACCACATCGACGAGCTCACCGACGGCCTGTCCGGCGTCTTCGAGGGGCCCAAGCTGGCCCGCCGGGTGTCCGCCCTGGAAAGGCACATCGCCACTTTCCGCAGTACCTACTGGCGTCAGCACCTCACGGCCCACGGCCCCGCCAACGAACTGCTGCTGACGTTCCAGGCCCAGCACCGGCTGCCGGCCAGGTTCGACGAGATCCTCGCGGAGGCGGCCGACTACGCCCGGCTGGTGCAGACCCAGGAGAGCCAGCAGATCGCCGGCGCCCTCGGCGTCCTGACCATCCTGGGCCTGCCTCTCGGCACGGCCCTGAGCATCCTCCAGGTGCTGGGCGCCAAGGGACTCACGTCCCTCGCCGTCGCCCTGGTCGGCGCCCTGGCGGCGACAGCCCTGGTCCTCACCACCCGCTACGGCCGTCTGGTCCTGTCGTCCCTGCGGGGCCGAAGTACGCGCGGCGACCGCTGAGGGACGGGGACTGCCGCGCGGGGCGCGCCTGTTCACCGGCCCGGTGGGGCACCCGTATCGCCTCCGTCCTTTCCGCATCCTGCGCAGCGCCGCAGCCGATCGCGCCGCCGCGCTGCGTGAGTTCTCCGCCCTTCTCGTCGCCCACTCGGAGGTAGAGGAGGACGAGGTCCATCCCGCGCTGCGGCGCTACCAGAACGTGGACGGCGACGATGTCGAGCACGGCGTCCATGAACACGAGGAGGCCGACGAGGCGCTGCTCGCGCTGCTCGAGGTGAAGGACGCCCGGTCCGAGGAGTGGGAGGAGAAGCTCGAAGCGCTCGTCACGGCGGTCAACCACCACGTGGACGAGGAGGAGCGGCCGCTGCTCAACGACACGCGCGAGAACGTCGCCGACGGCCGCCGGGCCGAGCTGGGCAAGGCATTCCGCGAGGCCCGTGCCAAGCACCTCGACGCCGACTGCGGCAGCGTCGACCATGTACGCGAACTGGTCGGCTGACGTGCCGGGCCCGGTGGCTCGTACCGGCGCGACCGGCCGGTGAAAGGCGGCAGGCGGGGCATACGGCCTGCATGAGTGATCTTGTTGCAGCCGCCGAGGGCGGTGACGGACGCATATGACCGTTCACTTCAGGAGCCCCGGACGCCAGAAGGGGAAACCGGCCTTCAGTATCAGGCAGTTGGTCCTCTTCTTCGGACTGGTCGCCATCATCCTGTGCACCGTCGGGCTGACGCTGAAGCTCATCGTCAGAGCGGCCGAGGAACGGCCCGCGGCGGTGGTGGCCGTGGCGGCCGTCCTCTGCGTGGCAGCGGCCGGGCTGGGCAGCGCCCGCCGTCGTCACGCGGCCGGGCGGCTCACCGACGGCCGGTCGGACCTCACGCACCATGCCGCAGGCACGAACGCGGCGGAACAGGCGCGGACACCCGCCCCGGTGCCCGACGGCGAAGAAGCGCCGGGGACCTTCGAGGCGGACGACCTCGCGGCCATGGACCCCGCCGACTTCGAACAGGCCGTCGCCGCGCTGTGCGAACGCGACGGCTGCCGGGACGTCCAGGTTGTCGGAGGTGCGGGGGATCTCGGCGCCGACGTGACCGCCACCACGCCCGACGGCAGGCGTGTCGTCATGCAGTGCAAGCGCTACGGACCGATGAACAAGGTCGGATCCCAGGAAGTGCAGCGATTCGGCGGCACCTGTTTCGCCGTGCATGAGGCGAGTGTGGCGGCCGTCGTGACCACGGGCGAGTTCACACAGCCTGCGGCCGAGTACGCCGAACAGTGCGGGATCCGATGCTTCGACCACCAGAGCCTCGTCGCCTGGACCGACGGCAGCGGGCCGGCCCCTTGGGAGGCAGAACCGCCTTCGACGTCCGCCGTCCCCGGCACCGGGCAGGGAGCCGACGAGGGCATCGCCGGCATGTGAACGCGTGCCGAAGCCGCCCTTCGACCCGGCCAGTCAGGAGGCGCGGGACCGTGAAGCCGTCGGGATCGCTCCACCGGACGTCGGACGCGGCGACAATGGGGATCATGTCTGATGCCACTGAGCCGAAGGCCTGACCGTCAGTCAGGTCTCGACGCGCCTGGGCGTGACGGTCCGCGCGCTCCACCACTGGGACGAGACAGGACTGGCGCGACCGTCGCTGCGCCCGGTCGCCGGATACCGGCTCTACACCGCCGGTGATCTGGAACGGCTGCGCCACATCGTCGTCCACCGTGAGCTCGGTCTCGGCGTGGACAGGATCCGGGCCGTCCTGGACGACCCGACCGCAGACGTGCCCGGTGCCGGATTGCCGTGCAGTCGGTGGCCCGTACCGTACCGAGCGCGGGCGTGCGGCCAAGGTTGCCTGGGTGGTGGGAACCGGGTGGCAAGGACGTGGGATCGCCACCGAGGCGGGGGTCAGACCGTCTCGTCGGGGTGCAGGCGCCCCAGCAGCTCGTAGAGGCTCCGGCGGCCCTCGTCGTCGAGACGGTTGAAGGCCGCCGAGGTGGCCCGCATGTCGGCGCGGATCACACGGACTGCCTCCAGGCCCTTTTCCGTCGCGACCACGTTCTTGATCCGCCGGTCGGCCGGGTCGAGGTGCCTGGAGACCAGTCCATGAGCCTCCAGCCGGTCGACGAGCCCGGTGATGTTGGAAGCGTCGCAGGCGAGCAGTCCTGCGAGAGCGCGCATCGGCAGGGGCTGCCGGAGCAGGATGAGCATCTTGGCCTGCGTCATGGTGAGCCCCTGCACCGCGGCCGCCGCGGCCAGGTCCCGGTAGTAGCCGGCAGCAGCGCGCGCCAGACGCTCCAGGAGGTCGACGTGCGTGGGATCGCTCCCCTTCAGGTCAGCAGTTTCGGGTGCCGGGTGCGGGGCGGGGGTGCGGGACATGTCTCCAGTCTAGGTGAAGCTCAATGTTTGACTTCCTCAACCATTGATGTCTACCGTCATCCCCGTTGCTTGAGTTCATCAAGCATCTAGCTGTTTCGAGCCGAGCCCTTCTCCGGTCTCCGGCACCACCCCCGCCCCGCCCCGAAGAGAGCACCCGTGTCCCGAACCGTTGCCCCGTCGCCCGGCCGACACCGACGTGAGATCGCAGTCGTCCTCGTCCTGAGCCTCGCCGCCATGGTCGTGTCGATGATGCAGACACTGGTGATCCCGATCCTCGGTCTCATCGGGACCAGCCTTGGCAGCAGTGCTGCCGAGGTCAGCTGGGTCACCACCGCGACGCTGCTCTCCGCAGCCGTCTTCACTCCCCTGCTCGGCCGCCTGGGCGACCAGCACGGGAAGAAGCCGACCCTCATCGGCGTGCTGGTGGTGATGATCGCCGGCTCGGTCCTGGCCGCCACCACCGATTCGCTCCTCTGGCTGATCGTCGGCCGCGTCCTCCAGGGAGCCGCCACGGCGATCTTCCCGCTCGCGCTGTCGGTACTCCGCGAGGAGGTTTCCGCCCACCGGCTGCCCGGAGCGATGTCACTGGTCAGCGGCACCCTGGCATTCGGCAGCGGCTTCGCGCTGGTCGCCACCGGCCTGCTGACCCGCGGCGAGAACTCCGACTACCACCCCGTCTTCTGGACGGCCGCCGGGCTGGCTCTGGTCACACTCGTCGCCGTCGTCCTCCTGGTACCGGCGAGCCGCACCAGGACCGGAGGTCGCACCGACATCCTCGGCGCCCTCACCCTCGGGCTCTTCCTGGTCCTGCTGCTGCTGCCGATCTCGCAGGGTCACGAGTGGGGCTGGACCTCCGCCCGCACTCTGGGCAGCTTCGCCGGAGCGGTCGTCATGGCCGGTGTCTGGGCCTTCACCGAGAACCGCGTGCGCGAACCACTGGTCGACATGAGGATGTTCCTCCACCGCCCGGTGCTGTTCAGCAACCTCGCGGGCCTCTTCGTCGGATTCGGGATGTTCGCCCAGTTCCTGGGCGTCTCCTATCTGGCGCAGATACCGCAGGACATCGCGGGCTACGGCTTCGGTGCATCCGTTCTCCGCGCCTCGGTCGAGTTCCTGCTGCCCAGCACGATCGCCTCCCTCGTCGTCTCCCAGTTCGGCGGCCTGCTGATCCGCAGGATCGGCCCACGCCTCACCCTCGCGCTCAGCGCGGTGATCGGCACCGCCGGCTTCGCGTGGCTGGCCACCGCTCACTCCTCTGCCCCCTCGGTGATCGGCGCCGGAATGGCTGTCGGAACGGCCATCAGCCTCGGCTACACCGCGATGCCCGCACTGATCGTCGCGGGAGTGCCGCCCCACCAGACCGGCGTCGCCAACGGCATCAACTCCATCTCCCGCTCGGTCGGAAGCTCGATCGGCAGTGCGCTGATCACGACGCTGCTCGCCTCCCGGACCATCGAGAACCTTCCGGCCGGAGTGCCCCCGCTGCCTGCCGAGAGTCAGTTCACCCTGAGCTTCACCATCGCCGGTGCCGCCTTCGCCGTCGTCCTGGCCATCGCACTGCTCGGCCTGAAGCGGCAGCGGCAGGCACCCCATCCGGAACACCGGCCCATCGCCGGACCGGCCCCCGAGCCGGCTGTCGCCACCGCGGCCGCCTGACGACCCACCCGATCCGCACCCCTGCGATCCCGCACCACCGCACGACCGCACCACCACAGCAAGGAGCACCACCATGAAGGCCATCACCTACCGCACCTACGGCGGCCCGGACGTCCTGGAATACGGCGACGTCCCCAACCCGAAGCTCGCCCCGGACGCCGTACTGGTCCGCGTCAAGGCCGCCTCCGTCAACCCGGTCGACTGGAAGATCCAGGCCGGATACCTGGACGGCGTCATGGACACCGTCTTCCCCGTCATCCCCGGCTGGGACGTGGCAGGCGTCGTCGAAGAGGCCGGTGTCTCGGTCACCGAGTTCGCCCCGGGCGACGAAGTGATCGGCTACGTCCGCGAGGACTTCGTCTCCCGCGGCACCTTCGCCGAATACGTCGCCGCCCCCGTCCGTACGCTCGCCCGCAAGCCCGCCAACCTCTCCTTCGAGGAGGCCGCCGGCATCCCGCTGGCAGGTCTCACCGCCTACCAGGCGCTCACCCGCGCCCTGAACGTGGGCAGCGGCGACACCGTGCTGGTGCACGCCGCAGCGGGTGGGGTCGGCTCCTTGGCCGTACAGATCGCCCGAGCGCTCGGCGCCCGGGTCATCGGCACGGCGAGCGAGCGCAACCACGACTACCTGCGCGGGCTCGGCGCCGAGCCGGTCACCTACGGCGAGGGCCTCACCGACCGCGTCGACGCGCTGGCGCCGCAGGGTGTGAACGCCGTGCTCGACCTGATCGGCGGCGAAGCCCTGAAGCTCTCCCCCGGACTGCTCGCCGAGGGCGGCCGCCTCGCCTCCGTCGCGGACGGTGCGGTGCTCGGCCTCGGGGGCCGGTACGTCTTCGTCCGGCCCGACGCCGCAGACCTCGAGGCGCTCACCGTCCTCGCGGAGCGCGGGCAGCTGCGCGTGGACGTGGCCGCGACATTCCCGCTCGAGCAGACCGCTGACGCACAGCGGCTCAACCAGGAGGGTCACACCCGCGGCAAGGTGATCGTCACCGTCGGCTGAGCCACCCGCCGCCCGTACGCCGTCAACGGCACACGCCCTGCCGGACGAGAAGACCCCGACGCGCGCACCTCCCGAAGGCTCGGCGCCGACTTCCACGCCGCCGCCCCGTTCAGCGCGCACGTGGTGGTGGACCGCAACCTGTACACAGGTCAGAACCCCGCCTCCTCGGAGCAGCTCGCCCGGGACCTCATCGACATCCTGAACCGCGGCTGATCCCCCAGTCGACGCCGGCGCCCGGGGCCTGCCCGCGGTCCGGCGCCAACGCCCCCGTCCACGTACCGCACCTGTGAGGGAACCATGAACAACCCTGCGCCCGAGCAGCCCGCCGAACTCGTCGCCCGGCTGCGCGCCACCTTCCGCAGCGGCACCACCAGGCCCGTGGCCTGGCGTACCGGGCAGCTGCACCGGCTGCGTACCCTGCTCACCGAACAGGGGGAGACACTCGCCGCGGCGCTCCACGCCGACCTGGGAAAGAGCTCCACCGAGGCCCACCGCACCGAGATCGACTTCGTCATACGCGAGATCGACCACACCCTGGAGCATCTCGACGGCTGGCTGCGCCCCGAACAGGTCCCCGTCCCCGCGTTCCTCGGGGAGGCGAGTGCCTGGACGCGGTACGACCCCTTGGGGGTCGTGCTGGTCATCGCCCCCTGGAACTACCCGGCGCAGCTCCTGCTGGCCCCGGTGGCCGGTGCCCTGGCCGCGGGCAACGCGGTGGTCGCCAAGCCCAGCGAACTGGCCCCGGCCACGTCCGCCGCCCTGGCCCACCTGTTGCCTCAGTACCTCGACACCGACGCGGTCGCCGTGGTCGAAGGGGGGGTCCCGGAGACCACCGCCCTGCTCGAGCAGCGCTTCGACCACATCCTCTACACCGGCAACGGCACGGTCGGCCGCATCGTGATGGCCGCGGCCGCCCGGCACCTGACGCCCGTGACCCTCGAACTCGGCGGCAAGTCCCCCGCGTTCGTGGACCGGGGCACCGACCTGGACGCCGTCGCCGCCCGCCTCGCGGCCGGAAAGTTCCTCAACGCCGGTCAGACCTGCGTCGCCCCGGACTACGTGCTCACCGACCCCGAGACCGCACGCGCTCTGGAGGGCGCGCTCGCCAAGGCTGTGGAGAGCCTGTACGGACCGGACGCCTCCGCCTCCCCGGCGTACGGCCGGATCGTCAACGAACGCCACTTCGACCGGCTGACCGCCCTCCTCGAGTCCGGCCGCCAGGTCACCGGCGGGGCGCACGACCGGGATGCCAAGTACATCGCGCCGACCGTCCTGGCCGAGGTGTCACCGGACGCACCCGTCATGCGGGAGGAGATCTTCGGCCCGATCCTCCCGATCGTCGAGGTGCCCGGCCTCGACGAGGCCATCGACTTCATCAACGACCGCGACAAGCCGCTGGCCCTGTATGCGTTCACCGAATCGGACACCACCCGGGAGCGGCTCGCCGCCGAAACCTCCTCGGGCGGCCTCGGGTTCGGTCTGCCGCTGGCCCATCTCACCATCTCCGACCTGCCGTTCGGGGGCGTCGGGGAAAGCGGCATGGGCAGCTACCACGGCCGCTACTCCATCGAGACCTTCAGCCACCGCAAAGCCGTCCTCTCCAAGCCCCTCAGCTGATCCACCCCAGCCGTGCGTGAACACGGCGGAGACCGTCGTGGAGGCATCGAGAACAACGTCGAGACGCCGACCGCTGCGCCCCCGACCTGGGCCGCGGCGGCGTCCGCCGCCACCTGTGACCGGGAGGTGAGGACGACGTCTCCGCCCGGCCGCGGCGACGGCCTGGGCGATCGCCGGCCCGATATCGCTGGAGGCGCCGTGACCACGCCGGTGGGCCCGGTGAGATCAGGTCCTGCGCCCCATGATCTCCGTCAGTGGCGCGTACTCGAGATTCGTGAGCCCAGGACCCCACTCGGGGTGCGGGTGGAAGAGGTTCCACAGACCACGCTTCCTCGCCTCCGCCTTGAGTTCCTCGATGATCGGCGGATGGAAGTGCGCGTCACCCGACGCGCGCATCTGCTCGGCGTACACGTCCTCGGCGGGGTAGATGTGCGAATCCATGAACTCGAGCAGATCCGCCTGGTACTTCTTGGCGCGATCCGACGTCTCACACAGGGACATCCGAGCTCCTGACAGGGAGGGAGGGGAAACTCGGTGGGCGCTTTTCGAGGTGACTGGCCACGCCTTCGACGAGATCGGCGCCGCGGAACGCCTGGAGCATGAGGCCCTCCGCCCGGGTCATGGACTCGGCGTAGGTGCCGTTCGCGTCGCCCTGGAGTTGGCTCTTGATGGTGGCCATGGATGCCGGGGAGCAGCGCGTCGCGAGATCGGCGGCGTACGCGACAGCGGCATCGACCACATTGCCGGTGGGGATCAGATGGTCGAGGAGGCCGATGCGGAGAGCCTCCTCGGCGTCCACCATGCGACTCGACAGCAACAGGTCCGTTGCCCGGCTGTGCCCCACAAGCCGGGGCAACAGCCAGGAGATCCCGTACTCGGCGATCAGCCCGCGTTGCGCGAATGCCGTGGTGAACCGGGCCGCGGGCGAGCCGAAGCGAATGTCGCAGTAGAGCGCCTCCACCATGCCCAGGCCCGCGGCGACCCCGGCCACCGCGCCGATCAGCGGTTTGCGCAGGGTCAGCGGCACGTCGCGCGGCCGGCGCCGCGCCCTGTCCGCCTCGGAGACCTCTCCGGCCTTCTGCAGCCGCTGGAGGTCGGCGCCGGCGCAGAATCCGCGCCCCGCCCCGGTGACCACGACAGCGCGTACGTCCGGGTCGTCCTCGGCGGCGTCGAGCAGCGTGAAGTAGCGGTCTTCGAGTTCGTCCGTCCAGGCGTTGAGCTTGGCGGGCCGGTTGAACGTGAGCACCAGCACGGATCCGCGGTGTTCGGCGAGAACGAGCTCGCCCGGCGCGCCGGTCATGCCTGCACCGGCAGGGAGTTCTGGTAGCGGCGCGTGCCGCGCAGCCACCGGTCGTAGTCCAAGCCCTTCTGCCGGCACATGTCCAGAACCTCTGTGTGCGGCAGGATCAGGGACCGCTCGTCCACGATCGCTGCGGGGTCCGCGACGACGACCCGGGCAACTCCGCGAGCGAGCCGTGCGACCAGCGCGCCGCCGATGCCGCCACCGCCACCGGTAACGACGGCGACTCTTTGTGCAACGTTCACAACGAACCCTCTCCGTGGCGGGGCGTGCGGTGCCGGGGCACGGCCCTCGGGATGCTGCGGCCGTGGTGCCGCCCACCTGTATAGTTGAATCCGACGTCAACTTCAACCATCGGCCGTATCACGGCACGGTAAGGCCGCCTCGTCCTGCTGAACTGCGGCCAGAGGGTTCACGGGTGGCATCGCGGCCCTGCCGTCCGTCGCGAGGGGTACGAACGCTCGCCGCACAAATCGGCAAGGGGCGCGGTGGCAACGGAAGGCCAGAAGCGGGTCAACGCCTTCGCGGAGGCGAGAGATGCCCACCTCGGCCAACAGCGAGAAGGCGCCCCTCGCCACCAGGTCAATGAGCTGTGCAATCGAGCGTGAGGCTCGGGCAGGCCGCTCTTCGTCGCCGCTGCGGGCGCCGGATCGCCGAACAGTCGTAGGGGCGGCAGGCTTCGCCCAGCCGGTGCTGCCGCCGGATTCAGCGGTGGCCGGGGAACCGCAGGGCGTTCGCCCAGAGCCGGGTGACCGTGGACACGAGCTCTTCGAAGTCCACCGGCGTCCCTTCTTCTTGCCTTTCGCCGAGCGCGAAGGCGTTGTAGGCCATGACGCTGACCATGCCCGACAGCGCACGGGAGGCCATCATCGGATCGAGCTCACGATCTGCGACGCCTCGCGCCTGCAGGTCGGCGATGCCGCGGGCGTTGCGGCGGATGAACGCATCCGCGCGCCGGCTTCGGAACTCCCGGAATACCGGCTCCACTTGTGCGACCTGCTCGAGCAGTCGCATCAGCTTCGCGTTCCGTTTGTACGCCTCGAGATACGCGCGATTGCTCGCCTCGAGTACCGCATACGGATCGTCGGTACCCTGCACCCGGCCCACGCCTGGGTGCAGCATGTCCTCCTGCGCCTCCAGGAGGACGGCGGCAAGCACCTCTTCCTTGTTGGTGAAGTAGGTGTAGAAGGACCCCGTCGCGCATCGGGCCTCTTTGGCGATGTCGACCAGGCGGGTGTCGAGGTAGCCGTCCCGCTCGAACACCGTCCGCGCGGCCTGCACCAGAGCGGCTCGTGTCCGCGCTCCGCGCTTCGTCGTCGGCGGCTCGCGAAGTGACGAGAGAGGCGCCATCGGCGGGGCCTTCTCGCTGTCCTCGGGCGCAGTGGTGTCCATCCCCGGGATTCTACTTGAATCCGACGCCAGGCTCATGAGTACGCGAGGGTGCGGGCTCGCGCGGCTCCCCGTGGCCCATGCGCTGGAGTCGGCGCTTCGCCTCGGCATACTCACCGGCGAGGCGCTCGACGACCGCTGCCGCGGGGAGTACCGCCCCGACCGCACCGACGCCCTGACCGGCGCCCCAGATGTCCCGCCACGCCTTCGCCCCTTCGAGGTCCCGGTTTCCGAAGTCCATGGCGGACGGATCAGAGCCGGGCAACGCGGCCGGATCGAGCCCCGCGGCCTCGATGCTGCCGCGGAGGTAGTTGCCGTGCACGCCGGTGAACAGGTCGGAGTACACGATGTCCGCAGCGGTGGAGTCCACGATCATCTGCTTGTACTGGTCCTCCGAGTTCGCCTCGTCGGTGGCGATGAACGCCGAACCCACGTAGGCGAGGTCCGCGCCGGCGGCCTGCGCTCCGAGGATCGAGCGGCCGTGGGCGATGGAGCCCGACAGGAGAAGGGGGCCGTCGAACCAGTCGCGAATCTCCTGGACGAGCGCGAAGGGTGACTGCGTGCCGGCGTGACCGCCCGCGCCCGCGGCGACGGCGATCAGGCCGTCCGCGCCCTTTGCCACTGCCTTGCGCGCGAACCGGTTGCTGATGACATCGTGCAGCACGATGCCGCCGTAGGAGTGGACCGCATCGTTGACGTCGGTCCGGGCGCCGAGCGAGGTGATGACGATCGGCACCTTGAACTCGACGACGGTCGCGAGGTCCTCCTCCAGGCGTGAGTTGGTCCTGTGCACGATGAGATTGACCGCGAACGGCGCGGACGGCGCCTCGGGATGCTCGGCGTCGTGCTTGGCCAACTCCCGCGCTATCTGGTGCAGCCATTCGCGCAGCGCCGACTGGGGGCGCGCGTTCAGCGTGGGGAAGGAACCCACGATCCCGGAGGTCGACTGTGCGATGACCAGCTCCGGATTGGACACGATGAACATCGGCGATGCGACCACCGGCAGGCGAAGCCGGTCCCGCAGGACGGGAGGCAGGCTCATGAGCAACTCACCATGCGTCTTTCTTCTGTGGCGGACACATCTCGTCCGTCGCGACGGGTGTTCAGTGGCGGCGGGCGCGTACGTCGCCGGCGCCGGGCTCTCGGGTCAGCTCCGTACGGTCGATGGCACGCTTGAGGATCTTCCCGCTCGGGCCCTTGGGCAGCGCGTCGACGAACCGGATGATGCGCGGGACCTTGTAGGCGGACAATCGCTCCCGTGTCCAGCTCGACACCTCAACGGCACCGAGGTCCGAGCCGGGCCGGGCGGCGACGAGCGCGGCGACCTCCTCGCCGTAATGGTCGTCGGGAACACCGATCACGGCTGCCTCGATGATGTCCGGGTGCTCGTACAGGACTTCCTCGACCTCTCCGGGGTAGACGTTGTAGCCGCCACGAATGATCAGGTCTTTGATCCGGTCGACGATGCGCAGGTCGCCGTCCGCGTCGGTTTCCCCCAGGTCACCGGTCCTGAACCAGCCGTCGGGCGAGATCGCCGCAGCGGTGTCCGCGGGACGGTTCCAGTAGCCGCGCATCACCGTGGGCCCCTTGATGTGGATCTCGCCGACGGTACCCGGCGGGCACTCGCTCCCGGCGATGTCACGCACCTGCACCTGCAGCCGCGGGACCGCCCGCCCGGTGTACCCGGTCTTGACGCCGGAGTCGATGTCGTTGAAGGTGCCGAACGCGGTGGTCTCCGTGAGCCCATAGCCTTCGAGGATGGTGCAGCCGAACCTGGCCTCGAAGGCGCGGGCGATCTCCCCGGGAAGGGACGCACCGCCTGAGACGGCGACGCGGAGCCCGGCGAAGTCCGCCGGATCCGCATCACCCGCCGCGTGCAGCATCGCGTTCCACATGGTCGGTACGCCGGCCATGATGGTGAGCCGGTCGCGGCGCAGCATCTCCAGCATCGACGCCGGGTCGAATCGGGCCTGCAACGACATCGAGCCGCCCACGGTCAAGGTCGCCATCATGACCGACGCCTGGCCGAACACGTGGAACAGTGGGAGCCCCGTGCCGGTCCGGTCGGCACTCGATCCGCGGCTGCACTCGGCGCCGATCTCCCCGGCGGACAGCAGGTTCCCCACTGTGAGTTGGGCACCTTTCGGCCGCCCTGTCGTACCTGAGGTGTACAGGATGGCCGCGGTCTCGTCCCAGTCCCGGTCCACGATCGCGGCAGGGGCGGCATCGGTGACCGTCGCGCCGGGGGACAGCGTCCAGGAGGGCACCTCGAGCGACGCGGCCGCTTCCGCGACGGCGGGGCCGAGGGCGTGCCATGTGATCGCCAACGAGCACCCGGCGTCGCCGAGGACGTACTCGGCCTCGGCTCGGGTGGACATCGTGTTGACCGGCACCACGACACAGCCCGCGGCCTGGATCCCGAGGTAGGCCACCACGAACTCGGGCACCGACGGCGCCGCCAGCAGCACCCGGTCCCCGGGGGACAGGCCCGCGGCCGCCAAGGCGCTCGCGTACCGTGCGCTCGCGTCGCGCAGTTGCCGGTAGGTCCATTGGTCCGCGCCGCCGCGCAGCGCGATGTTGTCGGGAGTTGCGGCCGCGTGGCGGCAGACCGGGTCGAGAACACTGGCCATGGGCGGTGCCTTCCGGGGATGCGAGCAGGTGACGCGGTGCGGGTCCAGGCATGACCGATCTCCCGCGACCGGGCGATCGATCGGTCAGGCGATGATCCTGAAGCGTTCGGCGAGTTGGCGGCGGGTGTCGGAGGCACCGGTGTGCAGTACGCCCTCGATTCCGATCCGCGCCGCTCCGTCGAGGTTCTGCTGCAGATCGTCGATCATGACTGCTTCCTCGGGGTTGACGCCGAGGCGTTCACATGCGATCACGTAGATCCGCCGGGAAGGTTTGCGGATCCCGACCTCGGCGGAGATGACGACCGCGTCGGCCACGGCGGCGAGGTCGACACCGTCGTAGGTTCCGGTCCCGAACGAATTGGATACCAGCGCAACGGGATATCCGGCGGCACGGAGATCGTCCAGCAGGGCGAGCACGTCCTGATCGATCGACATTCCTGCTTGCATCCGTGCCGTGAGCCCCTCCGCCTGTACGTCGGCGCCGTGGACGCGCAGACGCTCGGCGAATCCTCTCTCGAAGGCCTCTGCGTCGATACGGCCTGACTCGTGATCGGCCAGGAGGGTGCGTGAGGGCTGATCGCGGCTCAGGAGGTCGAGCGGCAGGCGCGGGTCGCCGCCGAGCGAGGCGCCGAAGTCGGTGAAAGCACGCAACACACTGGAGGTGATGACCCCGCCGAAGTCCACGAGCACCGCGGTTCGGGCCTTCTCCGTCACGCTCGGCACCTCAGACCACCTCGAACAGCCCGGCCGCGCCCATCCCGCCGCCGACGCACATCGAGATCACCACGTACCTGACGCCACGGCGCTTGCCCTCGATCAGGGCGTGCCCCACCAGGCGGGCACCGGTCATTCCGTACGGATGTCCGACCGAGATTCCGCCGCCGTCGACGTTGAACCGCTCCGGGTCGATGTCCAGTTCGTCACGGCAGTACAGCGCCTGGGAGGCGAACGCCTCGTTGAGCTCCCAGAGACCGATGTCGTCGATGGTGAGGTCGTGCTGCTTCAGCAGCTTCGGAATGGCGAAGACCGGACCGATCCCCATCTCGTCCGGGCCGCAACCGGCAACGGCCATGCCGCGGTACACCCCCAGCGGCTCGAGTCCGCGGCGCTCGGCTTCCTTCGACTCCATCAACACCGACGCCGAAGCCCCGTCCGACAACTGAGAGGAGTTGCCCGCCGTGACGCTGGACCGCACGGTCACCTGACCGTCCGGCAGCACCGGCGCCAACCCGGCCAGGCCCTCGAGGGTGGTCGACGCGCGGTTGCCCTCGTCCCGGGTCAGAGTCACGGCCTCGTCCCGCACCTCCCCGGACTGCTTGTCCAGGACCTTCTTGACGCTGTCGAGCGCGACGATCTCCTGGTCGAAGCGTCCGGCCTCCTGCGCCGCCGCGGTCCGCTGCTGCGACACCAGCGCGAATTCGTCCTGACGTTCCCGGCTCACGCCGTAGCGTTCGGCGACGATCTCCGCCGTCTGCAACATCGGCATGTAGATGCTCGGCCTGTGCTCGACCAGCCAGGGATCCGCCATGCGGTGGGTGTTCATCCGGTCGTTCTGCACCAAGGAGATCGACTCGACACCGCCGCCGACAGCGACCTGCATCCCGTCGCCGACGATCTGCTTGGCGGCCGTCGCGACCGCCATCAGACCCGACGAGCACTGCCGGTCGATCGTCATCCCCGGCACGGCGTCCGGAAGTCCGGCACGCAGAGCGGCCTGGCGGGCGACGTTGCCACCGGAGGACCCCTGCTGCATGGCACAGCCGAGGATCACGTCCTCGACCTCACCTCCCTCGAGCCCCGCGCGCTGCACCGCGTGCGAGAGGGCATGGGCGGCAAGTTCCTGCGCCTGGGTGTCGTTGAACGCGCCGCGGTACGCCCTTCCGATCGGCGTCCGTGCCGTCGAAACGATGACTGCTTCCCTCATGTCGACTCACTGCTTCCTGTCGGTCCGGTTCGTCCGGCAGCTTCAGGGCCGATGTCCCGAGCTCCCTGAGCCGGACTCGAGGTCGGCCTTTCCGCTTGCCACCTGGGGCGCTGCGAGCAGTCAGCGACCGCCTCCCCGTTTCCGAGGACGTGCGCCACGAGCCCGCAGAGTGACGGGAGCCAGCCTCCCGTTTGGTTATAGTTGAATCTGGCGTCAGGTTCAACCATGCCCCTGGCGCAACACCGCCCGATAAGCACCGCATGCGATCGCCGTCGCGGGACTGCGCGCGCGCCCTCGACCTTGACAATCCATTTCCACGACTGGAGGCTGACCGACCAGTCGGTATGAAGGGGCGGAGCGTGACCGAGCTGAGCATCTCCACTGCTGCGGGTGTGTTCGACGCGATCGCGGCGGGCCCACCCGAGGGCCGCCCGGTGCTGTTGCTGCACGGCTTCCCACAGACGGGACTGGCGTGGCAACGGCAGATCGCGGCGTTGGCGGAGCACGGCTACCGGGTGGTGGCACCCGATCAGCGCGGGTACTCTCCCGGGGCGCGCCCCGAACGGCCCGAGGACTACCGCATCGGCGCCCTGGTCGACGATGTGCTCGCCATCACGGAGGAACTGGGCTGGGCGTCCTTCGACCTGGCAGGCCATGACTGGGGAGGCGCGGTGGCCTGGTGGACCGCCGATGCCCACCCCGGCCGCGTACGCACCCTGACGGTTGTCTCGACGCCGCACCCCGGGGCTCTGGCCACCACCCTGCGTACCGACCAGGACCAGCGAGAACGGTCGCGCTACATGATCGATTGGCGCGAAGCGCCCACGACTGAAGAACGCATGCTCGCAGACGATGCCGAGGCGCTTCGCGCGTCTTACGCCGGAAAGGTCCCGCAGGACAGTGCCGAGGCCTACGTGCGGCACCTGTCCCGACCGGGCGCTCTCACCGCGGCGCTGAACTGGTACCGCGCCGGCCGCCCCGAGGGCGCGATCGGCGTCGTCGAGGTCCCCACGTTGTACGTCTGGAGCACGGAGGACAGCGCCTTCGGCCCGGCGGCCGCGCGGGAAACCGGGCAGTGGGTGGGCGGGCCGTACCGGTTCGAGGTCCTCCAGGGCGTCAGCCACTGGGTCCCGGAGGAGGCGCCCGAGACGCTGAACCGCTTCCTGCTCGACCATCTGCGAGCGCACGACGATCACGGAAACACAGCGAAGTCCCCGACCGCCGACTTCCGGAACAGGTGACCCCCATGAAGACAGCGCGAGCAGCCTGGCGCCGACTCGAGCCGGTACACGCCATGATCTACTTCGCCCCCGAGGGAAGGCGACGGTACGCGGAGCTCGGGCTGAGCGGACGCGCCGGGTACTTCGCCTCCCGGAGCGCCGCCTTCGGCCGAGCATCCGCCGAGCTGGTGATCTCGACCTTCTACAACTTCAACCCCGATTTCGTCCGGCAGGCGGTCGACGGGGCCTGGGACGCGGCGACACCCCAGCAGGTGCTGGACGCTCGGCACGCCGCCGCGAGCGAGGCCCTGCGACGGGCCGGGATCCACCAACTCCCCGCTCTGGACGAGGTCCTGGCACTGACCCGCCGGGCCGCCGAGGCTGCCTGCGGACACCCGCAGGGCCGCCCGCTGTTCGCCGCCCATGCCGCGCTGCCCTGGCCGGAGGAACCGGTACTGCAACTGTGGCATGCCCAGACCCTGCTCCGGGAGTTCCGTGGCGACGGCCATATCGCATGCTTGCTGAGCGAGGGCGTCGGGGGCTTGGAGTCCCTGATTCTGCACGCTGCCACCGGGGACGTTCCCGTCGACTTCCTCAAGGCAAGCCGCGCGTGGCCCGAGGAGGAGTGGGCCGAGACCGCGGAGCGCCTGCGCACACGAGGTCTCCTCGAGGGCGACTCCCTCAGCCCGGAAGGCGTACGCCTGCGCACGCACATCGAGGACCGTACCGACCGCCTGGCCCTTCCCGCCTACACCGCCCTGGGTGACGCCGACTGCGATCGCCTCGCCGAACTCGCGAGCCCCTTCGGTCGCACGGTCGTCGACGCCGGCCTCCTCCAGATCGGCTGACCGAGCCCTCACACCCCATCCGTTTCGGGGTGATCGGCTCGAACTGGGCGGCCATGGCCGACAGCCAGCTGCCGTACGCCGCATCGTCGAGGTGGTAGAGGCCCACAGCCCCGGGGCAACAAGGGCGAGCACACCGGTCCTCACGAGCGCGGTGCCATGATCGTGACCCCGTCCTTCTGGCCGACGATTGGGCGCCAGTCGCGCCAGCGCCTGATATCACCGGAGCACACCGCCCAGAAGAAGGCCCCGAAGATGATGCCGCCCCCGGCGGACACGGCGGAGAACCCCGCAACGACGGACAGGAACGTCTCGCGGTCATGGTGGTCCGTGACGAACAGCATCGCCGCGGCGAGCAGAGCGACTGCGACGATCCCATACACGGCCCCGCGCACGACGACGTCCTTGAGGCGCAGCCTCGGCAGGCGGACGCCGTCCTCGTCCGTGGCAGGTCGAGAGGCCGGCGACGAGTCGGTCAGCCGGGTGTCCGCTGTCATGGGCGGCACGCTACTGGAGCGCCCTCGGCAGACCCGCCGTGCGGCTCGACGACCGCTCGGCGGCGTGGGGCCGTGCCGTCGCCTCGCCGCATGGTCGCGGGCGGGCGGTTCGATGCGGCCGTCAGCGGAGTCCTTGAGGAGGCAGGGCCGTGAAGTGCACGTCCGACGCGTGCGCCGTGATCTCGACGTCGCTGCCGAGGGCCCACTCGGCGACCCGTGAGACCGTGGCGGCGGGAATCGCGTCGCTGATGCCGGGCGCCGCCGGGATGTTCTGCGTCGCGTGGGCGTCGTGCGGCAGGACGACCCGATAACCGAGCGCGAGGGCCGTACGTGCAGTCGCCTGGACGCACATCTCCGACATCACACCGCAGACGGCGAGCGACTTCACGCCCGAGTCGGTGAGCAGGCTCCCCAGCGACGTCTGCGCGAAGCCGTCGTCCTGCGGTTTGCGGATCACCACCTCCGTGGGGCCGTTCCGGACGGGGTGGTGGAGCTCCCAGCCCGGGGTGTGCGGTTCGTCCTCCGACCCCGCGGGCCCGTCGTTCTGCAGGTGGACGACGAGCGCCCCGCTCTTCCGCGCCCGCGCTATCAGGTCGGTCGTCCGGTCCACCAGCCGGGCCGCGTCAGGGACGGCTCCGCCGCCGGTGACGAACGCCGACTGGACGTCGACCACGATCAAGGCCTCTACGGGGAGGGGGAGATGAGTCATGCGGCCCATCATGTCCGTCGCCGGTACGCACCTCCACCGGATTGCGGACCGCCCTCGCCGGCTCTCGTGAACGGGCCGTGCGGCCGGGCCCAGGGCTCCGTCCAGGGTCCGGCGGTCGTTGTCGTACCCCGCCGTTAGAGTCGGTGGAGATCGTCAGCGCCGTCACGGCGACCGGGCATCTCCATGGCGGAGAGGCGCGCTGCCTCCCCGAGTTCGAACCACCCACAGCAAGGAACACCTCGTGAACGTCACCAGCACCCCGGCGTCCTTCCAGCTCCTTCCCGGGGCGGCCGACTCCCCCGTGATCCTGCACGTCCCGCACTCCGCTCGGGCCGTGCCCGACGGCGTACGCGCCGGCATCGTGCTGGACGACGAGGCGCTCCAGCTGGAGCTCGACCACATCACCGACTCCCACACCGCCGAGATCGCCGCGGGGGCCGCCGGGTCCGCGACCGTCCCGCCCTGGCGATTCGTCAACGGGCTCTCACGTCTGGTCGTCGACCCCGAGCGCTTCCCCGACGAGCGGGAGGAGATGCTCGCCGTCGGCATGGGCGCCGTCTACACGCGGACCACGCACCGGGAACAACTGCGCCCGTCAGGCTTCGACCCGGCGGCGCTGATCGCCGGCTACTTCGTTCCGTACGCGCGGGCCGTGACCGAAGCCGTGGACGCCCGGCTGGACGCCGTGGGGCGGGCGGTCGTGATCGACGTGCATTCGTATCCGACCGAGCCCCTCCCGTACGAGCTGCACGGCGAAGGTCCCCGGCCTCCGATCTGCCTCGGCACGGACTCCTTCCACACGCCGCCGGAGCTGCTCGCCGCGGCGCGGAAGGCGTTCTCGGGCTTCGGCGGCACCGGGCTGGACAGCCCGTTCGCGGGGACGTACGTCCCGCTGAAGCACTACGGCCAGGACCGGCGGGTCAGCGCGCTGATGATCGAGATACGCCGCGACGTCTACATGTCGGAGCCGGGCGGCCCCGCCGGGCCGGGCCTCGATGCCCTGGCCGCGGCGCTCGCCGAACTCGTGGACGCGGCGGGCGCCTCGGCCTGAGCGCGCCGGTCCCGGGCCGTCGGGCGGCCCGGGACCCCGTCGTCACCTCCCGAGGAAGTAACCCGGATGCGGCGGCTGGTTGTAGGCGGTGTTCTGCCAGGCCAGGCCCGTGCGGTACATGCGGTCCTGGAGCAGGGTGGTGAACCGCTTGTCCGTCTCGATGGGCGTGGAGTAGATCCGCAGGGCGGTGTCGCCGGTCGTCGGCCAGACGACCTCCTCGCGCCAGTCGCCCAGGATGTCGCCCGAGAGCGACGGAGTGGACTTCGTACCGTTGTTGGAGTGCACACCGGACGCCGTCAGCAGCCTCGTCTCGCTGCTCGTGCCGTACTTGTCGATGCGGGTGCCGTCGAGCAGTTCGCGCGTCGTGTCACCGTCCCACCAGGCGAGGAAGTTCGCGGACGACGGCTCGCGGCCCCGGGTGGCGCCGTTCTTGTCGCGGATGGAGGAGTCGGCCGCCGACCACATCTCGGCTCCGGCGTTGCCCGACCAGATGTCGCCGGCCACGCCGCGGCCGTTGTCGCTGCCCGTTCCGGTCTTCCAGCGGACACTGCCGTTCGCCGGGTCGATGTACAGCGAGGACGGCTGGCCGGCCGACTCGGAGACCTTGAAGTACTCGAGGCCCGGGTCGTCCGGGTCCAGGTCCGCCAGGTGCTGGGCGTCTCCGTGGCCGGTGCGGGTGGTCCACAGTCCGCTGCCGTTGTCGTCGACGGCCATCGCGCCGTAGACGATCTCGTCCCTGCCGTCGCCGTCCACGTCGCCGATGGAGAGGCTGTGGCTGCCCTGGCCGTCGTAGCCCTTGCCCGAGTTGGTGGAGCTGTTGGTGTCGAAGGTCCAGCGGCGGGTGAGCCGGCCGTCCCTGAAGTCCCAGGCGGCGATGACGGACCGGGTGTAGTAGCCGCGGGCCATGATCAGTGAGGGTGTGCTGCCGTTCAGGTACGCCGTGCCGGCCAGGAAGCGGTCGACCCGGTTTCCGTAGCAGTCGCCCCAGTTGCACACGGTGCCGCGGGCGGGCACGTAGTCCACGGTGGAGACCGCGGCTCCGTCCGATCCCCGGAACATCGTGAGGTACTCGGGACCGGTCAGGATCCGGCCCTCGCTGTTGCGGTGGTCCGCACCGGAGTTGCCGATCACCGTGCCTGTGCCGTCGCGGGTTCCGTCGGCGGTCTTCATCGCCACCTCGGCGCGGCCGTCGCCGTCGTAGTCGAAGACCTGGAACTGGGTGTAGTGCGCGCCCGACCGGATGTTGCGGCCGAGGTCGATGCGCCACAGGCGGGTGCCCTCGAGGGTGTAGCCGTCGACGATGGTGTTTCCGGTGTAGCCGGCCTGGGAGTTGTCCTTGGAGTTGGTGGGGTCCCACTTGAGGACGATGTCCAGGTCTCCGTCGCCGTCGAGGTCCCCGACGGAGGCGTCGTTGGCCGCGTAGCCGAAGTCGGAGCCGCCGGCCGGTTTGGAGATGGGTACGTCCAGGTATCCGGCGCGCAGTTGGACAGCGTGTGCGGAGAAGCCCTGCTCCTGGCCGTTGACGACGGCCTTCACCTGGTAGTCGGCGTGGGCCGGCGCGTTCTTGTGCCGGAAGTTCGTGGAGCCGGTGATCGGCTGGTCGTTGACCTTCGTACCGGCACGGTAGACGTTGAACGCCACGTTGTCGGGGTCGCCCGCCAGCAGGCGCCAACTGACGAGGTTGTCCGCCCCGTCGTGCACGCTGACCAGTCCGCGGTCCAGGTTCTCCGCCTGCACGGTGGCGGCGGCCGTGACCGGACCGGTGGCACTCGCGGGCGAAGCCTGGGAGGGGGACGGGGCCGAGAGCGCGAACGAAAGCGTCGCCGCGCCGCCGAGCAGCAGGCCGCCCGCAAGGCCTGCTGCCCCGATCCTGCGCAGATGTCTCGGGCGCCTGTGGCGGCCGTCGAGTCCGATTCGCACGTGTCCTCCTGAAGTGGGGGATGGAAGTCCGGGCCGTTGCTGCACTGTTCGTCGCCGCCGCCCGCGGGAAGGTTGCCGCCTCCTTCGTGAAGAAGTCGCCGCGGCGCGTGCCGAGTCGGGGCGCAGCGCCGACCGCAGCGCCCACCGCCCGCACCACGTCGCGCCGCGTCGTGCCGCGTCGTGCCGCGTCGTGCCGCGTCGTGCCGCGTCGTGCCGCGTCGTGACGCGTCGCGCCCAGTCGCACGTGTCGGGTCACGGACGGGACGGGGTGGGTCGCGGGCGGGGTAAGTCACGGTCAGGCCGGCCCCACGCCGTGGTGGATGCGGCCTTCCGGACATCGTCGCTCTGCGACAGACTTGGGTCTTGGGCAACGACAGGCTCCGGCGCCGCCGCCCGGCGGGTGGCCAGGCGCTTCCGTGGAGGGGGACTCTGCGATGGCCGACGAACCGAACGACGAACTGCCCGACGACGAATTGCCCGACGACGAGGTGCTCGCGGCCGTCGCCGAGCACCGGGGACGTTCGGGCGGTGACACGGAACCGAAACGCCTGGCGACCAGCGCCAGGATCGAGCACCAGCCTCTCCTCGACTGCACCGTCACCCGCTGCATCGAGTCGCGGACGACGGGCGAGCAGACCCGCCCCGCGCCGTTCGACCTGTCGGGACGCCCGGTCGTCGACGACCTGGACGCCTTTCGGCAGGCCCCGCCGAAGGACCTGCGCCGGCGTGAGACCGTGCACGTCGTTCTGGACGGCTCGGTCCGTGAAGTGCCGTGCCACGACTGCAGCAACGGCAAGCAGCAGTGCGCCAACTGCAAGGGGACGGGGCGCCTGCACTGCGAGCCGCAGGTGCCGTGCACGGACTGCAAGAGCGTCACTTCCTGCACCAAGTGCCGCGGGCGGGGAGGATCACGCAAGGCTCCCGTGACGCCCGTCGCGCCGCAGAAGGTGAAGCGGCCCGGCGTACGCGTCGACTGCGCCCTGTGCGAGGCGCCCGGCACGGCGTGCCCGCGCTGCCTGGGCTGGGGAAAGACGCTGTGCACCGACTGCGGCGGTGACGGCAAAGTGAAGTGCCGGCACTGTCAGGGACGGGGACGGTGGAGCTGCGAGACATGTACCGGCAAGGGGCGCCTCACCGTCTGGCGGGGCGCGACCATCACGCGGGCGCCCGAGGACGAGGACGTGACCGCCCCGCCGCCGCGTGCTCCGTGGATCATCCGGTCACGGCTGAAGGACAAGGGTGCGTGGCGGGAGACCGTGGTGGGGGCGAAGGGCCGCTTGCCCGAGGATCTCGCCGCGCACCATCGTGCCGCGATCGAGAGGAGCCTCGTCAAGAAGAGGGGCGAGGTGACCCGGCAGGTCTCGATCCGCCACCTTCCGCTCGCACGGGTGGTGCTGGCGGACGAGCCGGACCGCGTCTATTACGTCTACGCGGGCGTGACCCGGCCCCAGGTGACCTGGATCCCGTCGCGCCGCTGGGTCTCGCGTGTCGCCGCGGGGGCAGCCGCCGCCATGACGACGGCGGTGCTGCTGTTCGTCGCCCTGCGGTAGTGCCTCCAGCCGTAGTTGTGGATCCCGGCGGGCTGCCGTCGACAAGCAGCCGAGAACGGGAAAAGTGTGCGGAGTGAGGACTCACTCATTGACGGAGTGAGTCCTCACTCCGTAGGCTTGTGGTCATGACAGCCCCTGAGCAGAACCAGACCACCCGCCGCCGCGCCCCCGGCATGTCGCCCGAACGGCGCCGCGAAATGATCATCCAGACCGCGATCCCACTGATCGCCGAGTACGGCGCCGCGGTGACGACCGCGAAGATCGCCCGCGCCGCGGGCATCGGCGAGGGCACGATCTTCCGGGTCTTCGCCGACAAGGACGAGCTGCTGCAGGCCTGCGTGGCCGAGGCGCTCTCCCCCGAGCACGCGGTCCGCGAGCTCGACGCGATCGACGTGTCCCAGCCGCTGCCCGACCGGCTCGCGGAGGCGGCGGAGGCGCTGCAGGCGCACATGTCCAGGATGGGCGCGATCGCCGGCTCGCTGGGGCATCGCGGCGGCAAGCACCCCGGCACGGTGCGCGGCGCGGGCCGCGACGAGTCGACGACCCGTATCCGCGCGGCCCTCGCCGAGCTGCTGGAGCCCGACAAGGCCGCCCTGCGCCGGCCGCCGGAGCAGATCGCGGCCCTCTTCTTCGGGCTGCTCTTCGCCCAGCCGCGTACGGAGGACGAGCCCGACCTGACCCCGCAGGAACTGGTGGAGGTCTTCCTGCACGGGGCGCTCTCGGGGAGCGCCAAGTGAGCGCGCGGACAAGGCGCCTGGGGGTAACGGCCCTGGCCGTCCTGGCCCCCGTCCTGGTGTGGCTGGTCGCGGACCCGCTGCTGGGGCACCGGCTGCGGATCGCCGACGGCGAGCAGACGCTCGACCTCGGCGCCGTGCCCGTGGCGGTCGTCGCACTGCTCGCGTCGCTCTCCGGCTGGGGACTGCTGGCCGTCCTGGAGCGGTTCGGGAAGCGGCGCGCCCGTGCCATCTGGACCGGGGTGGCCGGCGCCGTGCTGGCCGCGTCCTTCCTGCCGTTCTTCGGCGACGGCATGGACGGCGGCACCCGGGTCTCCCTCGCGCTGATGCACCTGGCGGTGGCGGCGGTCCTGATCCCGGGGCTGGTCGTCAGGTCCACCGAGGCGGGAGCCGATGCCGCCAGGGAGTGACAGCCGGCTCCAAGTAGCCGGCGAACAGCACCAGACAGGGGCAGCGCCTGCTGGAGCGGCGCGGGGCGTGTGAGGTCCGCACCGAACGAGACGGCGCCCTCGGCCCCAGTCGCGAAGGCCGTCCTCCTCCCGTCGCTGTTCGCCGCCCCCTCCCCGTCCGTCCGAGGCAGTGCCCGCTCGCGAGACCGGGAGCAGGGGGCGCCATGCCGCGGACCGCGATGTAAGCCCCCTGGCCGATGTCGAGGCGGGCGGCCAGGCCCTTCCCCGCGCGTACGGGGGCACCGATTCCCCGCCTCCCGGCTCAGTGCAGACCCTCCGCCCACCGCGTCAGTTCCGCACGGGCCGCCCGCAGCAGATCGGCGGAGGGCGTCGTCGCGCCGTCCGTCACCAGAGCGACGTGGAGGCCCGGGTCGCCGCCCCGCGCGGTGAGCAGGAGGCGGCGGCTGCCCGTGCCGCCCGGTTCGGGGGCCACCGCCACCGGCGTGCCTGGTTCGTACGAGGGGAGGCCGTGCAGCGCTCCCAGGTCGGAGACCACCGTCGTACGGGCCGGGTCGAACGACGCCGGGAGGTGGAGCTCGGTGGGGGCGGACGTGCCGTCCGGACGCCACAGCAGCACCCCGTACCGGCCGGTGCCGACCAGCTCCGCGAGGCGTGGCATCGAGGCCGGGACCGGGTTCCAGGTGAGCGTGGTGGAGCCGTCACGGGAGCGGTCCTCGTAGGTGTATCCGACGACGCGGCCCGCCGTCGCACTCGGATAGAGGCGGTCGAGGAGCCGTGCGTCCTGGCGGAGCACGGCGGCGCCCGAGTCGTCGAGGCGGACGGCGGACAGGTCCTCGTCGTTCCAGGCGTCGCCCTCGGTCAGGACCTTGTCCGGGTTGCCGTTCATGAGCTCGTGGTGGCGGCCGTTGTAGATGTCCCACTGCCACTGCGTACCGGAGAGGACCTGGCCGGAGTCCTGCGGCCGTGACCACCACGTGCCGCCCGGCAGACGGGAGTCGAGGGCCTGGTACATCGCCTTCAGCACGCTCGGGGCCTTGTCGGCGACCGCCCCGGCCAGGGGATGCCCGAACTCGCTGACGATGCCCGCCGTACCGGCGGCGGCCGCCCGGTCGCGGACGGTGGCGAAGTCGCCCGCGTACTGGCCGTCCTTCGCCTTGCCCCACATGAAGACGCCCGAGATGGCCTTCTGGTCGTAGAAGTGCGTGTTGAAGACATAGCGGGGGCCGAGGGCGGAGCCGGCGTCGAGGAGGCCGCCTTCCTGCCGCTGGAAATCGAGGTTGGCGTTCCAGAAGAGGTTGGGTTCGACGAAGGCGGGTTTGTCGCGCCAGCCCGCCTGGTCCATCCGGGCGCGGAACTTCTCGTAGAACGGCCAGAGCACGTCCCGTTCCCAGGCGCGGCTGCTCTGGCCCGGTTCGTACGTCCCCGCGTGCGGTTCGTTGTACGGGTCGAATCCGGCGATGCCCGCGAACTCACCGGGGGTGAGATGTTCGGCGAGGTACGCCATCACCGACCGGGCGGTGTCGAGGAAGGCGTCCTGGACGCCGCCTCTGTTGTGCCAGAAGTCGTACGTGGCCTGGGTGACGGCCTTGTTCTGTGTGATGTTCTGGCCCCAGAACAAACAGACTCCGCAGGATTCACGCGGGTAGTTCCCCTGCGCCACGGCCCATGCGGGTGCTCCGTCGCCGGTGTACCAGCTGTCCTCGTGGAAGAGGTGGCGGGAGTAGAGGTCCTGGTGGAAGTCGGGGTAGACGCGGATACCGGCCCGGAGGAAGACCCGCAGCTGTTCGGTGACGGCGGCGAGGTAACGCTCGTCGACGCGGCCGCGGACCGGTTCCGCGTATGCCCAGGAGAGCAGGAACCTCGCGGTGTTGGCGCCGCCGAGTCCCCGCATCGCGGCCGCGGACTTCTCGGCGTCGGCGACGGAGGCGAAGGGCAGGCCGCCGTTCTCGTCGAGCTTGGTCCCGCCCGAGACGTTGTAGCCGCGCAGCACGACCTCGCGGCCGAGCCCGTCGGTGAAGCGGCCGTCCTCGACGGTGAGGGTGGCGGCGGCCCGCTCGTCGAACCAGAGGCCGCCGGGCAGCCGGTCAGTGGGCAGCCGGTCGGCGGCGGTGGCCGTGGCCGTGGCCCGGGACGCTTCGGCGCCCGTCAGCGAGGTGCTCACGAGAACCGCGGCCAGGAGAACGAGCAGACGCGCACGCATCTTCGCCATGCCCGACACCGTGACTGACGGATCGTCAGCTTGTCAACGCCCGGGTCATCAGCACGCCCCCAGGGGAACAGGCGTGCTCCGAGCCATGAGGGGCACCTGTATCACGACACAGAACAACAGGAAGGGTACGATCATGGAGATATCCGGCATCATCAGCGCGATCCTCATCGGCACCCTGATCGGCGTGCTCGGACGGCTGGTGGTACCCGGCCGGCAGCACATCGGTGTCCTGTGGACCATCGTCGTCGGGATCGCCGCCGCCTTCCTCGGCACCGCTCTCGCCGCCGCGTTCGGCGTCGCCGACACCGACGGCGTCGACTGGGTCGAGTGGCTGTTCCAGATCGCACTCGCCGGGGTGGGCGTGGCGGCGCTGAGCCGCGCGAAGGCGCTGCGCTGACCGGGAGCCCTGACGTCGCCCGCGTGAAGGCCGGCGGTCGGCCGAGAGCGTCGCAGGCGAGGTGGATCTTGCTGGTCAGGCCGCCTCGGACGCGTCCGAGTGCGGGCCGCCGGAGCCCCGTTCCGGGCTCCGGCGGCGTGCCGGTGAACACGGACGATGGTGGAATCGACCGACACCGGCCCGTCGATGTCCCCGGGCCGCGTCCGCCTGCGGCCGGGCGACCACGAGCATCCGCTCGGACATGCCGCCCAGGGCCCACCGGCGGGAGCGGGTGTGCAGCGTGGCTCCCGGGCCGTACCGCTCGGCCCATCCCGCCAGGCCACGTCGGCACGGACCTACGTGGCGCAGGTTTGCACTCTGCGGAGCAACTGGTGGCGCCTCGGCCCGGTTCGCCGGGCCCGTCGACCACGCCGCACCCGGTACCACCTTCCCGGTCGGCCGGGCCGCACCTACCGGGGTCGTTCCGCCTGGTGAGGGGCAGGTCCACGTTCGTGCTCGGGTGCCCGGCGAGGCGACCCGCTCAGCCCAGCTTCCGGCACAGCAGCGCGTCCGGTGTCCGGGACGAGCCCACGCGGCCGGTGTACGCGATACCCGCCGCGTACTCGTCGTCGGCGCACTGGCCCTTGAACCGGCCGTACGCGAAGTCCCCACCGCGGGCCTCGGGCGGACGGTTGTCGCCCCGGTCGAACCAGACGGTACGGCCGCCTGAGCCGAGCGGCGTCCGGGCCGCTACGCACAGAGCGGCCGAGACGGCTGCTCCGCGGACGCTGTAGCCGGTGAGAAAGTGGTCCGTGGGGCACTGGAGCTTGGTGTAGCCCGACGCCCAGTCGCCGCCCGGCCGGACATGGCGCTCGTCGCGCACCACCTCGTACGGGCCGTCGGGCGCCCAGAGGTCACGCGCCGCCACGTCGGTGCACAGGCCGCGGCCCCCGGTGTGGGCCAGGCCCGCCAGTCGCTGGCCGTCGGGGCAGGCCGCCTTGCGTGCGCCGACGTCCCAGTCGCCCGCGGCCCGCATCCGCAGCGACTGCACGAAGTCGCCGTGGTCCGGGCCGAGCATCGACCAGCGGTCCGTGGACGGCACGGGGCCGGTGCGCCCCTCGGCGGCGACGAGACGGCTCCACGCGCCGGCGCGCCAGTCGTCACCGTCGAAGACGCCGATGCGCCGGCCGGCGGAGTCCCAGTGGAGCAGGGCCCAGCCGTTGCCCTCGCGGTCCTCGTGCCAGCCGACCATCGGCCAGTACGCGAAGTCGGCGTCCCTGGCGATGAGATGGTCGACGAAGTTCTCGAACCAGGCGCGTGGCTTCTCGCCGTGCTCGTCCCGGCCGCCGATCCCGAACTCGCTGATCCACACGGGAGCGGTGAAGTGCCGGCCGGCCTGGCCGGACACGTAGAAGGCCTGCCGGTCGAGCACGTCGAACAGTTCGTCGCGGCCGAAGTCGCGGTAGCGGTTGTCGGAGGTCTCGCCCACACCGGTGGCGCCGGTGTGGTGGGGGCCGGTGTAGTCGTAGAAGTGGGCGGAGTAGACGAGCTTGCCGGACCGTACGAGCGTGTGGGACAGCCGCTGGACGGGTTCCAGCGTGGGGCGCCCGTGCGGAAGGCCGTCGACGGGGACGCCGGTCCAGTTGATGCCCTCGACGACGATGAGGAGAGCGGGATTCGCCTCCTGGAGGATGCGGTCACCGACACGCTGCGAGGCGGCGAACCAGTCATGGCGGTCACCGAGGCCCCAGTTGGGGTCGTCCCAGACCGAGCGGCGCACCTCGTTGTAGAGGTCGGCGCCGACGACGCGTGGCTCGTGACGGTAGCGGCGGGTCATGAAGAGCCAGTCGGCCTCCCATTCCGCGTCGGCGCGGCTGGCGTTCCAGCGTTCGTTGCCGTCGACACCGCAGCACCAACGGGTGGTGTTGGTGTGGTTGTTGAGGATGACGGCGAGTCCCGCGCCGGTGAGGGCGGCGACGACGGCGTCGTAGACCTGGAGGGGCGTACGACCCCGCAGGGCCGGATTGGCGGCCACCGACGCGTCGGCGACGGGGCGCCGGTCGTGCACCATCTCGTTGGAGAAGGGCAGACGGACGCTGTTGAGCCCCAGCTCGCGGAAGCCGGCGACGATCTCGGACATGGGGGCGCGGTCGAGCCCGAGCGGAATACGGTCCGCCTTCTCGCCCGCGTGGTGGTTCGCCGGGTCCTCGCGGTCACCGGTACCGGTCCAGGTGCCGCTCGCGCCGTGCCAGTTCCCGGACTTGAGCTTGAACCGGTTGCCGTCGGCGTCGACGATGTAGCGGCCGCGGGTGCTCAGCGGCGGGGTCCAGTCGGGGGCGGCCGAAGGAACGGGACCGGAGGCGTGCGGCGGGACGGGGCCTGAAAGGGGAGCGGCGGGAGGGGGGACGGGGGCCGCCTCGTTCGGTAAGGCCACGGTCGACGCCGGCGGGAGCGGTGGCGCCGTAGCCGCCGCGTCTGCCGGGATCGCGGCCGCCGTGCTCGCCAGGAGCGCGACCAGGGCGGTCATGACGACCGCCCTCACTGTGCCGAGGGATCCGTTCATGACCGACCGTCCGTTTCCGGCGCGCGCCCCGCGACCGGCCGGTCGACGTACGCCGGAGCTGACACGGGCCATGGCCGAGGGGGCGTGTGTTGACACCGCCATAGTGGCGGGGTGCGGCGCCGGTGAACAGAGGGTCGTCTGGTACGGCCGTCCTTGGACGGCCGGCTGGTCGTCATCTCCTGGAGCGACGACGGCGCCCCGCTCGCCCTCCTGGCCTTCCTTGTCGCAGGCGGCCACTCGGCGTGCGCCCCGGCCGACGCCGAAGAGCCGTGCGGGGCCGCGAGCTCACCTGCGGACCCCCGGCCGTCTCAGCGGGCCGTGCCCAGCCGCCTCTTGGGACCGCGCGCGGCGGCCTGCCGTTCCTTCTCCTGCGCGCCCTCGGCCCAGAGCGAGCGCACATGTCCGAGGTGGCGGGCCATGCACTTCTCTGCGCCCCGCGCGTCACCCGCCACCATCAGGTCGAGCAGCTCGATGTGCTCCTCGGCGGAGGGGATCAGCTGGTCCCGCTCGTCCAGTGCGGTCAGCCCGTACAGCCGCGAACGCTTGCGCAGATCGCCGACGGTCTCGACGAGCCGGTCGTTGCCGGCGAGCGCGAGCAGGGAGAGATGAAACCGACGGTCGGCCTCGAGGTAGCCGATGAGGTCGTGATCGCGCGCGGCGCGCACGATCTCTTCGGCGACCGGCCGCAGCGCCTCCAGGTCTTCGCGGGAGGCGCTGCGGGTGATCCTGCGGACCATCGGGACCTCGATCAGGAGGCGGATCTCGGTGTACTGGTCGAGATCGCGCTCGTTGACCTCGGTGACGCGGAAGCCCTTGTTGCGGACCGGCTCGACGAGGCCCTCCCGGGCCAGGTCGAGCATCGCCTCGCGCACCGGTGTCGCGGAGATCCCGAAGTCCTCGGCAAGGCCGGGCGCCGAGTAGACCTCGCCGGGACGCAGTTCGCCGGAGATGAGCGCGGCGCGCAGGGCGTGGGCAACCTGGTCACGCAGTCGCTCCCTGGTGGTGATGAGGTTGCGCTGCTTCAGGTGGCCCATGGTGGTGGTGTTCCCTTCGCCCTTTGGCCTCGTGGCCGAGAGAGGATCACCAGCGTACAATGTCACGTTGTTTTCGCAGGTGGCTGGACCGTCGAACCCGTACAGCACCGCAGCTACAGGAGGAACCCCGCGGGGAAGGGGTCGTCCGGGTCGAGGAAGTACTGCGCGGTGCCTGTGATCCAGGCGCGTCCGGTGATGCGGGGCACGACTGCCGGTACCCCGCCGACCTCGGTCTCCGCCACGAGACGGCCGGTGAACTCGGTACCGATGAAGGACTCGTTGACGAAGTCGCGGTGCAGGGGCAAGGCGCCACGGGCGTGCAGCTGCGCCATGCGCGCGGAGGTGCCGGTGCCGCACGGTGAACGGTCGAACCAGCCGGGGTGGATGGCCATGGCATGGCGTGAGCGGTGCGCGTCCGAACCGAGGGCGGCGAGATACACGTGCTTGACCCCCGCGATCTCGGCTTGCTCCGGGTGGACGGGGCGGTCCGGAGACGCGTTGATCGCCTCCATCAGGGCGAGTCCGGCCGCGAGCAGTTCGTCCTTGCGGGAGCGGTCGAACGGCAGGCCCAGCGAGCCCAGTTCGACGAAGGCGTAGAAGTTCCCGCCGAACGCGAGGTCGTACGTCACCGTCCCGTACCCCGGCACGTCCACCTCGCGGTCCAGGCCGACGCAGAATGCGGGGACGTTGGTGAGCGTGACCGCCTCGGCCGCCCCGCCCTCGACCCGCACGTCGACGGAGACGAGCCCGGCGGGGGTGTCGAGGCGGACGGTGGTGACGGGTTCGGTGACCGTGACCATGCCGGTCTCCACGAGGACGGTGGCCACGCCGATGGTGCCGTGCCCGCACATCGGCAGCAGGCCGGAGACCTCGATGTACAGCACGCCGTAGTCGGCGTCGGGGCGGGTCGGCGGCTGGAGTATCGCGCCGCTCATCGAGGCGTGGCCGCGCGGCTCATACATCAGGAGCGTGCGCAGATGGTCCAGGTGCTCGATGAAGTGGAGCCTGCGCTCGGCCATCGTGGCACCGGGGACCACCCCGACGCCTCCGGTGATCACACGCGTGGGCATGCCCTCGGTGTGTGAGTCGACGGCGTGGAAGACGTGACGGGTCCGCACAAACGTCCCTTCCTGCGAGGTGGATCGGGGTCAGTGGTGGCCGTCGGCGACGGCCTTCTCGGTCGCCGCGCGCACCGCGGCCGCCGCCGCGGCGGGCAGCGGCGTGCGCGGCGGACGGGCGGGGCCGCCGCGGCGGCCGACGACGTCCATGGACACCTTGATGGCCTGCACGAACTCGGTCCTGGAGTCCCAGCGCAGCAGCGGATGCAGTGACTTGTAGAGGGGCACCGCGGTGTCGAGCCGACCGGCGACGGCAGCGTGGTAGAGCTCGGCGCAGGTGGCTGGGAAGGCGTTGGCATAGCCGGCGATCCAGCCGACCGCACCCGCGAGGGCGAGCTCCAGCAGCACGTCGTCCGCGCCGATCAGCAGATCGAGGTCCGGTGCGAGTTCGCCGATCTCGTAGGCCCTGCGTACATCGCCGCTGAACTCCTTGACGGCCACGATGCTGCCGTCGCCGTACAGCCGGGCCAGGAGGGCGGGGGTGAGGTCGACCTTGGTGTCGAAAGGATTGTTGTAGCCCACCACGGGCAGCCCCACGCGGGCGACCTCCGCATAGTGGGCGCGTACCGCCTGCTCGTCGGCGCGATAGGCGTTCGGCGGCAGCAGCAGCACGCTTCCGCAGCCCTCCTCCGCGGCCTGTTCCGCCCAGCGGCGGGACTCCGCGCTTCCGTAGGCGGCGACGCCGGGCATCACGCGCGCGCCGTCGCCGGCGGCTTCGACGGCGGTGCGGACCACGCGGGCACGCTCGTCGCCGGTGAGGGTCTGGTACTCGCCGAGGGAGCCGTTGGGCACGACGCCGTCGCAGCCCTCGTCGATGAGCCGGCGAACGTGCTCCGCGTAGGCGTCGAGGTCGACGGAGAGGTCGTCGCGCAGGGGGAGAGCGGTGGCGACCATGATGCCGCGCCAGGGGCGGTCGGTGGTCCAGGCGAGGGTGGCTCGGGTGGCGGTCATGCGGGACCTCTTCCGTAGGGTGTGACATTTCGTAGAGCCGTGTGGGGTCGCACGAGCCGGGTCCCTCAGTCGTGGGGTCCGACGGCGCCGTCCGGACGGTCGGTGTCGGGTTGTTCGGCCTGCTCGGGTGGCGTGGCGGACGGCTCGCTCGGGTCGAGGGCTCCGAGCACGCCCAGCGGCACGGGCCCCGCGAGCGGCCGGCGCTCGGGAGACGGCGGCGCGGACGGGGTGCCCTCACCCGCCGCGAGGCAGGCCACGGCCGCCCCGCACATGCGGCCCTGACACCAGCCCATGCCCGCGCGGGTGAGGAGCTTGACCGTGCGGGCGTCACGGGCACCGTAGGCGTCGACCGCCTCGCGGACGGCGCCCGCCGGCACCTCCTCGCAGCGGCACACTTCCGTCGCGTCGTCCAGCCAGTCGGCCCAGCCTTTCCCCGGCGCGTGCACGGCGGCCATGGCACCGGCGAAGGCACGCATACGCTCCCGCCTCCGTCGAAGCTCCCGCATCCGCCCCTCACGCGCCGGTCCGGGTTCGCCGCGCACCTGGGCGGCCACCGCGATGCCCGCGATCTCGCCTTCCACCCGCGCGAGTTGGGCACCGCCGATGCCGCCGGTCTCGCCCGCCGCCCACAGACCGGGCACCGAGGTCCGCTGCAGTGCGTCCAGTGCGAGGGCGTGCGTCCCGTCGTGCGTCCGCCGTGTGGCGCACCCGAGGCTGGTGGCGAGTTCGGTCTGCGGAAGGAGGCCGTGCCCCACGGCGAGGGCGTCGCAGGCGATCCGGCGGCCCGTCCCCTGTACGGGCCGCCAGTCCCGGTCGACCCGGGAGACGGTGACCGCCTCCACCCGGTCCGTGCCGTGGACCTGGGTCACCGCGCTGCGGGTGCGCAGCCGCACGCCGTGCCTCAGCAGCGCCGCACCGTGGGCCACGGCCTCGGCGAGCTTCAGCGGGTCGGCGGCGAGGACGGCCGGCCTGCGCGCGTATCCGAGATAGCCGGCTGCCTCGATCACCGCGGGCACGCGGGCTCCGGCGGTGGCGAGCGAGGCGGCAACGGCGAGCAGCAGCGGACCGCTGCCCGCGACGACGACGCGTCTGCCGGGCAGGACGAGTCCCGCCTTCAGCATGGCCTGGGCTCCTGCTGCGCCCACGACTCCTGGCAGCGTCCAGCCGGGGAAGGGCAGTTGGCGTTCGTACGCGCCGGTCGCGAACAGGACGTGGCGGGCCTTTACGCGCACGGGGTGCTCTCCGTCGCCGTCCGCTCCGGTGACCGCGTGCGCCGCCCACCGCGCGTCCGCCCCGTCCTGCCGTTCCACGGTCCAGACGTGGTGACCGGCGAGGTGGACGACATCGCTCGCCTGGAGGCGGCGGCGCAGACCGGCGAAGGCGGACCAGTCGTGGTGCAGGGCCTCCGGGCGCACCGCTCCCACAGCCGGGGCGGGGTGGCGGTAGAACTGGCCGCCGATCCGGCCGGCTGTGTCCAGCAGGGCGACCGAGAGCCCACGTTCGGATGCGGTGACGGCGCCCGCGAGGCCGGCGCAGCCCGCGCCGATCACCGCGAGGTCGTACACCGTGGCGTACGGGTCGCCCGCCGCCCGGTCAGACGGCGAGTTCGGCATGGCCGTGTCCTTCCTGAGTGGTGACCGTGTCACCGGGACGGGCGGGCACCAGACAGGCCCGCCTGTTGGGCCGCCCGTTGACCGTGGCGAGGCATTCGTAGCAGTGGCCGATGCCGCAGAAGGCTCCGCGCGGGCGTCCGTCCCCGCGCGTGGTGCGCCAGGCGAGGACGCCGGCCGACCAAAGGGCGGCGGCGACGGACCGGCCGGGGAGCGTGGTGATCGGGCGCCCGTCGAAGGTGATCTCGAACGAGGGCTGTTCGGGTGTCGCGCCGACGAGTTCGGCGGGGGTGCGGTCACGGGCCACGGTGCGTCTCCGTCTCAGGGTGTCCGGGGTGGCCGGGGCGTCAAGGTGTCCGCGACGTTCCGGGCGAGGCTCGGTCGAAGCGGTCCGGCCTGAACGGCCCGATGTCCATGGGGAGTCCACCTCCGGTCAGGATCCGGGCGACGATCACGCCGGTGGCAGGGGCGAGTCCTATCCCCGCACCTTCGTGCCCGCAGGCGTGCAGCAGGCCGGGCGCGCGTGGGTCGGGGCCGATCGCGGGCAGATGGTCCGGCAGGTACGGGCGGAATCCGGCGTACGTGCGTATCGCCCGTACCCGGGAGAGCACCGGGAACAGGCGGGTCGCCTGGGCCGCGAGGCGGCGCAGGACCTCCACCGACAGGGTGCGGTCGAAGCCGACCCGTTCCCGGCTCGCGCCGATCAGGACGGGGCCCGCCGGGGTGCCCTCGACGACGGCGGAGGTCTGGAGCGCCGCCGAGCCGCTGGCGACATCGGCGACGTAGTCGGCCGTGTAGACCTTGTGCCGCACCACGCGCGGCAGCGGCTCGGTGACCAGGACGAACCCCCGGCGGGGAAGCACCGGCAGGTCCACTCCCGCGAGCCCGGCGAGCCGCCCGCCCCACGTACCGGCGGCATTCACCACACAGGGGGCGTGCAGATCACCGCTCGTCGTCCGTACGCCCCGTACCTCGCCACCCGCGCCCTTGAGCACGCGGATGACCTCCTCCCCCAGCCGCAGGTCGACCCGGCCGTTGCCCTGCCCGCCCGCGGCGCGCAGCAGGTGCGCCGCGGCGAGTGCGGGTTGCACCTGGGCGTCCTGCGGATAGTGGAAGCCGCCGGCCAGGCCCGGGGCCAGGTGGGGCTCCAGGTCGCGGAGCCGGCCGTCGGGGACCTCCTGGTTCTTCACGCCCGCCCGCTCCTGCCGGGCGGCGAGGTCACGCAGGACCGCCAGGGATGCCTCGCCGGAGGCGACGACCAGGCCGCCCTTCGCCTCGTACTCGGCACGGGGCGGCAGAACGTCGGACAGTTCGCGCCACAACCGTACGGAAAGCAGGGCGAGTTCGAGTTCGGGGCCCGGCTCCTTGTCGGAGACCAGGAGGTTGCCCTCACCGGCTCCCGTCGTGCCGCCCGCGACGGGACCGCGGTCGATCACGGTGACGGAGAGGCCGGAGCGGGCCGCGTAGTAGGCGCATGCGGCGCCGACCACGCCCGCGCCGACGACGATGAGATCCGGGGAGTTCCTCGTGAGCACGTCAGTAATATTTCACATTGCACTTGTGCTGCCAAGGGTCCGGCCGGGAGCGGCAGTTCCGTCAGGGCCTGGTCGTGCAGCTTGAGGTGGGCGGCCTGCCGTTGCCCCCGAGCCCACTTGACGGGGCACGACCGACAGATCCGGAAGGCACGGCTCTTTACAGTGCCATTTCACATTACTACGTTACGCATCACATGAGGCCAGTAACTTGCGCCCGCGCCAAGGCGGTTGACGCCTGCGGCACGCTTCACCGCACAGCGCATCTCTTGCCACCTCCCACACAGGAGCCGATGTGTTCCAGCCGAGAAACCCGCGCTTACCCCTGCACCTCGTCACGCGCAGATCCATGCGCACAGTCCTGCTCACCGCCGCGGCCGCACTCGCGCTCTGCGTGACGGCCGTCCAGCCCGCCGCCGCCGAGCCCGCCCTCACGACTCCCGCCGCGCCTTCGGCGATACGGCCGGCCTCCGAGCCGGACCGCACCGACAAGGTCGACCGACTGGCCGAGGCCCCGGACCACCGGGCCGCCCGTCCGCTGCCGGCCCCGGGCGGCCTCACCGCCGGCCGCGTCCCCGGACCTCGAACCCCTGAACAGAAGGGCAGGTCCGAGGCCGGCGCGGCGAATGCGCCCTGCACGCTCGACGGCGTTGCGGGCCTCAACCCCGCACAGTTCGCGGACTTCCTCGCCGACCCCGCCGTCACCGCCGACCACTGCCTTCGGTCGATCCTGTGGACCTGGGACCAGCGCCTCGTCCCGGTCATGTCGGACGCGCACGTCCAGGCCGTCTCCCGGCGCATCACCGGCCTCGCCGACTCCCACGACGGCCGGAACGGCAGCCACCTGCCGGAGATGTTCACGTATCTCCACGCCGTCGCCTACCACGACTTCTCGCGCGACGAGATCGACGTCACCGACCCGCCGACACTGACCACCATGCGCCGTGCCGTCGCCCGCTTCGGCTCGGCGCCCCGCACCTTCGACGTCACCCGAGCGAACGCCGAGTCCCTCCGTGAAGCTCTCTACGCGGCCTCGGCACCCGGCCTGCGCCAGTACCAACTCGGGCTCGTCAAGCGGGTGCTGGCGACCATGGACACCCGGCACCCCGACACCGCCCAGGACACTTCATGGGCCGGGGCCGCCCTCGCCGCGCTCAGCCTGAACTACCTCGGCGTCCACCCCGGCAACCAGGACACCGCCTTCCACGCCGCGGCGAAGGCCGCTCCCTCCTACCGGGCCGCCTTCCGGGCCTTCGCCCGGCACACCCACCTCAAGGACCGGCCCAACGCATGGGTCGTGCGCGACGCGCTGAGCGAGTACGGCCGCTTCGGCCAGATCGACGGACTGCGCACGGAGACCGCCTCCGGCCTCGGCGCCCTTCTGGACGTCACGGCACGCACGTTCGGTGACATGAGCGCCCCGTGGGCCACGGTCGCCACTTGGCTGGGGGTGTACGAAGCCTGCGCCCCCTACCGCGTGTGCGCGTCGGACATCGAGAAGCGCCTCTTCCCGTACACCTACGTCTACGGCGCCGAGGGCCTCGACCGCATCAGGGTCCGCACCGGCCTCGGCCGGGGCACCGTCGACCAGTTGTACTACGCGAGCAAGCAGGTCAAGGCGCAGTTCCACCGTGTGGTCGGCAGCGAGGAGCCCCTCACGGGCGACCCCAACTCCGCCCTGAACATCGTGCTGTACTCCTCGCGCAAGGAGTACGAGATCTTCCACCCGCTCCTGACCGGCATGGGCACCGACAACGGCGGCATCTACATCGAGAAGGGCGCGACCTTCTACACGTACCAGCGCCGAGTGCCGCAGGACTCCTCGCTGACCCTGGAGGAGTTGTTCCGTCACGAGTACGGGCACTACCTCAACGGCCGCTGGGCGGTGCCCGGCTTCTTCGGCGAAGGGCCCTGGTACGACGGCGACCGGACCACGGCGATGGACGAGGGCACAGCCGAGTTCTTCGCCGGCGCCAGCCGCAGCGACGGCGTCAAGGTGCGCACGTCGCTCGTCCAGGGCGTCATCGACGACACGGCGAACGGTGGACCGCGCATGACGGTGGACCAGCTGCTGCACGCCACGTACGACGGCGACGGCTTCCGCTTCTACGACTACGCGGGCACCTTCTTCGAGTTCCTCTGGACCGAGCGCCCCTCCATGCTGCGGGAGATGTACCGCACCCTGCGCGCCGACGACCCGGCCGCGTTCGACGCCTGGCGCGACCGTCTCGGCAGGGACGCGGGGCTGCAGAGCACGTACGACGCCTTCCTCGACACGCAGATCGCCCATGTCGACGAACTGTTCGTTCCCGACACGGCCTATGTCCCGCTGGACCAGCTGCGCGAGGGGTCGGCCGACGAGGTTCGCGCCTCCTTCATCGCTACGACCGGAAGCGTCCCCGCATGCCATGGCAGCGGCACGGCGGAGCGCCCGCGGTTCGTGTGCATCGGCCGCATCACCGCGAACCTGACCGACGCCGGCGACGCCGACCTCGTCTTCAAGGACATGTCCCGGACGGTCGACCACTTCCTCCTCGACCGCGCCGCGGGCGGTGTGAACAACCTGATCGACATGAACTGCTCGTTCGACGACGTGGACATCTGGCCGGGCGGACGCGGGGGAACTTCCGACTACACGTGCGAGGGGCCCCTCCGCGCCTGACGGTCCGCACGGGACCGCACACGACCCCCGCGCGTGTCACCGCCCCACACGGTGGCGCGCGCGGGCCTTCTCGGTTCCGGTCCATCACGATCACGATCGCGACGAGTCCATCCGGGTCTGTCAGGATCCCTCCCGATGAGCGAGAACGAGAACTGCGTCCAGTGCGGCGGGATCGTCGCCCCGGACGGCCGCTGCTGGGAATGCGGCCACGCACAGCCGGCCTTCCGGTCACACGTCGAGGTCACGGCCCCGGGCGGCGCCGCGGGCGTCAGTGACCGCGGCAAGCGGCGCGGTGTCAACGCGGACGCCATGGCCCTGGCCCGGCGCGGCGACTGGACGATCGGCGTCGTCTGCGACGGCGTCTCCATGTCACCCCGGTCGGAGCGCGCCGCGCAGGTCGCGGCCGAGGTGGGGGCGCGTGTGCTGGCACTGCGGCTGCCGGCCGGCGTACTGCCGGAGACGGCACTCGGCGAGGCGGCGGCCCGTGCGGCACAGGCGGTCACCGCCTTGGCCGCCCCGACGGACACGGACGTGGCACCGGCCTGCACGTTCGTCGCCGGCGTGGCCGGCCCGGCGGGAATCTGGAGCGCGTCGATCGGCGACAGCCGGGCCTACTGGCTGCCGGACGAGGGCACGGGCATGACACTCACCGAGGACGACATCGGGGAACACGACGCCCTCGCCGCATGGCTGGGCGCGGACGCGGAGGACACGGAAGCACGCGTCCGGAGCTACCGGCCCTCCGTGCCCGGTCGCCTGCTGCTCTGCACGGACGGGTTGTGGCGCTACCTGCCCGACGCCGAGGGCCTGCGGGACGTGCTCACCCGTCTGCCCCGGGCATCGACCGACGCCATCGATCTGCTGCCGCAGGCAAGGGAGTTGGTCCGCTACGCGCTGGACTCCGGCGGGCACGACAACATCACCGCCGTGCTCGTCCCCGTCGAGGCGACCACTCCCCCGGCCCGCTCCGCCCGGTGAACGCCGACGCCGGGCGGCCCGGCCGTATGACCGCCCTCGGCGCCGAAGAACGGGGCCGACGAGAGCGGCGGGCGGCGGGCGCCGGGCACGGGGCACGGGGCACGGGGCACGGGGCACCGGCAGTAGATTCGTCCGATGCAGACGACGGGCGAGTTGCTGGGGTCGGGCCGCAGCGCGGACGTGTACGTGATCGACGGCGAGTGGGTACTACGGCGCTCGCGCCAGGGAACCGGTGCCGCCTCCGAGGCGGCGCTGATGAAGCACCTGGCCCGCCACGGGTATCCGGTGCCGGACGTGGACCCGGGCCACCCCGCTTGCGCGGTCCCGGCGACCGACTTGGTGATGCGGCGGCTGTCCGGGCGCACGATGGCGCAGGCCATGGCGGACGGTTCGACGACGGCCGAGGAGGGCGGGGCCGCCCTGGGGCGACTGCTGCGGCGGTTGCACTCCGTCCCGGCCCCGACGGGCGTGGCGGCCATGGAGGCCGGCGGCCCCTCGGCCCGGATCCTCCACCTGGACCTCCACCCGGAGAACGTGCTGCTCACGGCGGACGGCCCGGTGGTCATCGACTGGACGAACGCCCGGCTCGGGCAACCTGCTCTCGACTGGGCGATGTCGGCGCTCATCCTGTCGCAGGTGGCACTCGAGTCCCCGCTCGAGGTCGCAGTCGGCATACGCCGGGTACTGGCGGCCATGCTCGCCGTCGCGGGCAGCGAGGTCGACGTCGTCGGCCGGCTTCCTCAGGCAAGGGCCCGCCGCGCCGACGATCCGGGTATGAGCGCCGACGAGATCGCGCGCCTGGACGAGGCCGTCGCCTTCGCCCGATCCGCGGCCGGCTCACCGTCCCGCCTCTAGGCCGGCGCGCCCGTCATGCTTCCTCCGGCCGGTCGGGTCGGTTCGTGCCCAGCCCCTCCCCTGTGAGGAGGGGACTCCGCACGTGGTCACCTTCAGGGTGTGGGAGCAGGCGCCGCGGCTTCCCACGCGAATCCGTCGGGGTCGGTGAAGGATCCGCCGTCGCCGCCGATCACGAGCCGGTGCGATCCCGTGCCGTCGGGCGAGACGCCGGCCACCTTGGCCAGGCCACGTCGCTTGTACAGCGCCAGCTTGACGGGACCCGTCCCGGCGGCGAACTCGACGTACTTGCTGCCGAAGCTCTTCGCGACGGGGAGGCCGCGGTCGGCGTAGAACTGCTTACTGGCCTTCACGTCCTCGACGCCCAGCAGGAGCACGAGCTCGTCGATCTTCCGGGTGGCCGGGCCGGTGTCCTTCTTCGACGACGACGCGATCTGCCAGATCGTCCCGTCCGGGGCCTGTACGACGCCCCCGTAGCCCCAGAGCGACTTGGTGGCGGGCTTCAGCGTCGCGGCGCCGGCGTCCACGGCGGCGTCGACGAGGGCGTTGACGTCGGCCGGCTGGGACACCACGAGCGACAGCGTGAATCCGCGGAAGCCGGTCGTCGGTGCCTCCGAGGCCCGCAGGCGCAGTTGCGTGCCCAGACCGAAGGCGGTCGTGTAGAACTTCTCGGCGGACGTGGGGTCGGCCACCTCGAGGGTGACGCATTCGATGTTTTCCATGGTCCTCACGCTAGTTCCGGCTCTGCGACCGGTGCTTCTTCATTCCTGACCGTTCCTGTCGCCTGCTTCGCCACGCGCGGCGGCATGCCCTCGGCAGCGCCCGTCACGCGGCGCCGGTAGGCGCTGGGCGGCATGCCGACGAGCTCGGAGAAGCGGGTGCTGAAGGTCCCCGGGGACGAGCAGCCGACCGCCAGGCGAACCTCGGTGACGCTCAGGTCGCCACGGCACAGCAGCACCGTGGCGCGCTCGATGCGGCGGGTCATCAGGTAGGCGTACGGCGACTCGCCGTACGCGATCCGGAACTGGCGGCTCAAGTGGCCGGGGGACATGTCCGCGCCGCGGGCCAGTGCCTCGACGTTCAGCGGCTGCGCGTACTCCCGGTCGATCCGGTCACGGACGCGACGCAGTCGCGCGAACTCGCTCAGGCGGTGCGCCACGGTGAGTGCGCGCGCCCATGCGGGACGACACATGAGACAACCCCTTTGCTTGGAGGAGGGAACGGCGGGGAGCGGACCGCGACGGACGGACCGCACCGAGCGACCGCGACGGACGGACCGCGCGGGGTGACCGCCACGGACGGACCGGTCAGCGGAGCTCCTGGATGCGGATCAGGTTGCCCGCGGGGTCACGGAAGGCACAGTCGCGGATGCCGTACGGCTGCTCGGTCGGCTCCTGGACGACCTCGGCGTCGCGTGCCTGCACCTTCTCGAACGTGTCGTCGAGGTCCGGGGTGGCCAGCAGGATCCAGCCGTAGGTGCCCTTGGCCATCATCTCGGTGATGGTGCGGCGCTCGTCCTCGGTGACGCCGGGGTCGGCGGCCGGCGGCGCCAGGAGGATGGACGTACCGGGCTGGCCGACGGGGCCGACGGTGATCCAGCGCATCTTGCCCTGTCCGACGTCGCTGCGGACCTCGAAGCCGAGGGCGTCGCGGTAGAAGGCCAGGGACGCGTCCGGGTCGTCGTGCGGGAGGAAGCTCGTGTGAATGGTGATGTCCATGACGATCATGCTAGGGACGGCTCAGGGACCGCGCTTCTCGATTCCTGACCGATACGCCATCTGTTCCGATCCGGCGCCCGTCTCGTACTCCGCCGGCCCCCACCCCGGCCCTCAGCCTGGGCGCGGTCCGCAGCGGGCGCGCCGAGCGCGAAGGCGACGCTGCGCAGTGGCGGACGACGTCCGGGGCGTACTGGTCATGCTGTGGCGGGTCGGGCCTCGGGGCCGTGTCCACGGGCGACCCCGGACGCTCCCGCCCCGATCCCGCGCCGGGCTGTCCGGACACCCGCCGAGGCGTGGAACGTGCGGCGGTACGCGGCGGGCGGGACGCCGACGAGTTCTCGCATGTGCTGGCGCAGGGAGTTGGCACTCCCGAATCCGGCCCGGTCCGCCACGAGGTCGATGGACAGGTCGCTGGTTTCCAGCAACTGCTTCGCGAACTCGACCCGTTGGGTCGTGAGCCACTGACCGGGAGTGAGGCCGGCCTCGTCACGGAACCGCCGGGTGAAGGTCCGCACGCTCATCCCGGCGTGTCCCGCCAGTTCCCCCAGGGTCAGCGGGCGGTGCAGCCGTTCGAGCGCCCAGGCGCGGGTTGGCGCGGTCGTGGCGGCGGTGGGGGCGGGCACCGGACGCTCGATGTACTGGGCCTGGCCGCCGTCCCGCCACGGGGGGACGATGCAGCGCCGGGCCACCTGATTGGCGAGCGCGCTGCCGTGGTCACGGCGGACCAGGTGCAGGCAGACGTCGACACCGGCCGCCGCGCCGGCCGAGGTGAGGAGATCGCCGTCGTCGACGAAGAGCACGTCCTCGTCGAACCTGACCCGCGGGAACAGCCGCCGGAAGTGCTCCGCCTCCGCCCAGTGGGTGGTGGCCGGGCGGCCGTCGAGGAGCCCTGCTGCGGCGAGCACGAAGGCGCCGGTGCAGATCGACATGATCCGGGTACCGGGCCGGATCCTGGCCAGGGCTGCCGCCACCGGCTCGGGCAGCACGCCCCGCTCTCCGATGACGCCGAGGCGGTGCGTGGCGGCGACGACCACGGTGTCCGCGCGCTCCAGGGCCTCGGCACCGTGCTGGACGTCGATGGAGAAGCCAGCTTCCGTGCGCACGGGACGGCCGTCGGGGGTGCAGACGTCCACCGCGTACAGCGCCGTGCCGTCCTCGCCGCGGGCGGTGCCGAAGATACGGGCGGGAATGCCCAGTTCGAAGGTCATCACGCCGTCGAGGGCGAGCACGACGACCCGGTGCGGGTCGGATCCGGGTGGCACGACGCAGCCCTCCTCGGGCGTCCATTCCGTGATCCGGGCGCGCTGCCTTTCGAGGGTCATGGCCAGATTCTGTCACATCATGGCCATCCGGCCAGTTCTGCGGGACCGGCCGAGCGCGGAAGGTGGTCGGGTACATCGGACACGGAAGGACATTCATGAACGGCACCACGATGCGCGCGATCTCCGTCCCCTCCTGGGGAGGCCCTGAGACCCTCACCCCCGCCGACCTTCCCCGGCCCGTGCCGGGCCCGACCGAGATCCTGGTCAGGGTGCACGCCGCCGGGGTGAACCCGGTCGACTGGAAGACCCGGGCGACGGGCGGCTTCGGGATGCACGGCGAGCCGCCGGTGCTGGGGTACGACGTGTCGGGTGTCGTCGAACAGGTGGGGCCCGGCGTCACGCTGTACCGGCCGGGCGACGAGGTCTTCGGCATGCCCGAGTTCCCGCGGCAGGCCGGCGGCTACGCCGAGTACGTCACCGGTCCGGCGCGGCACTTCGCCCCCAAGCCCGCGGGACTCACCCACATCGAGGCGGCCGCCCTGCCGCTCGCGGGTCTGACCGCATGGCAGGCACTGGTCGAGACGGCGGGCCTCACCGACGGGCAGCGGGTCCTGATCCACGCGGCGGCGGGCGGCGTGGGCCACCTCGCCGTGCAGATCGCCTCGGCACGCGGCGCGTACGTCGTCGGCACCGCCCGTGAGGACAAGCACGCGCTGCTCAAGGAACTCGGCGCCGACGAGCTCATCGACTACACCCGCCAGGATTTCGTGACGGCGCTGGGCAGGACCGTCGACGTGGTGCTGGACTCGATCGGAGGGGACTACGGGCCGCGGTCGCTCGCCGTGCTGCGGGACGGCGGCACGCTCGTCACTCTGCCGTCGCCGGGCGAGGTACCCGCCGGCGCGGGCCGAGGTGTGCGCGCCGGCTTCACGCTGGTGGAACCCGACTCCACGGGCATGCGGGCACTGGCCGGACTGGTCGAGGCGGGGCGGCTGCGGCCCGTGGTGGAGACCGTGCTGCCGCTGGAGCGGGCCGCGGACGCCCACCGCCTCGGCGAGGCCGGCCGCACCAGGGGCAAGATCGTCCTCTCGGTCCGCGAGGGCTGACGTTTCCGGCGGTCCGGGGCCTGCCCGGCCCTCTCGGGCGCGGGCGCACCGGGCATCCGGACCGTCGGAGTCCGGTCACCTGGAACGGTTCGTGTCGGGTGGCCTGCGCCACCAAGGTCGCGACTCTGCCCGAGGCAGCGTCAGCGGTCGTGCCGGACCAGGCTGTGCACGAGCACGGACAGCGCCACCACGATCACCGTCACGTGGAGCCATCCGGAACCAGCCGCGGCATCCACGGCCGCCGTTGTCATCAGAGCCATCATGTCCTCCGGTTCACGTCACCGAGCGAGCCGAACGGGCCGCGCGAGCAACGGGCACGAGGCATCGGCGAGGGCCGTAAGGCCCTCAGCGCCGACGGGCCCGGCCGGACCTCCAGGACGTGCCGACGCCTGCGACATGGAGCGCGAGCAGCATCAGGCCCAGGAGCATCACGTTCGTCGACGCGAAGACTTCGTTCGTATCGATCTCGGCGGCGTTGATGAGGAACGCGATGAAGAACATCACCGCGGCGGCCAAACCCAGCATCGGACAACTCCCTCACATCGTGTTCGCTTACGGCTCGTCTGCCCCCGCACCCCGAAGTCAGACCTCCCGCCGGCACGACCCGAGCCGCGGACGCCGCTGTCGGCGGTCGGCCGTCCACCACCGCCGCCTCACCCTCCATGTTTGTCGCTATTCGTCCTCCACGGCCCGCGGAAAAGTGCACGCTATTTGGCGTTGTCGTGAAGAAGTATTCACCCGTCAGAAACGGAACCCCGGTTGCCGGTTGGCCTGTTGGCGTGATCTCATCCTCGGGAACGGGAGTCCTGATCGTGGATGCCCATTCCGGGCACAAGGCGACCGCTCACGTCGGCCCGCTTTCCCTTGGCGCGCGTACGGTCGGCGTCATTTCAGGAATCCCCCCGTATGGAAAGGGAGAGATAGTGCGTAACGGCTTCACCCCGGTTGAGACCGCCGAAATTTCCGACAGCGAGCTGGACGGCATTGCCGGCGGTATCGCGAGCGCCCACGCCGGTGTCAACGGCTACGGCGCCGCTGTGAACGTCGGTGACGTCGTCGGCGCCGTCCAGTCCGTCGCGTCCGTCGTTCCGGTCGCCGCGGCCACCGGTCTCGTCTCGGTGCAGACCACCGGTATCTGACGCTCCATAGAAAGCCGAGATGGACCGCTTTCGGTCCTGTCGGCCATGGGCATTGCTCGAACGGGCCCCGGAATGTCCTGTCCCGGGGCCCGTTCGCATACCCCTTCACGCCCCAGGCGTGCCTTTTACGTCCCGTAAGGAACCACCGGGCAGCGGGAATTCCGGTACGGCCTGCGAGCCGAATTCCACGACGATCACCGTCTGCCGGAGCGTGGCCCGCATGCGCAGGGCTTGATCAAGTTCCGTAGGTGTCCGGATCGTTGGTGATGCCCAGGATGGGGACTGCCGGACAGGCCCTAGGGTGGTCCCTCAGGACTGCCTCACCGATGACCTGCCGTTGCTGGAGTTGCTGTGCGCCGCTGACGATGATCTCCCCTCCAGTGCCCGTGCCTGCGTACCGTACGTCTCGCCAGGGACATTTGCAGCGGCCCCACCGACATCGCGTTCGTATCGAAGCCGTCGTTCGGGGCAGGGCGCGCGGACCGGGCCGGCGTCCAGGCTGAGAAAGACGTCGATGCCGGCGGTCTGTCCAGGCCTGCGGAGCTGGTGACGCCCTCCCCGCGTCACGCACTCGAGAAGGGGAGGAAGTCATACCAACCCCCAAGGCCGGTCACCCCCGTTACGGGGTACGTAGAAGTGCAGCGGGGGCACGAAGGCCCTGTTCATCCGCCTGTGGGCCCGCAGGACTCGGCGCTCCCAGACGTCTCCGCCACCTGACGCTCACCAAGCGTGCACATAGGTCTGACAAACTACGCGGGACATCTCCGCATCGGCGGACAACTCACCCATCAGCGAGGATTTGGCAAATGCGCAAGGCGCGTATCGCACTGACGGCCGTTCTGGTCACCACGCTCGGCCTCGGGCTCACGGCATGCGGCGGCGACAGCGAGGACGGGGCGACGGAGAAGGAGTCGCCGACGGCGACGGTGCCCGCGCCGGACGGGGCGAGCCCTAGCGCCGATGGCGGCAAGAGCGAGGGCGGCGACGCCCAGCCCGCGGGCGATGTCACCGCGCCGGGCGCCGGGCTCAAGGTAGGCGACAAGGCGGTCCTGCCCTTCGAGTACGCCAAGAAGAAGGGCACTCTCGCGATCACCGTCACGGCGATCGACAAGGGCACTGAAGCCGACATGTCCCAGTTCGGCGAGCGAGCAAAGGGCATGACGCCGTATTTCATCAAGATGAAGGTGGAGAACGTAGGTGACACCGACCTCTCGCGCGCGTACGTACAGCTGAGGGGCCTTCTCGACGGCGGCCAGAGCACAGGCGTCTCGCTGATCGGCGACATCCCGGGCAAGTGCGACAAGGAATCCGCGCCCGCCGAGTTCGGTAAGGGAGTGTCGTTCGAGACCTGCTCGCTCGCCGCGTCGCGGAGCGGCGATGTCACGGGCGCCGAATTCGACGAAGGCGACGCGTACAGCGACAAGCCGGTCGTCTGGACCGCCGGCTGATCCATCACCGGACACCGGCCGTCGGGCCCACGGGGTGGTTCAAGGCGGGCCCGACGGAGCTCACGGAGGAGTTCCTCCTCGGCTGTCGAGCAGCGCGAGCCACACGCTGCAGCTGACAAAAGTGAGCGCTGATTCCATGAGCCCAATTCATTGAGCGCTCAGTGCTGCATTGACGAAATCGGCCTCGTCCAGCGCGTGGTGAGGTCGGGATGTCAGGCACGGTTCTCGTTGCGGATCATGCGGCGGAGGCTGGTACGGGCGGCGGCGCAACCTCGCCATCGGCGTGCTGAAAACCCTCGGAGCCGACAACATCGCCAAGACCACCCGGGCGATCCGCGACGAGCCCCAACGCGCACTCCCCATCCTGGGCATCACCAACGATCCGGACACCTACGGAACTTGATATAAAGCCCTGCCGCATGCGCCGATGGCGACGGCACTGGCCGGCCGCGACCACCGCGCGGATTCATCGCCGTCCAGCCGTTGGAGCACACGGTGAAGGGACGACCACCGTTTCCTCACAGACAACGGACGGGGACGCCGCCCGCACCGACACTTCGGATTCAGAAGAAGACGCCGCAGTGCAGCAGCACGTTCGCGTACGGCCGCGCCTCCCCCGTCCGTACCACCAGGCGGGCGTCCCGGCTGCGGGACTTGAGCTCGTCGTGCATGACGAAGTCCAGTGCCGGGAGCCGGTCCGCGAGCAGGCGGGCGGCGGGCGGATTGGCGTCGTGGACCTCATGGGCGGCGGTCGCGGAATCGATCACCAGCTCGTCGAGCAGACCGTCGAGCACATCGGCGAAGGACGGTATGCCGGCCCGGAAGGCCAGGTCGACCACGCGCGGGCCCGACGACGGGACCGGCATGCCGATGTCGCAGACCAGGACGGTGTCGCCATGGCCCAACTCGGCCAGTGCGCCCGCCAGATGACGGTTGAGAATTCCGGTCCTCTTCATCGCGCCCCGGCCTCCTCCACGGACTGCGCGGACCCCTTGGCGGACCGCCCAGCCTCCTCCACGGCCGGCAGTGGGTCCCCCACGCCGGGGAACGACTCCTGCGCGCCCCTGCCGGTGACGGCCGCCGCGCCGACCCGGACCGCGAAACCGGCGGCCTCGGCCAGGCTTTCGCCGAGTCCGAGCCGCCAGGCAAGGGCCGCCGTGAACGCGTCACCCGCACCCGTCGTGTCGACCGCGTCGACCTTCGGGCTCGGTACGCGCACGCAGCCGCCCGCCTCCGCGACGAGTGCCCCGTCCGCGCCCAGCGTCACGACGACCGAGCGCGGGCCGAGGGCCAGGAGGTCGCGCGCCCAGTCCTCCGGACGGTCACTGGCCTCGCCCAGCACGTATCGCGCCTCGTGCTCGTTGACGACCAGGGGGTCGCAGGCGGCGAGCACGTCCGCGGGCAGCGGCGCCGGCGGGGACGGATTGAGTACGAGCCGGGTCCCTGACGGCAGCGTCCGGGCCACCTCGGCGACCGTGTCGAGGGGAATCTCCAGCTGGAGGGACACCACCCGGGCACGGGCGAGCAGTTCACCCGCGCCCCGGATGTCGCCGGGGGTCAGCCAGCCGTTGGCGCCGGGTGAGACGACGATGCTGTTGTCGCCCGACGGGTCGACGGTGATCAGCGCGACGCCGGTCGGCGCCCCGCCGACCAGGACGCCGCCGGTGTCGACGCCGGCCGCCCGCTGCGAATCGAGCAGCAGCCGCCCGTGGGCGTCGTCGCCGACCCTGGCCAGCAGCGCGGTGCGGGCGCCGAGGCGGGCGGCGGCGACGGCCTGGTTGGCGCCCTTGCCGCCGGGGTGGACGGCCAGGTCGGAGCCGAGGACCGTCTCGCCCGCGGCGGGGCGGCGTTCGACACCGATGACGAGGTCGGCGTTGGCCGAGCCCACGACCAGCAGGTCGTAGTCCTCCGGTCCCTGCCGGGCACCCTCCTGCGGGCGCGTCTCTCCACGCTCGTCCATCCGAGAACCCTCTTCCTGCGGCGTCATGAGAGGCCGGCCGCCTTCCTGCGCGGCCGTGCGAGCCCGGCCATCTTCGTGCTGGGCGGTGCGAGCCCCGCCACTTCCCTGCGGCGCCATGAGAGGCCGGCCACCTTCCCGCGCGGCCCTGGGAGCCCGACCGTCTTCCCGACCGGCCCTGGGAGCCCGACCGTCTTCCCGACCGGCCCCGGGAGCCCGACCACCTTCGTACTGGGCCGTGCGAGCCCCGCCACTTCCCTGCGGCGCCATGAGAGGCCGGCCAACTTCCCGCGCGGCCCTGGGAGCCCGACCGTCTTCCCGCCCGGCCCCCGGAGCCCCGCCACCTTCCCGCGGTGTCATGAGAAGTCGGCGACGTTCTCGCGGGTGACGACCTTGACCGGGACCTTCACCATGCTCTCCACGCTCTTGCCCTGCGCCGCCAGGATCGCGTTCTTGACGGCGATCTTCCCCAGTTCCGCGGGCTGCTGGGCGATCGACGCGTACAGGGTGCCCGCCTCGACCGCCTTCAGGCCGTCGGGGGTGCCGTCGAAGCCGACGACGGAGACCGAGCTGCCGGCCTTGCTGCCCAGCGCCTTGACCGCGCCCAGCGCCATCTCGTCGTTCTCGGCGAAGACGCCGTTGATGCCGGAGTTGGCCTGGAGCAGGTTGGTCATGACGTCGAGGCCCTTGGTGCGGTCGAAGTCCGCGGGCTGCTTGGCAAGCACCTTGATGCCCGGGTAGTCCTTGAGGCCCTCGGCGAAGCCCGCGCCGCGCTCGCGGCTGGCGGAGGTCCCGGCCGTGCCCTGAAGGATCACGATGCTGCCCTTGCCGCCGAGCTTCTCGGCCAGTGTCTTCGCCGCGAGCTTGCCGCCGGCGACGTTGTCGGAGGCCACCAGGGTGCTGGTCTCGGCCTTGTTCACGCCACGGTCGGCGGCGATGACGGGGATGTCGGCCTTGTTGGCGCCGCGCACGGCAGGGCCGACGGCGTCGGAGTCGACCGGGTTGACGATGACCGACTTCACTCCGGAGCTGGTGAAGTTCTGCAGCTGGTTGGCCTGCTGGGAGGCGTCGTTCTGCGCGTCGGTGACGGTGAGGTCGATGCCCGCGGCCTCGGCCTCGGCCTGCGCGCCCTCCTTCATCTGCACGAAGAAGGGGTTGTTGAGCGTGGACAGCGACATGCCGATCTTCGTGTTCGTCGACGACGGGCCGGTGTTGAGGAGCGAGACCGCGCCGACGACGGCGGCGACGATCGCCGCGGCGACGGCGAACTTCGCGGCGCCCTTCTTCTTTCCGCCGGGGCTTCCGGTCCCGGCAGCGGCCGCGCCGCCCCCCGTGGCGCCGGCACGGCGGCGGAGCGTGTCCAGCAGCACCGCGAGGGCGATGACGACACCGATGACGACCTGCTGCCAGAAGGCGGACACCGACAGGAGGTTGAGGCCGTTGCGCAGCACGGCGAGGATCAGCGCGCCGATCAGGGTGCCGGACGCCTTGCCGACGCCGCCGGCGAGGCTGGCGCCGCCGATGACGACGGCGGCGATGGCGTCGAGCTCGTAGCCCTGTGCGGCCTGCGGCTGGGCGGAGGCGAGCCGGGAGGCGAGGACGACGCCGGCGACGGCGGCGAAGAGACCGGACAGGGCGTAGATGACGAGCTTCTGCCGCTTGACGCGCAGGCCGGACAGCCGGGCGGCCTCCTCGTTGCCGCCGATGGCGTACATGGAGCGGCCGATGTAGGTGCGGCCGAGGATCAGCGCGGTGAGCAGCCCCATCGCGATCATCACGAGGACGGGGACGGGGAGCCAGCCGCCGAGCGTGTCGCCGAGCCCGGTCACGGACTCGGGGAACGCGATGGGGCTGCCCTGGGAGATGACGAGGGACAGTCCGCGGCCGATCGACAGCATCGCGAGCGTGGCGATGAACGGCGGCAGTTTGCCGTACGAGACGAGCGCGCCGTTGACGAGGCCGCAGGCCGCGCCGGTCGCGACGGCGAGGACGACGGCCAGCCACACCGGCACGCCCTCGCTGGTCGCCGTCCAGGCCAGCACGGTGGCGGACAGCGCGGCGACGGAGCCGACGGACAGGTCGATGCCGGCGGAGACGATGACGAAGGTGACACCGAACGCGAGGATCGCGGTGACGGCGGCCTGGACGCCGACGTTGAGCAGGTTCTGCGTCGTCAGGAAGTCTCCGGAGAGCAGCGACATCGCGACGAGCAGGACGACGAGGGCGGTGAGTGCGCCGTTGTCGAGGAGTATGCGACGGAGCGCGGAGCCTCCCGCCGGGGCGCCGCTCGCGCCCCTGTCGTTCTTCAGCGTGTCAGTGGCCACGGGGGCTCTCCTCTTCGTTCACTGCGGGGTCATTCGCGGGAGTGGCGGTGGTGACGGCGAGGGCCATCACCGCGTCCTGGGTGGCTTGTTCCGCGTCGAGTTCGCCGGCGATCCGGCCTTGGGCCATGACCAGCACCCGGTCGCTCATGCCGAGCACTTCCGGCAGGTCGCTGGAGATCATCAGGACCGCGTGGCCGGAGGCGGTGAGCTCGTTGACGAGCTGGTAGATCTCGACCTTGGCGCCGACGTCGATGCCTCGGGTGGGTTCGTCGAGGATCAGTACGCGGGTGTCGGCGAGCAGCCACTTGCCGATGACGACTTTCTGCTGGTTGCCGCCCGACAGGGTGCGTACATGCTGGCCGAGGCCCGCCATGCGGACGCCGAGCTGCTCGGCGATGCGGGCGGCGGCCGTGCGCTGCGCCTTGAGGTCGACGAGTCCGGCGCGGGTCGCCGAACGCAGGGTGACCAGGCCGAGGTTCTCCTGCACGGAGGCGTCGAGGACCAGACCCTGTCCCTTGCGGTCCTCGGGTACGAGTCCGATCCCGGCGCCCATCGCGGCGCCCACGTCGTGGGTGGGCAGCGTGCGGCCGGAGACCTGGACGCTGCCCCGGTCGTAGGGGTCGGCGCCGAAGACGGCGCGGGCGACCTCGGTGCGGCCGGCGCCCACCAGTCCGGCGAGGCCGACGACCTCGCCGGCCCGTACCTCGAAGCTGACGTCGTGGAAGACACCGTCACGGGTCAGTCCGCGGACGGACAGCAACGGCTCGCCCGTCTCCGCCCGTTCGCGCGGGTACTGCTGCTCGATGGAGCGGCCCACCATGAGCCGTACGAGTTCGTCCTCGGGCGTCGAGGCGGGCACCTGGTCCACGGACCGGCCGTCACGCAGGACGGTGACGCGGTCGCCGAGGGCGGCGATCTCCTCGAGGTGGTGGGTGATGAAGACGATGCCGACGCCGTCCTCGCGCAGTTGCCGCACGATACGGAAGAGCTTGTCGACCTCCTCCGTGGTCAGCACGGCGGTCGGCTCGTCCATGATCAGGACGCGGGCGTCGAGGCTGAGGGCCTTGGCGATCTCCACCATCTGGAGTCGGGCGATGCCGAGTTCGCGTACGCGTGCCCTCGGGGACACCTGGACTCCGACCCGGTCGAGGAGCTTCTGCGCCCGGGCCTCCATCGTCCTGCGGTCGATCATGCCGAAGCGCCGTGGCTGGCGGCCGAGGAAGATGTTCTCGGCGACCGTCAGGTCGGGCACCAGGTTGAACTCCTGGTAGATGGTGGCGATGCCGAGGCGCTCCGCGTCCTGGGCGCTGTGGATGCGCACCTCCCGCCCCTCGGCGAGGATGCGCCCGCTGTCGGGCCGGTAGGCGCCGGAGAGCATCTTGATGAGGGTGCTCTTGCCGGCTCCGTTCTCGCCGAGGAGGACGTGGACCTCGCCGCGGCGCAGGTCGAAGTCGACGGAGTCGAGAGCGACCACACCGGGGAAGGTCTTGCGGATGCCTTCGATGCGCAGCAACTCGTCCGGGCTGCTCACAAGTTGCTCCTTTGCTGGGACGTGGTGGGGACGGGGGCCGGCGGCTCGCCGCAGGAACGGCGTACGACGAGGGTGGCGGGGAGGGTGACGGACTGCGGGGGTCTGCCTTCGATCAGGTCGACCAGCGCCCGTACGGCGGCTCTGGCCAGATCGGCGGTCGGCTGGGCGATCGCCGTGATCGGCGGGTCGGTGTGGACGAACCACGGGATGTCGTCGAAGGCGGCGAGTCCGATGTCGTCGGGGACGCGCAGCCCACGGGCGCGGATGGCGTCGAGTGCGCCGAGTGCCATCAGGTTGTCCGCCGCGAAGACGACCTCGGGCGGCCGGGGCAGGTCGAGGAAGCGCTCGGTGGCGCGGCGTCCGCTGTCGGCCTGGAAGTCGCCCTGGCCGATGTACTCGTCGGGCAGCGGCAGTCCGAAGGCGTGCAGCGCTGCCCGGAAGGCGTCGACGCGCTCCTGTCCGGTGGTCGTGGCCGCGGGTCCTGCGATGATCGCGAGCCGTCGGTGGCCGAGGCCGTGCAGGTGGGCGACGAGGTCGCGGACGGCGGCGCGGCCGTCCGCGCGGACGACGGGGACGTCGACGCCGGGGATCCACCGGTCGACGAAGACCATGGGGGTACCGCCGCCGGCCGCGTCGAGCATCAGCGGGGAGCGCCCGTCGGCGGGCGAGACGAGCAGACCGTCGATCCTGCGCTCGAGCAGGGTGCGGACGTGGTGGTCCTGGAGGTCGGGCTGCTCGTTGGCGTTGCCGATGATGACGCTGTAGCCGCGGGTGCGTGCCTCCTCCTCGACGGAGCGGGCCAGCTCGGTGAAGTACGGGTTGAGGACGTCGCTGATGACGAGACCGATGGTGCGGGTCTGGTCGGTGCGCAGCGACCGGGCGACCGCGTTGGGCCGGTAGCCGAGCGCGTCGACGGCGGCGAGGACGCGGGCCCTGGCCTCGGGGCTGACGGAGGGGTGGTTGTTGAGCGCCCGCGAGACCGTCGCGACGGACAGTCCCGCGGCGGCGGCCACATCCTTGATGCCGGCCATGTCCGGACCACCTCCTTGTGGATCCCGAGAGCCTTCGCCCCATGCGTCCGGGACGCATGGAAACGTTTACACGGACAGATGGAAACGTTTACACGCCCGGGTTGGCAAGACTCCGACGGCGGGCGAGATCAGATCGTGACGAGGGCGCTCAGATGAGCCGGCGGGCCGGGGGCGATGCGGGTAGGCGGCCTTTCCGCCCCTACGGCCGGCGGCCTTCCCCGCTCACGGCCGGCGGCCTTCCGCACCTACACGCGGGCGGGGACCGGAGGGGGAGGCGGGCCGGACCGGCGCGCGAGCGAGGCGTGGGCAAGCCATCCCAGGGCGGCGCCCACGGCGTACCAGAGAAGGTCGGGCGGATTGAAGGTGGACCCCAGGACGAGCCGGGCAACCACGCTCCGCCCTGACAACTCGGCCGGCACGCCGGTGAGTTGCAGGAACTCGACCACCCAGCTGAACGCGAGCGCCGCCCCGGCGGCCGCGACGGGCCGCGACCGAGGCGCCACGAGCACGACGAGCGTGAGGATCAGAACGGTGTACAGGGCGTCCCCCGCGTACTTCGCGACGCTCCCCTGCGCGATCATCCTGACCCCGAGCCCCGCCGCGACCGTCACGACCGCGGCCGCTGCGGCTGCCATCCGGGTGCGCGAGGGTCCACCGAGCCGCTGAGAGGTCATGACGATCACAGTAGGGGCTCCCCTCCGGGGCATGCGGGACTCCGTCACGCGCTCACGGAAAAGCAAAAGGACCCCAGATGAACTGGGGTCCTGCTGGTGTCCGAGGGGGGACTTGAACCCCCACGCCCGATAAAGGGCACTAGCACCTCAAGCTAGCGCGTCTGCCATTCCGCCACCCGGACTCAGGTGATTCGCCCCGGTCTCCCGCGGCGACATGGACAACAATACCAGGGGTTCGCGGTGCCTCTCACCTGCATATTGCGTGGTCAGTGGGGTGCGGGCGGCACTCCGAGAGCTGCGCTACCGCGTGTATCCGAGCAGATGCGCTGCGTTTGGCTACCGTCGGCCGGGTGAGTCAACGTCGCACCTACCGTCCGCCCCGGGCCTTGTCCATGCTGCGCGAGCATCTGCGCGAGACGTTCTGGTTCGCGCCCACCGTGTCGCTGGTCCTCGTCTTCGTCGTCTGGGCTCTCGCCGACGCCGTCGACACCCTGATCGTCGACACGCTGCGCCGCGAAGAAGACTTCCGGAGCCTTCGCGAGCTCATGGCGATCGCCGACGACGCCAAGACCATCGTCACCACGATCGCGTCCGCGATGATGACCTTCATCGGTGTGGTCTTCAGCATCTCGCTCGTCGCCGTGCAGATGGCGGCCGGCAACTACAGCCCCCGCGTCGTGCGCATCTTCATCAGGAGCCGCATCAGCAAACTCACCTTCTCGGTGTTCCTCTCCACGTTCCTGCTGTCGCTGCTGGTGCTGACGGCGTTCGAGAGCGAACGCAACCCCCGGGAGGTCACGTCCGTGCCGGTGGTGCAGAGCATCCTGACCCTGCTGATGGTCGCGTTGAGTCTGCTGCTGTTCATCGCCTATGTGACGCAGACGCTCCAGCTGATGAAGGTGGGGCCCGTGGTGGACCGGGTGACCAAGGAGGCGTTCGGGGCGCTGGCGCGTATGCCGAAGCCCGTCGCGCCCGGGGAGCCGCTCGGGGAGGAGACCGTCCGCATCAGTCACCAGGGGCGGTCGGGAGCCCTGCGGGACGTCGAGGTCATCCGGCTCGTGCGGGTGGCCCGGCGCCATGACGTGGTGCTGCGGCTCATCCCCCGGGTCGGGGACTTCGTCGTGCCCGGGACACCCGTGCTCACGGTCCACGGCGGCGCGGGACGACCGCTGCCGTTCGCGGCCCGGCGTGCGCTGCAGTCCGCCGTGTCGGTCGGGGTCGAGCGCACCTTTCAGCGTGACCTGAGCTTCGGGCTGCGGCAGTTGACCGACATCGGGCTGCGGGCCCTGTCGTCGGCCGTGAACGACCCGACCACGGCCGTGCAGTGCCTGGACCGGATCGTGCAGTATCTCGCCGTGGTCGCCCACCGGCCGCTCGGCACGGTGTACCACCAGGACAGGAAGGGCCGGGTGCGGCTGGTCCAGCCGGTGTCCGGGTGGGATGACCTGGTCGACCTCGGCTTCGCAGAGCTGCGGGGGTGCGCGGTGGGCAACCCGCAGGTCACGCGGCGGATGATGGCCGGGTTCGAGGACCTGCTCCAGCTCGTGCCTCCTGAGCGGCGTGCGCCGCTCGAGCGCCACCGGGACATGCTGGTCCGCGCGGTGCGGCAGTCGGTACGGGAGCCGGCCGAAGGCGACTTCGCCCTCGAACCGGACCGCCAGGGCATCGGCTGACCGGCAGGCGCTGTCCGGCGCGGCCGGCGTGGTCCGGCGCGGTTCGGTGGTGGTCCGGCGCGGTCCGGTGCGGTTCGGTGGTGGTCCGGCCGGGCTTCGCGAGCGGACCCCCGCGGCCGGGCCCACGGACCGCCGGGGCCCGTCCGGCGTTCGAGCGCGGACCGCCGGGTCCGGCCGGCCGGCGCCGCCGACCACGAGGACATCCGGAAGGCGCACGGTCCGGCGCGGTCCAGCGTGGTCCGGCCGTCAGCCACCTCGGAGCGTCAACGCATCCGGCAGGCGCCGAATCGCCGGCAGGGCGGGGCACGGGTGGCTACTTGACGGACGTGAGCGTCGCGTAGACCACGACGTTGCCCTCGTAGCCGCCTCCGGCGGACCGGTCGCCGCCGCACGTGATCACCCGCAGCTCGGGCCGGCCGGAATCGCCGTAGACCTTCTCGTCCGGAAAGTCGTTCTTGTCGTGGACCTCCACCGCGTCGACGGTGAAGACGGCTGTGCGCCGGTCCTTGCGCACGACGTCGATGGTGTCGCCCTTGACCAGAGCACCGAGCCGGTAGAAGACCCCGCGCCCGGCGGGGGTGTCCACATGTCCGGCGGTGACGGCCGTGCCGTTCTCCCCCGGGGTCGCACCGTCGCCGTACCAGCCGGCGAGAGCGGGCGCGGCGGCCGGCGGCGGCCGCAGCGCGCCCTTTTCGTTCAACTCCAGGCGGGTCAGCGGGGCGTTCACGCCGATGGCCGGGATCAGCAGGCGGACGGGATCCGCGGCGGCCAGAGCCTCGACGGCCGGGGGCTGCGGCGCGCGCTCCGGCGCGGGCGCCGCGGCGGGGGCCCGCTGTTGCACCGGCGACGGCTGCGGTGGGCCGTCCTCGTGCAGCGCGCTGCCCACCAGCACGGCCCCGGCGATCGCGGCGCAGACGAGCAGCTTGTAGGAGGGGACGCGGGCCGCGTCGGCGACCCCTGTCGTCGGGGTGTCGTCCATCGGGGGCGGGCCTTTGCTCGGCGGCGGGGCGGAGGTGTGCGTGGGACCCGGCCGGCCCCCGGTCACCGTGACGGTGACCGGGGGCCGGTGGGCAGAGGTGGTGGCGTCAGCTCCGGACTCCGCCGGAGCCGCGGCGCGTCCTGACCGCTCCGCCGGCGACCGCTCCGGCGAGGAGCAGTCCGCCGAGTGCGAGCTGTGCGCTCGTGCCGGTGGCGTCGCCGAAGCCGGCCTCGACCCCTCCGCTGGGGCGGTCGCCGATCCGGTGGGTACCGGTGACCTTGGTACGCGGCGGGCACTTCAGGGTCACCGTGTCGGTTCCCGGAGCGGCGTCCTCGGGCAGCTGGAACTCGCCCACCAGGGTCCCCTTACGTTCCCCCTCGAAGAGGTGGAACTGCCCACCGGCCTCCGACTCCCCCTTGCCGTAGGTCTCCTTGCCGCAGGCGGTGGTGGTGACGGTGACCGTGGTCCCCGGGGCGTTCCGCGGGCTGATCTCGATGTCGCCGCCCTCTGCCGCGGCGACCGGCGCGGAGAGTGCGAGGGTGCCGACGATGACGGCGACCTTGAGACCGGTACGGGCGATGCGCATGTCTTCCTCCAGCGGAGCAGTGTCCGGCCCTCTGCGCGGCTCCTCTGCTGTGCTCCGTGTACGAGGCAACCCACAGTCGGTGATCATCGCAATGCGAGGTCCCGGCGCGGGGTCACCCGGTAGGACGCAGGATCCGGTCTTCTTCCGGCAGTGCCGCAGGTCGCCGCGGCGGACACACCGCGGCGAACGTGCGGGCGTGAAAGGTGCGAACGGGCTAAGGATCATCCCGTCCCGGGCGCGTCGAGGGTGCCGTCCGGGACGTGCGAGCGTCCGGCCGCGGGGAGCAGACGCCCCGTCAGGCGTTGAGCTGGTAGTCGGGGAAGTTGCCCGGCGGCCGCTCCCCCGCCGGGCCTTCCGTCACGGCCCGCACCAGCAGCTCGCCACCGACGAACGCGCCGCGCCAGGAGGCGCCGAAGCCGCCGAAGAGCTCGTCGCGGTCGCCGCGCGAACGGGGCTTGTTGTGGCCGGTCTTGAAGGCGCGGATCTGGGGGGCGAGGCGCCGGAAGGTCGCCGGGTCGTCCGTGGAGAGGGTCGCCACGAGCGCGCCGCCCGAGGCGTTCATCGCGGCGAGCAGTTCCGCCTCCGTGTCGACGAGGACGATGGTGTCGACGGGACCGAAGGGTTCGGCGTGGTGCAGCGGGGAGGACGGGGGCGGGTTCAGCAGGGTGACGGGCGGCAGGTAGGCGGAGGTGTCCTGGCCGGGGAGGAAGCGGCCGTCGGCGAGGGAGCCCCGGTGCAGGGGTACGGCTCCGCGGTCGACGGCCTCGGCGACCTGGTCGGCCAGCTCCTTGGCCTTGGCCGCGTTGATGAGCGGCCCGAAGTCGAGGGTGGGCGGCGGGTCGTCGGGGTGTTCGACGGCGAGGGGGTGGCCGGTGCGGATCGAGCGCACGGCGGGCAGGTAGGCGGCGAGGAAGTCGGCGAAGGACTCGCGCTGGACGACGAACCGGGGGTAGGCGGTGCAGCGCTGCTTGCCGTAGTCGAAGAGCTTCGGGATGACGGCGGTGAGGGCGGAGAAGTCGGTGTAGTTCCAGACGCCCCAGGTGTTGAGGCCCTCCTGCTCCAGGATGTGGCGTTTGCCGAGGTCGGCCACGGCGGTGGCGATGCGGGCGCCGGTGTCCCGTCCTCCGACGAAGGAGACGCAGCCGATCTCCGGGGAGCGGACCAGTGCCTCGGAGAGTTCCCCGCCGCTGCCGCTGACCAGGGTCAGGGGCACGCCTTCGCGGGCTGCGAGCGCACAGGCGAGGGTGAGGCAGGCGACGCCGCCGTCGGTCGGGGCCTTGGCGATCACCGCGTTACCGGCCAGCGCCTGGACGAGCATGGCGTGGACGAGGACGGACATGGGGTAGTTCCAGCTGGCGATGTTGGAGACCGGGCCGGCGAGGGGCGAGCGGCCGTCCAGCATGGTTTCGACGCCCTCGACGTACCAGCGGACCCCGTCGATGGCGCGGTCGACGTCGGCCTGGGCGAGCCGCCAGGGCTTGCCGATCTCCCAGACGAGGAGGAGGGCGAGCAGTTCGCGGTGCTCGGTGAGGGCGTCGAGGGTGGCGGCGACGCGGGCACGGCGTTCCGGCAGGGGGATGTGACGCCAGGCGCGGTGCTGGTCGAGCGAGGCGCGTACGGCCCCTCGGGCGGCGGTCGTGTCCAGCCGGGGCGGGCCGGCTACGGGGCTCTGGTCGACGGGGCTGGTGGCGGGGAGGGCGCGGCCGTCCGCATGCCACCGCGCGGCCCAGAGGTTGAGGACGCGGTCGTCCCGGAACGCTTCGGGGGCGACGGCGGTGCAGCGCTGCCAGGCGTCGGTCCAGGCCGTGCCCGGCTTGAGGGTGAGGGTGGGTGCCATGAAGGTGAACTCCGCTCGTGACGTGTCGTACGGGGCGGGAGGACGTTCGGCGACGGGGAGGGGCGGCCGGCTCGCACACGCCGGCCGCCCGGTGATCCCGGTCGACGGAGGGGTTACCCGTGAGTAACCGGCTTACTCACAACTGGCCCTGAATGAGGGTGAGCTCTCAGCCATGGGACACCGCGAGCCGCTCGCGCACCAGGCGTGACGTCTCCGTCGGTGTGGAGCCGACCCGGACGCCGGCCGCTTCGAGGGCCCGTTTCTTGGCCTCGGCGGTGCCGCTGGAGCCCGACACGATCGCTCCGGCGTGACCCATGGTCTTGCCCTCGGGGGCGGTGAAGCCTGCGATGTAGCCGACGACGGGCTTGGTGACGTGCTCGGTGATGTAGGCGGCGGCTCGTTCCTCCGCGTCACCGCCGATCTCGCCGATCAGCACGATGAGTTCGGTGTCGGGGTCCTTCTCGAAGGCGGCGAGGCAGTCGATGTGGGTGGTGCCGACCACGGGGTCGCCACCGATGCCGACCGCCGAGGAGAAGCCGATGTCGCGGAGCTCGTACATGAGTTGGTAGGTGAGCGTGCCGGACTTGGAGACGAGCCCGATGCGGCCGGGCTCGGCGGCGATGTCGGCGGGGATGATGCCGGCGTTCGACTGGCCGGGGCTGATGAGGCCGGGGCAGTTGGGCCCGATGATCCGGGTGCCGCGTTCGGCGGCGTACGCCTGGAAGGCGACGGCGTCATGGACGGGGATGCCCTCGGTGATGACGACCGCGAGCCCGATGCCGGCGTCGGCGGCCTCCATGACGGCGGCCTTGGCGAACGGGGGCGGTACGAAGACCACGGCGACGTCCGCGCCGGTGGCCGCCACCGCCTCGCGGACGCCCCCGAAGACGGGGACGGCACGCTCGTCGAAGTCGACGACGTGGCCCGCCTTGCGTGGGTTGACCCCCGCGACCACGTCGGTGCCGGACGCCAGCATCCGGCGGGTGTGCTTCATGCCCTCGGCGCCGGTCATGCCCTGGACGAGGACCTTGCTCTCCTTGGTGAGGAAGACTGCCATGATTCCCGGTCCCTTCTGTTGCAGGTCGGTCGGCCTCCGGGGCGCCCGGGTCGGCGTCGGCGGTCGATCGCGCTCGGCTGCTCTCCCCCAGCTACCGCTGGGAGGTACCGCCACTCGCAGCCTCCGCGCGGCCTCCCTTTCGGCGCCGCCGCGCCCGTTCGGCTCGGTCAGATCGCGAGGTCGGCGGCCCGGCGGGCGGCGCCGTCCATGGTGGTGGACTGCTGGACGAGGGGATGGGCGCGTTCCTCGAGGATGGCGCGGCCGCGGGCGGCGTTGTTGCCGTCGAGCCGTACGACGAGGGGTTTGGTCAGGCGTACGGAGTCGAGGGCCTGCACGATGCCTTCGGCGACGGCGTCGCAGGCCGTGATGCCGCCGAAGACGTTCACGAGCACGCTGTTGACGTCCCGGTCGGAGAGGATGACGGAGAGCCCGTCGGCCATCACCGCGGCGGAGGCTCCGCCGCCGATGTCGAGGAAGTTGGCGGGCCTGGCGCCGCAGCCGGCGACGACGTCGAGGGTCGACATGACCAGACCGGCGCCGTTGCCGATGACGCCGACGGTGCCGTCGAGTTTGACGTAGTTGAGGCCCTTCGCTGCGGCCACCGCCTCCAGCGGGTCCTCGTGCAGGGTGGCGTCGTCGTCGCCCCAGCGGGCCTGCCGGAAGCGGGCGTTGTCGTCGAGGGTGACCTTGCCGTCGAGGGCGAGGATGTCGCCGGCCGTGGTACGCACGAGCGGGTTGACCTCGACCAGGAGGGCGTCCTCGCGGACCAGGACCTGCCACAGGTCCTGGAGCACACGCGCGGTCTCCTGCGGCAGCCCGGCCGCCGCGGCGATCTCGGCCGCCTTGGCCGCGGTGACGCCCTCGGCTGGGGCGACGGGGATACGGGCGACGGCTTCCGGACGGGTGGCGGCGACCTCCTCGATGTCCATGCCGCCCTCGGCGGACGCGATGGCGAGGAAGGCGCCGGCGGCGCGGTCGAGGACGTAGGAGACGTAGAACTCGGCCTCGATGTCGACCGGCTGGGCGAGCATCACCGTGCGCACGGTGTGGCCCTTGATGTCCATGCCGAGGATCTGGCGGGCGGTCACCTCCGCGGCCGCGGCGTCGGCGGCGAGCTTCACCCCGCCGGCCTTGCCCCTGCCTCCGGTCTTCACCTGGGCCTTGACCACGACGCGGCCGCCGAGCCGTTCCGCCGCCGCGCGGGCCTGCGCGGCGGTCTGCGCGGTCTCTGCTTCCGGTACGGGGATGCCGTACTCCCCGAAGAGTTCCCTTGCTTGGTGCTCGAACAGATCCATGCCGGGCTCCCAGTGCTTCGTCCGAAACGAATGAAAGTGCCGCACGCCCCCTGGACACCACCCACCGGATGCGGGATAACAAGCTTCATACAGTATTCGTCGACTGTATGCAATCTACCGCGAAGCACACCGGGCGGCGCACCGGCGCCTCCTGACCAGCACACCGACTCCCCTACGAAGGGACAGGACTTCGCCATGCCCGACGACAACAGCCAGCAACTCATCTCGGGTGGACACCTGGTGGCCAAGGCGCTCAAAGCCGAGGGCGTGGAGGTCATCTACACCCTCTGCGGCGGCCACATCATCGACATCTACGACGGCTGCGTGGACGAAGGCATCGAAGTCGTCGACGTACGCCACGAACAGGTCGCCGCCCACGCCGCCGACGGCTACGCCCGCATCACCGGCAAGCCGGGCTGCGCGGTCGTCACCGCGGGGCCGGGCACCACGGACGCCGTCACCGGCGTCGCCAACGCCTTCCGCGCCGAGTCACCGATGCTGCTGATCGGCGGTCAGGGAGCGCACACCCAGCACAAGATGGGCTCGCTCCAGGACCTCCCGCACGTCGACATGATGACGCCGATCACCAAGTTCGCCGCCACCGTGCCGGACACGGCGCGCGCCGCCGACATGGTCTCGATGGCGTTCCGCGAGTGCTACCACGGCGCGCCCGGCCCCTCCTTCCTGGAGATCCCGCGCGACGTGCTCGACGCCAAGGTCCCCGTCGAGAAGGCGCGCGTCCCGAAGGCCGGCCACTACCGGGCCTCCACCCGCAGCCCCGGCGACCCGGAGGCCGTGGAGAAGCTCGCCGACCTGCTGGTCCACGCCGAGAAGCCGGCGATCCTGCTCGGCAGCCAGGTGTGGACCACCCGCGGCACCGACTCCGCCGTCGAGCTGGTGCGCACCCTGAACATGCCCGCGTACATGAACGGCGCCGGGCGCGGCACCCTGCCGCCCGGCGACCCGCACCACTTCCAGCTCTCGCGCCGCTACGCCTTCTCCAACGCCGACGTTATCGTCATCGTCGGCACCCCGTTCGACTTCCGGATGGGTTACGGCAAGCGGCTGTCGCCGGACGCCACGGTGGTGCAGATCGACCTGGACTACCGGACCGTGGGCAAGAACCGGGACATCGACCTCGGGATCGTCGGTGACGCCGGCCTGATCCTCAAGTCCGTCACGGAAGCGGTGTCCGGACGCCTCAACGGCGGGGCCGTCAAGCGCAAGGCGTGGCTCGAGGAGCTGCGCGCCGCCGAGCAGACCGCGCTCGACAAGCGGCTGCCGCAGCTGCGCTCCGACGCCTCCCCCATCCACCCGTACCGCCTGGTCAGCGAGATCAACGACTTCCTCACCGAGGACTCGGTCTACATCGGCGACGGCGGCGACATCGTCACCTTCTCCGGCCAGGTCGTCCAGCCCAAGTCCCCCGGCCACTGGATGGACCCGGGGCCGCTCGGCACCCTCGGCGTCGGCGTCCCCTTCGTCCTGGCCGCCAAGCAGGCCCGCCCCGACAAGGAGGTGGTGGCCCTGTTCGGTGACGGCGCGTTCTCGCTGACCGGCTGGGACTTCGAGACGCTGGTCCGCTACAACCTCCCCTTCGTCGGGATCGTCGGCAACAACTCCTCCATGAACCAGATCCGTTACGGCCAGGCGCAGAAGTACGGCCTGGAGCGCGAGCGGGTCGGCAACACCCTCGGCGACGTCCGCTACGACGAGTTCGCCCGGATGCTGGGCGGCTACGGCGAGGAGGTCCGCGACCCCGCCGACATCGCGCCCGCGCTGCACCGCGCCCGCGAGTCCGGACTGCCGTCGCTGATCAACGTGTGGGTGGACCCCGACGCGTACGCCCCCGGAACCATGAACCAGACCATGTACAAGTAGGGAGCGCCGGCCATGACCCAGAACACGACCAGGACCATGACCAAGGCTCTTGAGGGCGTCCGCGTCCTCGACATGACGCACGTCCAGTCCGGGCCCTCCGCGACGCAGCTGCTCGGCTGGCTCGGCGCGGACGTGGTGAAGCTGGAGGCCCCGAGCGGCGACATCACGCGCAAGCAGCTGCGCGACATACCGGACGTCGACTCGCTCTACTTCACGATGCTCAACTGCAACAAGCGCAGCATCACCCTCAACACCAAGTCGGAGCGCGGCAAGGAGATCCTCACCGAGCTGATCCGCCGCAGCGACGTCATGGTGGAGAACTTCGGCCCCGGCGCCGTGGACCGGATGGGCTTCACCTGGGAACGGATCCAGGAGATCAACCCCCGGATCGTGTACGCCTCCATCAAGGGGTTCGGGGAGGGCCCGTACACCAACTTCAAGGCGTACGAAGTGGTGGCCCAGGCGATGGGCGGGTCCATGTCGACCACCGGCTTCGAGGACGGGCCGCCACTGGCGACGGGCGCCCAGATCGGTGACTCGGGCACCGGCATCCACGCCGTCGCCGGGATACTCGCCGCGCTGTTCCAGCGCGAGAGCACCGGGCGCGGCCAGCGGGTCAACGTGGCGATGCAGCACGCCGTGCTCAACCTCTGCCGGGTGAAGCTGCGCGATCAGCAGCGGCTCGTGCACGGGCCGCTCGCCGAGTACCCGAACGAAGACTTCGGCGACGAGGTGCCCCGTTCCGGGAACGCCTCCGGCGGCGGCCAGCCTGGCTGGGCGGTCAAGTGCTCGCCCGGCGGCCCCAACGACTACGTGTACGTCATCGTGCAGCCGGTCGGCTGGCAGCCCATCTCGGAGCTCATCGGCAGGCCCGAGCTGGCGGAGGACCCCGAGTGGGCGACCCCGGAGGCGCGACTGCCCAAGCTGAACAAGATGTTCCAGCTGATCGAGGAGTGGACCGCGACGCTCCCCAAGTGGGAGGTGCTGGAGAAGCTCAACGCCCGCAACATCCCCTGCGGGCCGATCCTCTCGACCAAGGAGATCATCGAGGACCCGTCGCTGGCGGCGAACGAGATGGTCGTCGAGGTCGAGCACCCGGAGCGCGGCACGTTCACCACGGTGGGCAGCCCGCTGAAGCTGTCCGACTCGCCCGTGGACGTGGTCACGTCCCCGCTGCTCGGCCAGCACAACGAAGAGGTGTACGTCGGCGAGCTGGGCCTCGGCGACGAGGAGCTCGGCCTGCTCAAGTCGAACGGAGTCATCTAGTGGCGGAGCACGCGGAGCGGCAGGCGGCGGTACGGGCGATCCTGGCGGGCGCGCTCGCCGAGGGCCGCACGGCACTGACGGCCCCCGAGGGCAAGGCGGTCACCGACGCGTACGGGATCCCGACCCCGGCCGAGGGGCTGGCGGAGACGGCGGACGAGGCGGTGGCGTTGGCGGACCGGATCGGATTCCCGGTCGCCATGAAGATCGTCTCCCCCGGCATCCTGCACAAGACGGACGCGGGTGGCGTGCAGGTCGGGCTGAAGTCCTGCGCGGAGGTGCGCGGCGCGTTCACCGCCATCGTGTCCAACGCGAAGAAGTACGACCCCGAGGCCCGGATCCTCGGTGTGCAGGTGCAGCAGATGGTGCCGGCCGGGACCGAGGTGCTGGTCGGCACGGTCACCGACCCGACGTTCGGGAAGGTGGTGGCGTTCGGCCTCGGCGGTGTCCTCGTCGAGGTGCTGAAGGACGTCACCTTCCGGCTGGCGCCCGCGTCGAGGGAGGACGCGCTGTCGATGATGGACGGCATCCGCGCCGCGGAGATCCTGCGCGGGGTGCGCGGCGGTGCGGCCGTGGACCGGGAGGCGCTCGCCGACGTGGTGGTCCGCGTCTCCGAACTGGCCGCCGACTTCCCCGAGATCGCGGAGGTCGACCTCAATCCGGTGTTCGCCTCCGCGGAGGGGGTTATGGCCGCCGACGTACGGATCCTGATCGGCACCGAGGTCCCGGCCGAGCGCCGCAAGTACTCCCGCGAGGAGATGCTCACCTCGATGCGGCGGCTGATGCAGCCCCGGTCCGTAACGGTGATCGGCGCCTCCAACGAGCAGGGCAAGATCGGCAATTCGGTCATGCGGAACCTGATCGACGGCGGTTTCCCGGGCGAGATCCATCCGGTGAACCCCAAGGCCGATGACATACTCGGCCGTAAGGCGTACAAGAGCGTGATGGATGTTCCGGGCGAGCCCGATGTGGCGGTCTTCGCGATCCCCGCGAAGTTCGTGGCGTCCGCTCTCGAGGAGGTCGGCCGCAAGGGCATCCCCAACGCGGTGCTGATCCCGTCCGGTTTCGCCGAGACCGGCGAGCACGAGCTCCAGGCGGAGATCGTGGCGATCGCCGAGCGGTACGGCGTGCGGCTGCTGGGGCCGAACATCTACGGCTACTACTCCACCTGGCAGGACCTGTGCGCCACGTTCTGCACGCCCTACGACGTCAAGGGCGGTGTGGCGCTCACCTCGCAGTCGGGCGGCATCGGCATGGCGATCCTCGGCTTCGCGCGGACCACACGCACGGGTGTCTCGGCGATCGTCGGTCTGGGCAACAAGTCGGACCTGGATGAGGACGACCTGCTCACCTGGTTCGGCGAGGACCCCAACACCCAGTGCATCGCGATGCATCTGGAGGACCTCAAGGACGGGCGGGCGTTCGTCGAGGCCGCACGCGAGACGGTGCGGAAGAAGCCGGTGGTCGTCCTCAAGGCAGGCCGTACGGCGGCGGGCGCGAAGGCGGCCGGCTCGCACACGGGCGCGCTGGCCGGCGATGACGCGGTCTACGACGACGTGCTGCGGCAGGCGGGGGTGATCCGCGCGCCGGGGCTCAACGAGATGCTGGAGTACGCGCGGGCGCTGCCCGTCCTCCCCGTGCCGCGGGGCGACAACATCGTGATCATCACTGGGGCCGGCGGCTCGGGGGTGCTGCTGTCCGACGCGATCGTCGACAACGGGCTGTCCCTCATGGAGATCCCGCCGGACCTGGACGCCTCCTTCAAGGCCTTCATCCCGCCGTTCGGCGCTGCCGGGAACCCGATCGACATCACCGGCGGCGAACCGCCCTCGACGTACGAGGCGACGATCCGGCTGGGTCTGGAGGATCCCCGGATCCACGCGCTGGTGCTGGGCTACTGGCACACGATCGTCACCCCTCCGATGGTGTTCGCGGAGCTCACCGCGCGCGTGGTGGAGGAGTTCAGGGAGCGCGGGATCGAGAAGCCGGTGGTGGCGTCGCTCGCCGGGGACGTCGAGGTCGAGGAGGCGTGCCAGCACCTCTTCGAGCGCGGTGTCGTCGCCTACCCGTACACGACGGAGAAGCCGGTCGCGGCGCTCGGCGCGAAGTACGCCTGGGCCCGGGCCGCGGGCCTGTTGGGGGGCGGTCGATGACCTGAGCGACGGCTCGAACCACGGGGTCTGCGGTGACCGCTCGCCGCGGACCCCGGTGCGAAGAGAAACGGACAGGGGGCGCTGGCCAGACTTCTTCCACGCGAGGGGTTCGATCACCATGACGACAACCGACATCTCCACATCCGTCCCCTTCAGGGAGGTGACGGACGCCAACGGGCGCATGTACCGGATCGGCGAGACCGATATCGACATCATGGGCCGCAAGCGCAAGTGGATGGTCATCCTGCCGTGGGTGGGCATGATGGGCATCAGCTCGGCGGAGTACGCGTTCGCGTCCGCCGAGGACACCCTGCACACCGCGCACAGCTGGAGCAGTGCCCACATCTTCTGGATGCTCGGCGTGTGGGTCTTCTTCCAGGCCGCGGTGGCCTTCCCGGCCGGCAAGCTGCGCGAGAGCGGCAAGCTGCCGGCCCGGTGGGCGATGATGCTGGGCGCGGTGGGCACCCTGCTGGGCTACGTCTCCCTGGCGTTCGCACCTCATGTCGTCGTCGCCTACATCGGCTTCGGCATGTTCAGCGGCATGGGCGCGGGCATGGTCTACGCGACCTGCGTCAACATGGTCGGCAAGTGGTATCCGGAGCGAAAGGGCGGCAAGACCGGCTTCGTCAACGGCGGCTTCGCCTACGGTTCGGTGCCGTTCGTCTTCATCTTCACCGGCTACATGGACCTGACGAACTTCCGCTGGGTGCTCGTCTGCGTCGGTCTTTTCCTGGCCGCGACGGTCGCCGTCGCGGGCTACTTCTTCCAGGACCCGCCGAAGAACTGGTGGCCCGCTGAGGTCGACCCGCTGCGCAAGCCCGACGACCCGCGGGCACGCCGGGCGCTGGAGAAGAACCCGCCGGCGGTGAAGCAGTACACGCCCAGGGAGGCGTGGCAGACCGGCCGGGTGGCGCTGATGTGGTTCTGTCTGCTGTGCACGTCCGGTGTGAACATCTTCGGTATCGCCTTCCAGGTGCCGTTCGGTGACGAGGCCGGTTTCGCGGGCGGCATCGTCGCGACGGCGATGTCCCTCAAGGCGATCGTGAACGGCACCGGGCGCGGCGTGATCGGCTGGCTCTCGGACCGTTACGGCCGCAAGCAGTGCCTGATCTTCGTCTGCATCGTGCTCGGCCTGTCGCAGTACGGCATCCTGTGGTCGGGCAACATCCACAACCTGCCGCTGTTCCTGCTGTTCTCCAGCATCTCGGGCTTCGGCGGCGGCGCCATCTTCCCGATGTTCGCGGCGATGACGGCGGACTACTTCGGCGAGAACAACAACGCCTCCAACTACGGCCTCGTCTACAGCTCGAAGCTGGTGTCGGGCCTGCTGGGTTCCGGCATGGGCGCGGTGGTCGTGGGCGCCTGGGACTACGCGGGAGCGTTCGTCCTGGCCGGTTCCATCTCGCTGTTCGCGGGCTTCGTGGCGATATTCCTGCATCCGCCGGGGCGGCCGCGCAAGGGCCGGATCGCGGCCAATCCACAGCCGATCAGCCGGGACATGGGCTGAGCGGACCACGGTGGGAAGTGCGGCCCGGGCGGCCGCGGCGGCCGGGAGACCGGTCACCGCGGCCGCCCGGCCGTCGTACGAGGTGTCTGCCCGAGGACCTACGACAACTGGCCGTCGTAGTCGGGGAGCTTGAACGTCCGCTCCGCGTGCCCGCCGACGAGGTCGGTGGTGTTGTTGCCGATGTTGGCGATGATCGTGTAGCCCTTGGCCTCGATCTCCGCGCGCTTCTCCGTCTTGTAGGCGCTGACCTCGCCGAAGAGGTCCGGCAGGTCGCGGACGTAGAGTCCGTCGACCGGGTAGCCCGTCTGCTTCAGGTTCCAGTCGGTGAGCGAGTGGATGATGCCGGGGCGGGCGGTCACGAAGAAGACGGCGACGCCACGGGAGTCGGCGTAGCGGGCGAGCTCGCGCATCTCCTGGATGGCAGGGGTGGGCAGCTTCCAGAACGGGTGGAAGTGCGTCTCCAGCGAGGTGTTGTCGATGTCGAGGACGATGGCCTGCTTCTCGCCGGCCGCGTCGGCGGTGCGTTCCTCGATGTAGGGGCGGGCCTTGGCGACGACCGCGGCGACGTCGCGCCGCCAGGTGTCGTAGTCGACGCTCTGCGCCTGTACCTGTGCCTGGGCGGGTGCGGCGGTGGTCGTGGCGGCGTGTGCGGTCGTGGCGGGGACGGCCACGGTGAAGGCCACGGCGAGGGCGCCGGCGGCCGCGCCGGCCGTGCGGGTGCTGCGTGCATGCATGGGGGGTCTCCTGGGTTTTCGGGCAGCTCGAGGAGTGCCGTCCGCCCTCACGGGGCGGACGGTTTGACATGCTCGCGCTTAATGATGGCCGGGAGACGACATTCTCACTACTGGTCGGTAGCGTCTTTCTGCGACGGTTCCGGACGTGACCGTTCCGCCGGAGCGCCCGGCGCACCGGCGGAACGGTGACGCGCCGTCAGTGCCGGGCGCGCAGCGCCGCGAGGTTCTCGTAGCTCTTGCGGGCGACCTCGAGGGACTGCCCCGGAACCGTCGAGCTGGGCGCGCCGTCGTGCTCGATCATCGGGTTGTGGTAGTTCTTCGCCCCCACCCGCCGGAAGAACCTGCGGTAGTCGATGTCGCCCTCGCCGAACGTCACCATGTCGTAGCCCTGGCCGTTCTGGGTGTTGACCGTGCCGTCCTTGGCGTGGAACAGCGGGTAGCGCACGTTGTGGCGGACCACCAGACCGGCCGGGTCGAAGACCTGCTCCACCGTGGAGCCGTCGTGGGCGGTGTACGTGTGGAACTTGTACTGCGCCACGTGCGCCCAGTAGATGTCCATCTCCAGCCAGACGTCGCGCGGGTCGGTCACCTCCAGGAAGTACTCGAGCTTGCGGATGCCGGAACTGCGGGTCGGCCGGCCCTGGGCGTCCAGCGGGCCGCCGTCGAGCAGGAACCCGTACGCCGAGTCGTGGTTGTGGGTGTAGAGCTTGATGCCCTCGCGGCGGGCGATGGCGCCCAGCGCGTTCCACTTCTCCGCGGCGACGTCCCAGTCGGCGCGGTAGGAGCTGCCGGTCGGGTCACCGCCGGTGCCCATGTGGCCCATGCCGAGGATGTTGGCGATCTCCAGATGGCGCTTGAAGGTGTCGAGGTCCGACGGGGTCAGCGGCCAGGAGCCGGGGATGAAGCCGTGGTTGCCCTGCGCCGTCAGCCCGTACTCGTCCAGCCAGGACCGCATGAGCTTCGCGCCCTCGACGGTCTCCAGGTTCGCGCCGCCCGGGGCGTTCGCGTGCTGGCGGTAGCCGGCGAACTCGACCTGCTTGTAGCCGTAGCGGGACAGCTGCCGGAAGACCTCGCGGAAGCCCGACGGCAGATCCGTGGACAGCGGGTCGCGGCCGGTCGCGTCACGGACGGTGTAGAGGATGATGCCGCGCTTGTGGGGCGGGACCAGAGCGGAACGGCCGTGGTCCTCGGCTCTGTCGTCCGCCGTGTCCACGGCCAGGGCCGGCGAGGCTCCGAGGACGGGGGCGGCGATCGCCGCGGCAGCGGCGGCGGTGCAGGTGCTGAGGAAACGGCGGCGGCTGACGCCGAGCGAGCGGCGCAGGCTGTCGCCGGTGACGGAATCGTCGTTGAACGCGGTCACGATGATCTCTCTTTCCTTCACGGGGTGCGGACGCGTGACGGTCGCCGCCTCAGTCGAGGCCGGCGAGCCGCAGCAGCAGGGACTTCACATCGGTGGCCGCTACGCGGCCGGTGACGGCGCGGGGGGTGGAGCACAGGAGGAGCGGACCTTCTTCGTCGCTCGCGGGGAGGCGGCCGTGGCTGCCGCGGATGGGTGACGGGTCGAGCGGCACGACCGCGAGGCGGTAGCGCATGCCGAGCTTCTTGCGGGCCACGGCCTTGGCGGCCTTGAGCCGTACGTAGGGGTCGTGCGGGTCCATGAACAGCTCGACGGGGTCGTAGCCCGGCTTGCGGTGGATCTCGACGAGCTGCGCGAAGTCGGGGGCGCGGTCGTCGTCGAGCCAGTAGTAGTACGTGAACCAGGCGTCGGGTTCGGCGACCGCGACCAGCTCGCCGGAGCGGGGATGGTCGAGCCCGTGGGCCTTCTTGCCCTCGTCGTCGAGGAGTTCACCGAGCCCCGGCAGCCCGTCGAGCGCCTCACGGACGGCGTCGAGGTCCTCGGGGCGGCGCACATAGACGTGGGCGAGCTGGTGGTCGGCGACGGCGAACGCGCGGGACGTCATCGGGTCGAGGTACTCCATGCCGTCCTGGGTGTGGACCTCCAGCAGACCGGCCCGGCGCAGCGCCCGGTTGATGTCGACGGGACGGCTGACCCGGGTGATGCCGTACTCCGACAGGGCGACCACCGTGCGGCCCTCACGCTCGGCGTCGTCGAGCAGCGGGCCGATGACGGCGTCGAGGTCCGCGGCGGCCCGCAGCGAGCGGGGGTCGTCGGGGCCGTAGCGCTGGAGGTCGTAGTCCAGGTGCGGCAGGTAGCACAGGGTCAGGTCGGGACGGCGGGTGCGCATGATGTGGCGGGTGGCGTCGGCGATCCACCGGCTGGAGACGATGTCGGCACCCGGGCCCCAGAAGTGGAAGAGGGGGAACGTGCCGAACTTCTCGGTGAGTTCGTCGTGGAGGGCCGGTGGGCGGGTGTAGCAGTCCGGTTCCTTGCGGCCGTCGGCGTAGTAGACGGGCCGGGGGGTGACGGTGATGTCGGTGTCGGCGCCCATCGCGTACCACCAGCAGATGTTGGCGACCGTGTAGCCGGGGTGGGCACGGCGGGCCGCGTCCCAGATCTTGTCGCCCGCCACCAGACCGTTGTGCTGGCGCCACAGCAGGACGTCGCCGAGTTCGCGGAAGTACCAGCCGTTGGCGACGATGCCGTGCTCGGACGGGAGGACGCCGGTCAGGAACGTCGACTGGGCCGCGCAGGTGACGGCCGGCAGCACGGTGGTCAGGTTGGCCTGCGAGCCGGCGGCGGCGAGCGCCTTGAGGCGGGGCATGTGGTCCAGCAGCCTCGGCGTGAGGCCGACCACGTCCAGGACCAGCAGCGGGGTGGGGCGCGTGTCGCTCATGGCAGTTCCTTGAGGCCGAGGTCGGTCAGCAGGTCGCGGGCCAGGGTGAGTTCGGCGGCGATGCCGTCGGCGAGCTGACCGCGGGTGCGGGGCCGCAGCTCCGGCGGGAGGGCCTGCCAGGTGTACGTCTCGACCTCGAGGTGGCGGGTCCGCGGCTCCGGGCCGCCCACGAGACGGGTCAGGGTGTCCTCGAGGACGGGCAGCGTCGAGGTGAGCGGCTCGGCGGGCGGCGCGTGCAGGGGGACGTGGAAGTGCGCCCGCCAGGGCCCGCCGTCCGGGAGCGCGCCGCCGGCGACGGCCTGGTCCAGGTCGTCCGTCCCGCGCAAACCGGCGGCGGTGAGGGTACGGGTCTGGTGCAGGAAACGCGGCTCCGCGAAGGCGGCCAGCGCCTCGCGTACTTCCGGCAGGTGCGGATGCTCCGCGTGCAGCGCGGCGGACAGCTGCGCCTTCGGAACGGTGACGCCTGCCGCGGCGAGAGCGGCGAGGGCGGATTCCGGGTCCTCGAAGGAGGTGGCGAGATGGCAGGTGTCGACGCAGACGCCGATCCGGTCGCCCGGGACGGCGGTGAGCGGGCCGATCGCGTCGGCGGTGGTCTCCACCGTGCAGCCGGGTTCCGGTTCCAGGGCGACCCGGACGGACTTGCCGGTCAGCTCCTCGAGGGCGTCGAGCCGCTCGGCGAGGGTGGTCAGCGCGGTGCGGGCGGTGGCGGCGGCCTCCTCGTCGAAGCCGGTGCGCCAGGCGAGCGGGAGGGTGGAGATGGTGCCCTCGGTGACGTCGTCGGGCAGCAGCGCCGCGAGGAGCCGGGCGAGGTCGGTGGTGTGGGTCAGGCGTGCGGGGTCGGTCCAGTCCGGTGTGTAGACGCGGTACTTGACCTCTTCCGCGCCGAAGCCCTCGTACGGGAAGCCGTTGAGTGTGACGACCTCGAGGCCCCGCCGCTCCAGCTCGGCGCGCAGTCCCCGCAGTGCCGCAGGATCGGTGACGAGGGCGCGGGCGGCGTCCCTCGCGAGCCACAGGCCGATGCCGAGCCGGTCCCGGCCGAGGCGCTTGCGCACCGGCTCGCAGTGGTCACGCAGTTGCGCGAGGACGCCCTCCAGGGTTTCCGCGGGGTGGACGTTGGTGCAGTAGGAGAGGTGGACGGTCGAGCCGTCGGGGTGACGGAAGCGCATCCTCGGCTCCCCTCATTCCCCGCCGCGGAGGATGGAGTTGCCCTCGTGCAGGCCCTCCGGCTCCGGGATGTCGAGCTGGAGGCGGCCGCTGAGCCCGTAGAAGGCCACCGGGTTGCGCCACAGGACCTGGTCGACGTCGTCCTCGGTGAAGCCGGCAGCGAGCATGGCGTCGCCGACCTTCCGGGTCTTCAGCGGGTCGCTCCTGCCCCAGTCGGCGGCGGAGTTGACGAGCACCTTCTCCGTCCCGTGGTCCCGCAGGATCGTGACCATGCGGTCCTCGTCCATCTTGGTGTCCGGGTAGATGGAGAAACCGAGCCAGCAGCCGCTGTCGGCGGCATGCTTCACGGTCGTCTCGTTGAGGTGGTCGAGGAGGACCCGCTCGGTGGGCAGGTTCGACTCGCGGATCACGTCGACGGTGCGGTGCAGGCCGGCGAGCTTGTCGCGGTGCGGGGTGTGGACCAGGGCGGGCAGGCCGTGGTCGGCGGCCATCTGGAGCTGGGCGGCGAGCGCCGTGTCCTCCGCGGGGGTCATCGAGTCGTAGCCGATCTCGCCGACCGCGACGACCGAGTCCTTGACGAGATAGCGGGGCAGCGCGTCGAGGACGGGCGTGCAGCGGGGGTCGTTGGCCTCCTTGGGGTTGAGCGCGATGGTGCAGTGGTGGGCTATGCCGTACTGGGCAGCGCGGAACGGCTCCCAGCCGAGCAGGGCGTCGAAGTAGTCGAAGAAGCTCGCCGGGGAGGTGCGGGGCTGGCCGAGCCAGAACGACGGCTCGACGAGGGCGCGCACACCGGCGGCGTACATGGCCTCGTAGTCGTCGGTGGTGCGGGACGTCATGTGGATGTGGGGGTCGAAGATGCGCATCACAGCTCCTGGGGCCGCTGGGGCTTCTCGCCGGTCAGGGTCAGCACGCGGTGGAGATCATGGGGGATGTCGCGGCCGGCCGCGGTGCGCTCGGCGGCGTAGTCGGTGAGCATGCGGGCGAGTTCGCCGTCGCCGCGGGCCCGCCGTTCGAGGTCGGCGACGTCGTCGAGGGGCACACCGGTGAACAGGCACTTGAGCACGGCGTGCCGCCAGGCGTGCGGGTCGAGGTGGGCGGCGGCGTAGGGGCCGACGGCGGCCGAGACGAGCCGGGTGTCGTTGGTGCGCAGGGCGTCGTCGAGCAGATGCACGGCGTGAGGTCCTTGGACGAGGGACGGCAACGCCTGGAGCACGGCGCGGCGTTCGGCGGCACTGCCCTGCTGGTAGAGCCGGGTCAGGGTGTCGATGCCCGCACGCGCCTGGGTGAGCAGCAGGGTGCGGACGGCGTCCGCGTTGTCCTGCCCGCACTGGCGGCCGGCGGCGGCGAACCGCAGTTCCCAGGTGTGCGAGGTGTACGGGGAAGGCGGCGTCGGCGGCGCCTGGGCGGCGCGGGCGGCCTCGGCGAGCGCTTCGCCGAGCCAGGCGCGGGCCGTGTCGTCGGCCAGCCGGGCCTCGACGTCCTTACGGGTCCAGGGCGCGGTCTGCGTCACGATGCCGGTGCTCCCTTCGCGACGGCGGTACGGAGGAACTCGATGGACCGGCGGGCCAGTTCGGGGCCCGCGTGGGAGTGGCGGGGCAGTTCGACGACGGTCAGACCCTGGTAGCCGGTGGCGGCGAGGGCGTCGAGCACGGGCGGGAAGTCGATCTCGCCGTCGCCGAAGGGCAGATGTTCGTGGACGCCGCGCCGCATGTCCTCGATCTGGACGTGCCGCAGCCAGGGACCGGCCGCGCGGACGCAGTCCGCGGGCGGCTCGGGCTCCAGGCACTGGCAGTGGCCGATGTCGAGGGTGAGGCCGAGGGGTGCGGGGTTGCCGAGGGAGGTGCGCAGCTGATGGAAGCCGGCGAGGTTCTCCAGGAGGTGGCCGGGCTCGGGTTCGACGGCGACGGGGACGCCGGCGAAGGCGGCGGCGTCGAGCACGGGCAGGATCGCCTCCTCCAGCCGCTTCCACGCGGTGTCCGCGTCGGTGCCGGGCGGAGTGATGCCGCTGAAGCAGTGCACGGCGTGCGCGCCGAGGTCCGCCGCCACCTTGACGGCGGTGACCAGCAGCCGGGTGCGGGCGGCGCGTGCTTCTGGGTCGGGGTCGAGGAGCGACGGGCCGTGCTTGCGACGCGGGTCGAGTACGTATCGGGCGCCCGTCTCGACCGTGGCGGTGAGACCGAGTTCGCCGAGCCGGCGGGCGACGTGGCCGGTGCGCGCGGCGAGTCCGGGGGCGAGGGGGTCGAGGTGCATGTGGTCGAGGGTGAGCCCGACCCCGTCGTATCCGAGGTCGGCGAGCAGCCCGAGTGCGTCGTCGAGCCGGAGGTCCGTCAGCCCGTTGGTGCCATAGCCGAACCGGAGCCGATCGCCGGCCGCGCCGGCGTCGGACCGGGCGTCGGGGGCCGGGCCGGTACCGGGGCCGATGCCCGGGCCGGTCCGGGCGTCCCGGCCCGTGCGAGCGTCCGGGCCGGTGCGCGTGTCCGGGCCCGTGCGGGTGCCGGTGGCGGCACCACCGGCCGTGCCGGTACCGGTGCGGTCGTCCGGACCCGGGCGGCCGGCGGGGCTTCCAGGGCGGGTACCGGGGTCGGCACCGCTCGCCGGGCTTCCCGGGCGGCTGCCCGAGCCGGAGCGGGAGTCCCGGCTCGTGCGGGTGCCGGCGGCCGTGCCGGTACCGGTACCGGTGCGGGTGTCCGGGCCGGAACGGGTGTCCGGGCCGGAACGGGTGTCCGGGCTCGTGCGGGCGTCCGGGCCAGTGCCGGTGGCCAGGTTTCCCTGGCCGGCCGGACCGGCGTCGCCGGCAGCTCCCGTTCCCCGGCGGGTGCCGGTGGCCGGGCCGGTACCGGGGCGGGTGTCCGGGCCGGAACGGGCGGCCCGGCCCGGGTGGGTGCCGCTCGCCGGGTCCGGTTCCGGGATGGGGTCGGGGCTCATGTCGGGCTCACCTTCCGTGCGAGCTTGCGGGCGAGCGGTACGAGGCCCATCACCGCGAGGCCGGTGAGGCCCGCCCCGGAGCGGGCCGCGAGGGCGGCCTGGAGCGGGATCATGGCGCGGATTCCGCCGCCGACGGCGCGCTGGGTCAACGGCGGGGACGGGTTGAGCGCGGCGTGGAGGTAGGGGACGGCGGCGGTACGGGCGTACGCGGCGGCGAGCGCCACGGCGGCGGCCGGCGCAGCCGTCCCGCGAGGCCGCGCGGCGAAGGCGGCGACCGCGCCGGTCGCCGCGAGCGCGGCGAGCGGGGCGCGGGTCGAGCCGCCCTGCGTCTCGTTGCGGGACACGGTGGTGACGGCGTACGTGTGCGCGGCCAGCACCGCGGCTGCGGGCGCGGCGGCGCGGACGGACCCTCCGCCGCGCCCTGCCCGGAACCGGTGACGGGCCGCGGCGGACGCCGCCCCCCGTGCCGTCCGCGCGGTGGACGACGACCCGGCGGTCGCGGCAGCGGTCGCGGCGGCCCGCCGGGTCCCTCGTACCGCCGTGTCCGGCCGTGCCGCCACCACGCCACCGCCCGCAACCGCGCCGCCGCCCGCCGCCGGGCGGCCGCCCGCGGACAACGTTGCCGCCGCGCCCAGCAGCAGGTCCAGACCGCGGGCCGCGGCCATCGCCGCCGGGCCGGCCTTCGTGTGCTTGAGGTGGAGGTCGTACGCCCAGACCGTCGCCGAGAGCGCCGTCGCCACGGCGAGGGCGGGGCGGCCGGCGCGGGCGGCGAGGCCGAGGCCCGCCGCCGTCAGTGCTCCGGCCGCGCCCAGGGCGGCACGAGGAGAGATCCGTCCGGACGGGATCGGGCGGTGGGGCCGGTCGATCGCGTCCTCGTCGCGGTCGGACCAGTCGTTGAGCGCCATGCCCGCCTCGTACAGGCAGAGCGAGGCGCCCACGGCGAGCGCCGTGCCGCGGTTGGGCCGCGCTCCGGCCGACGCAGCCCCCGCGAGGGCGTCACCGGGCACGGTGAACAGGGCGGACACCCGCAGCAGTTCGGCCCAGTCGCGCGGCCTCACCCGGCCTCCCGCAGACGGTCCGCGAAGCCGAGGAGGGCGGCGAACTGCTCCGAGAGGCCCGCCGGTCCGCCGTCCGGGTCCTTGAAGTAGAAGCCCAGTTCGGGCAGCGGCCCGGACAGGCCCGCCTCGTGGGCCCGGGCCAGCAGCCGGGCCAGGTCCAGGACCAGCGGTGCGGCCAGTGCGGAGTCGCAGCCCTGCCAGATGGTCTGGAGGATCATCCTCGACCCGAGGAAGCCCTCGAAGGCGATGTGGTCCCAGGCGGTCTTCCAGTCGCCGAGCGCGGGGACGTCGTCGATGTGGACCTCGCCCTGCGGTGTGTGCCCGAGGGTGTCGGCGAGGACGCGTTCCTTGCCGGCGTTCTTCGCCGCCGCGGCGGCGGGGTCGGCCAGGGCCGCCCCGTCCCCGCCGCCGAGCAGGTTGGTGCCCGACCAGGCCCGTACGTCCAGGGCCCGCTGCACGAACATCGGGGCGAGCACAGCCCGCAGCAGTGTCTGGCCGGTCTTGCCGTCGCGGCCGGCGTGGGGAAGTCCACTGGCCGCGACGGCGTCGGTGAGGGCGTCGGTGCGCAGCCCGGTGGAGGGGGTGAAGTTGACGTAGGGGCAGCCGGCCCGCACGGCGGCGGCCGCGTAGAGGGAGCTGGGCGGCAGCCGCAGGGCGCCCGGTTCGGGCAGCGGCTCGGTGGAGGAGACGCCTACGACCACGACACGGGCGAGGCTGTTGCGTGTGCGGAAGTCGTCGATGTCGGCGGCGAAGGCGGTGATGAGTTCCTCGTCGCCGCGGGTGTCGCCGGCGCCCGGTCCGCCGGGCCGTATCCCGGCGTCGGCGGCGGCCAGTTCGGCCCGCACCGCGGAGGCGAGCCCGTGCGGCAGGACGCCCGCTTCCGTGAGGTGTTCCGCGCGCTTGGGCAGCGGGCAGTGGGCGGTGTCGTGTCCGCCGAAGACGAGGGAGGACAGGGGTGGCAGCCCGGCCCCGGCGAAGGCCGGGGTCTCTGTGACCATGCCGGTCGGCGGGTGCAGCCCGGCGGTGACCGCCGCGCATCCGGCGACGGCTGTGGTGGCCACTGAGCCGCGTGCTCCGACGAACCAGACTCCGGTGCGTGCATTCCCGTCTGTCACGGGCTGCCTCCCTGCCAGTCGATGTTCCGATGTGGTGGAGGACGGCGGGCGGGGGGTACGGCGCCTCCCCGCCCGCCGCCGGCAAATGGGCGGCCCTGGCCTGCGGCCTAGGAGGGCAGCTCCTTCAGCTGGATGTCCCGGAAGGACACCTGGTCGTCGGCCCCGTGGTTCTGGATGCCGATGTAGCCGTCCTTGAGGCTGCGGACCGGGTCGGTGTTGGTGAAGTCGTTGATCTTCACTCCGTTGAGGAAGACCCGCAGACGCTCTCCCTCGACCCGGATCTCGTAGCTGTTCCACTGACCGGGCAGCTTCAGCGCCTGGTCACGGGCCTGGAGGTCGGCCGACTTGAAGCCGTAGACCGCGCCGGTGGTGCGGTCGGCGGCGTCGGTGGCGTCGATCTGGACCTCGTAGCCGTTGTTGACGGCGGACCACGGGTCGTCGGAGGCCGGGAAGCCCACGAACACGCCGGAGTTGTCGTCGCCTTCCATCTTCCAGTCGAGCTTCAGCGAGTACGAGCCGAGTTCCTTGGCCTGGTACCACAGCATGCCCATGCCGCCCTCGGTGCGCAGTTCGCCGTCGACGACGTTGAACTTGCCCGGCCCGGCCTGCTTCCAGCCCTCGAGGGTCTCGCCGTTGAAGATGGTCCGGTAGCCGGTCCGCGGCTTGCAGTCGGCCGTCACCTGGCCGGTCGCGTACTTCAGCCCGCCGAGGAGGTGCTGACGGAAGGCCGGCTCGGTGTAGGACTCCTTGGTGTGGCCGCCGCCGGTGTAGAAGGCGCGGCCGCCCTCGTAGGTCTGGCACCAGGCGATCGGGTGGTCGCCCTTCATGGTGCCGCCCTGGTAGGTGGTCTCGTCGAGGGTGGCGAGGACGCGGGCCTGCTCACGCGGGTTGGTGCGGTAGTTGTACCACTCGTCGGTGCGCTCCCAGGGGCCGTCGATGTGCGAGGTGGCCGGGTGGTCGTGGTCCTCGACGCGGACGGTGGCGGGCTGGATGTGCGGGTGGGAGGCGAAGTAGGCGCCGACGAGGCCGCCGTAGAACTCCCAGTCGTACTCGGTGTCGGCCGCGGCGTGGACGCCCATGTAGCCGCCGCCTGCCGTGACGTAGTCCTCGAACGCCTTCTGCTGTTCGGCGTTGAGCACGTCACCCGTGGTGGAGAGGAACACGACCGCGTCGTACTTGGCGAGGTTGGCGGCCGTGAACTGGCCGGCCGCCTCGGTGGTGTCGACGGTGATCCCGGCGGAGCCGCCGAGTTCCTTCAGGGCCGTGATGCCCGCCGGGATGGAGTCGTGGCGGAAGCCGCCGGTCTTCGAGAAGACGAGGACGCGTTCGGCGGCCTTGTCGACGGGGGTCTCGGACAGCTTGAAGTCGTCCACGTCGTACAGCGCTCCGGCGCCTCCCTTGAAGACCAGGAAGAGTTCCGTGGTCCGCTCGGGGACACCCCGCAGGGCCACGTCGATGTCCTGGAAGGTCTCCCAGCTGCCGGTGACGGGGACCGGTGCGGAGCCGAGGAGCTTGCCGGCCGCGGAGCCGGTGCGCACCTCGAGGATGCCTCCGGCGCCGCCGGAGGAGACGCGGGCGGTGAGCTTCTTGGAGCCGGTCAGGTTGTACGGCTCGAAGGAGATCCAGTCGCCGTTGTCGATGTCACCGACGGTCTTGCCGCCGTGGGCGGCCGCCTTGTCGTACGTCTTGATGCCGGACTGGCCGTCGAAGTGCTCGGCCTGCCGGTGGCGGGGCTGGAGCTGGGCCTGGTCGTGGCTGGTCAGCGCGGCCTGACCGCCGCCTCCGCCGTCGGTGTACTCGGCGTCGAGGACTCCGAAGATGTTGGCGTTGGGGTCGTGTCCGCCGTCGGCGGAGGTCTTGATGGTGCCCTCGCAGCCCTTGGCGGAGGTGATGGGGTGGCCGTGGCTGTCGTGGCCGAGGACGTAGTTCACCGTGACCTTGGTGCAGTCGATGGTGCCGTCCTCGGGATCGGTGACGGTCACCTTGAACGGGATCTCGTCGCCGAAGTCGAACAGGGCGCCCTCAGCGGGCAGTTCGAGCTTGACCTTGGGCGCCGTGTTGCCGACGACGACGTGGACGCTGGCGGAGCCGGTGCGGCCCGTCGGGTCCTTCGCCGTGACGGTCGCCGTGTAGGTGCCGTTCTTGGTGTAGTTGTGGACGGGGTTCGCCTCCGTGGAGGTGGCGCCGTCGCCGAAGTCCCAGCTGTAGGTGAGGGCGTCGCCGTCCGCGTCGGTGGTTCCGGCCGAGGAGAAGGTGACGCGCAGCGGCGCCTGGCCGGACGTCTTGTCCGCGGAGGCCTCCGCGACCGGGGAGCGGCCGCCGGTGGCGTTCTCGATGCGGTACAGGCCGGCGTTCTCGTCGCCGCCGAACCAGGCGGTGCCGTAGTCGAGGACGTACAGCGCGCCGTCCGGGCCGAAGGCCATGTCCATGATCTGGGTGCCGGTCCACGGAACGGGGTTGATCGAGCGGACCGCGCCGTCCTCGGCCGTGTCGATGCGCTTGATCCAGCGCCGGCCGAACTCTCCGGCGAAGAAGTCACCGTCGTACGCCTCGGGGAACTTCACCGGGGAGTCGAGCGCGGCGTCGTAGTGGTAGACCGGGCCGCCCATCGGGGACTCGGAGCCGCTGCCGAACTCGGGGACGGAGCCGCCGTCGTACGGGATCCAGGCCGGCTGCGCGGGCGGCAGGTCGACCAGGCCGGTGTTGTGCGGCGAGGTGTTCTTCAGGTTCGCGCAGTCGAACGTCGCACCGGAGGTCTTGGTGGCGAAGTCGTAGTCGACGTACGGGTCGTTGTCGCCGGTGCAGAACGGCCAGCCGAAGTTTCCGGGGCCGGTGACGCGGGCGAACTCGACCTGGCCGGCCGGTCCGCGCTTCGGGTCGGCGGTGCCGGCGTCGGGGCCGTAGTCGCCGACGTAGAGGACGCCGGTCTTCTTGTCGACGCTGAAGCGGAACGGGTTGCGGAAGCCCATCGCGTAGATCTCGGGGCGGGTCTTGTCCGTGCCGGGGGCGAAGAGGTTGCCCTCGGGGATGGAGTAGGAGCCGTCGGCCCCGACCTTGATGCGCAGGATCTTGCCGCGCAGGTCGTTGGTGTTGCCGGAGGTGCGGCGGGCGTCGTACGCGGGGTTGCGTCCGGGCCGGTCGTCGATGGGCGTGTAGCCGTCGGAGGCGAAGGGGTTGGAGTCGTCGCCGGTCGACAGGTAGAGGTTGCCCTCGGCGTCGAAGTCGATGTCGCCGCCGACGTGGCAGCAGATGCCGCGGGTCGCCGGAATGTCGATGATCTTCTTCTCGCTGGCGTTGTCCAGCGTGCCGTCCTCACGGAGCACGAACCGCGAGAGCCGGTTGACGCCGTCGTACTTGGCGAAGTCGGCCGCGGAGCCCTCGTTGGGGGCGTCGCCCGCGGGGGTGTCCATGTGCGGTGCGTAGTAGAGGTAAATGAAACGGTTCTGCGTGAAGTTCGGGTCCAGGCCGACGCCTTGGAGCCCCTCTTCGTCGTGCGAGTAGACGGGGACGGTGCCGACGACGCGGGTGTTGCCGGCGGCGTCCGTCATACGCAGCTCGCCGCTGCGGGAGGTGTGCAGCACACTGCGGTCGGGCAGGACGGCCAGCGACATGGGTTCGCCGGTCTCTTCACCGCCCTTGGCGAGTGTGACCTGCTGGAATTCCTCCGCGGCCGCTGCGACCGCCGTCTGGGGGTCGGCGGCGGACGCGGTGGTCGGCGCGGTGAGGGCGAGCGAGCCGGCGGCCAGGAGACCGCCGGTGAGGAGTGCGAGGGCCTTGCGGGCCCTGGGCCTTGTTCTGTGCACGAATGTCCTCCGGTAAGGCCGGTCGAACGGGGCGGTGTGCCGTGGAACCGGAGTGCGCCGTCACTCCCGAACCACCTATGTCGTGTACACGAGATGGGACCGTAGCCGGGTTGGTCCTGGACCGAAAGCCCTTGTGCAGCAGAGAAGTTGAACTTTTTCCCAGCACAGGACAAAGGCGTGTCCGGGCAGCCCTGACCGGCCCGGCGGCATTCCTCGCCACCGGGCCGTACCTGGGCGTTTCTAGCTGTCGCCGCCCGAGAAGGCGGCGTCGAACGAGGCCGACGGCGGATCGAAGTCGAAGCGCTTCAGGTCGGCAAGCGCTTGCGGAGCGCCCATCAGGCGGTCCATGCCGGCGTCTTCCCACTCCACCGAGATGGGTCCCTCGTAGCCGATCGAGCGCAGCATCCGGAACACGTCCTCCCAGGGCACGTCCCCGTGTCCGGCGGACACGAAGTCCCAGCCGCGCCGCGGGTCGCCCCACGGAAGGTGCGAACCGAGCCGCCCGTTACGCCCGTCCAGACGCTTACGGGCCTCCTTGCAGTCGACGTGGTAGATCCGGTCCCGGAAGTCGTACAGGAAGCCGACCGGGTCCAGGTCCTGCCAGACGAAGTGGCTCGGGTCGAAGTTGAGCCCGAAGGCCGGCCGGTGGCCGACCGCCTCCAGGGCGCGTTTCGTGGTCCAGTAGTCGTAGGCGATCTCGCTGGGGTGCACCTCGTGGGCGAAGCGGACGCCCTCGGCGTCGAAGACGTCGAGGATCGGGTTCCAGCGTTCGGCGAAGTCCTCGTAGCCGCGCTCGATCATCCGCTCGGGCACCGGCGGGAACATCGCGACGAGATGCCAGATCGACGAGCCGGTGAAACCGACGACGGTGTCGACCCCGAAGGCCGCGGCGGCCCGCGCGGTGTCCTTCAACTCCGCGGCGGCCCGCCGCCGTACGCCCTCCGGTTCCCCGTCGCCCCAGATCCGGGCGGGCAGGATCCCCTGATGGCGCTCGTCGATGGGGTTGTCGCAGACCGCCTGGCCGACCAGATGGTTGGACACGGCCCAGCATTTGAGGCCGTACTTCTCCAGCAGGGCGTGCCTGCCGTCGAGGTAGGACGGGTCGGCCAGGGCCTTGTCGACCTCGAAGTGGTCGCCCCAGCAGGCCAGTTCCAGACCGTCGTAGCCGAAGTCGCGGGCGAGTGAACAGACCTCCTCGAGCGGCAGATCGGCCCACTGGCCGGTGAACAGTGTGAACGGGCGTGGCATGGCGCCTCCAAACCGGGTCCTGCCGGATCTGTGCCGGCCGTCAAGCCTGTACCGCCTCCACCGCCTGTACGGGGGTGTAGACGGAGTTCTTCTGTGCGCTCTCCTCCACCGCCGCGAGCACCCGCTGGACCTGGAGCCCGTCGGCGAACGAGGGAACGGGGTCGGTGCCGGACGCGATCGCCTCGACCAGGTCGCGGGCCTGGTGCGCGAACGTGTGCTCGTAGCCGAGCGCGTGGCCCGGCGGCCACCAGGCCTCCAGATACGGGTGCTCCGCCTCCGTGACGAGGATCCTGCGGAAGCCGGCCGTGGCGGCGGGCTCGTGGTGGTCGTGGAAGGAGAGCTCGTTGAGCCGCTCGAGGTCGAACGCGAGCGAGCCCTGCTCGCCGTTGATCTCCAGCCGCAGGGCGTTCTTGCGGCCCGAGGCCATCCGGCTCGCCTCGAACGTGGCCAGCGCCCCGGACTCCAGCCTGCCGGTGAAGACGGCCGCGTCGTCGACCGTGACCGGCCCCCGCCGCGTGCCGCCCGACGCGGTCAGGCCGGCGGAGGCGCCCTGGAGCAGCGGGCGTTCCTTGACGAACGTCTCCAGCTGGGCGGAGACCCCCACCAGCGTCTCCCCCGCCAGGTACTGCGCCAGGTCGACGATGTGGGCGCCGAGGTCGCCGAGCGCCCCGGACCCCGCGTGCTCGCGCTCGAGGCGCCAGGTCAGCGGGAAGTCCGGGTCCACCAGCCAGTCCTGGAGGTAGGTCACCCGCACGTGCCGCAGGGTGCCGATCCTGCCCTCGGCGATCAGCCGGCGGGCGTAGGTGAGAGCAGGCACCCTGCGGTAGTTGAAGCCGACCATCGCCAGCTGGCCGTTCGCCCGCGCCCGGGCGGCCGCCGCGACCATGGCCTCCGCCTCGGCGACCGAGTTCGCCAGGGGCTTCTCGCACAGGACGTGCTTGCCCGCCTCCAGCGCCGCGATCGCGATCTCCGCATGGCTGTCGCCCGGTGTGCAGACGTCGACGAGTTGCACGTCGTCGCGGGCCACGAGGGCGCGCCAGTCGGTCTCCGCCGCGGCCCAGCCGTGTTTGCCGGCCGCGGCACGCACTGCGGCGGCGTCACGGCCGGCGATCGCGGCGAGGACCGGCCGCAGCGGCAGGTCGAAGACACGTCCCGCGGTGCGCCACCCCTGGGAGTGGGCGGCGCCCATGAACGCGTATCCGACCATGCCGACGCCGAGTGTCGGCGGTGCGGCCTCACTGTCCCTCTGTTGCATACGGAATCCTCCTCGTCGGAGTCAACGGTCTCGTCGGTGTGCTCGGTGGGGGCGGGCGCGCCTCCGGTCAGTTGAAACCGGTGGGCAGGTACTCGTCGACGTTGTCCTTGGTGACGACGGCCGAGTAGAGAGTGAGGGAGGCCGGGATCTCCAGTTCGGCCATGCCGCTGACGCCCTTGCCCTGACCGAGGGCGCGGGCGAGGTCGATGGCGGACGCCGCCATCGTCGGCGGGTACAGGACAGTGGCCTTGAGGACGCTGTCGTCGGCCTTGATGGCGTCCATCGCGGACTTCGCGCCGGCGCCGCCGACCATCAGGAAGTCCTTGCGACCCGCCTGCGCGATGGCGCGCAGCGCGCCCACGCCCTGGTCGTCGTCGTGGTTCCACAGGGCGTCGAACTGCGACTGGGCCTGGAGCAGTTGGGCCATCTTGGCCTGGCCCGACTCCACGGTGAAGTCGGCCGCCTGGCGGGCGACCTTCTTGATGTTGGGGTAGTTCTTCAGGGCGTCGTCGAAGCCCTGGGTGCGCTGCTTGGTGAGCTCCAGGTTGTCCAGCCCGGCGAGCTCGATGACCTTGGCGTTCGGCTTGTCCTTGAGCTGCTCGCCGATGTAGTTGCCGGCGTTGAGGCCCATGCCGTAGTTGTCGCCGCCGATCCAGCATCGGTAGGCCTGCGGTGAGGCGAAGATGCGGTCCAGGTTGACGACCGGGATGCCCGCCTTCATGGCCTGGAGACCCACCTGGGTGAGGGCCTTGCCGTCGGCCGGCAGGATCACCAGGACGTCGACCTTCTTGTTGATCAGGGTCTGGACCTGCCCGATCTGGGCGGCGGTGTCGTTGGACCCTTCGGTGATCTCCAGGGTGACGTCGGAGTACCGCTCCGCGCGGGACTTGGCGTTCTGGTTGATGGCGTTCAGCCAGCCGTGGTCGGCCTGCGGCCCCGCGAAGCCGATGGTGACGGCCTTGCCGGGCTTGTCGTCGGCGACCGGCGCGTTGTCGGTGGCGGCCTCCTGCTTCTTGGGCTCGTTGCTGGTGCACGCGGTGAGCAGTGCGCCGGCGGAGATCGCGGCGGTGCCGAAGAGCAGTCCTCTGCGGCTGGTGGACGGGGTTTCTGGCATGGCGGGTCTACCCCTTCAACTGGGCGGTCTTGGCGGGTGCTGCGGACGTACGGAGAGGGGGTGCGCGGCGGCGGTGTCAGGCCCGGCCCCCGCGCACGCTGCGGCGCGTCAGGCGTCTCCGCCGCGCAGGGTCCGGTGCTGGACCAGTACGGCGGCGACGATGATGGCGCCCTTGGCGATCTGCTGGACGGCGCTCTCGAGGTTGTTGAGGGCGAAGATGTTGGTGATCGTGGTGAAGACGAGGACACCGAGGACGGAACCGACGATGGTGCCGCGGCCGCCGCTGAGCAGGGTGCCGCCGATGATCGCCGCGGCGATGGCGTCGAGTTCGTAGAGGTTGCCGTTGGTGTTCTGGCCGGAGCCGGCCAGCACGATCAGCATGAAGGCGGCGATGCCGCAGCACAGGCCGGACAGCAGGTAGAGATAGAGCCGCTGGCGGCGGACGTCGATCCCGGCGAGCCTGGCGGCCTCCGCGTTGCCGCCGACGGCGACGGTGCGCCGGCCGAAGGTGGTGCGGTTGAGGACGAGCCAGCCGATGACGGTGACCGCGGCGAAGACCAGGACCAGGGGCGGGATGCCGAGGATGTAGGCGTCCCTGATGCCGAGGTCGAGCACGGAGTCGACGGTGACGATCTGGGTCTTGCCGTCCGTGATCTGCAGGGCGAGACCGCGGGCGGAGGCGAGCATCGCGAGGGTGGCGATGAAGGGCACCATCCGGCCGTAGGCGATGAGCAGGCCGTTCACCAGCCCGCAGCCGACGCCCACGATCACGGCGGTGAAGAGGATGCCGGTGAAGCCGTACTCCTGGGTCGCCACCGTCGTCGCCCACACCGAGGCGAGCGCCACGATGGCGCCGACGGACAGGTCGATCCCTCCGCTGGTGATCACGAAGGTCATGCCGACGGTGACGACACCGATGACGGACGCCTGCGTGAGGACGAGCTGGAGATTGCTCGTCGCGAGGAACTCGTCCGGTTTGGTGATGCCGCCGACCGCCACGAGCACGGCGAGCACACCGAGCAGCGACAGATTGCGGACGTCGAGGCGCAGTCCGAGCGGACGGCGTGAACCCCCCTTGTCCGGTGCGGACTTGGCGGCAGGCATCGGCGCGTCCTGCTGCGCCGGGGTGGCCGGCTGCGTCATGCCGTCTCAGCTCCCTTCCATCACGAGGTCGAGTACGCGGTGCTCGTCGAGCTCCCGGGCGTCCGCCGTGTGCACGACGCTGCCTTCGCGGAGCACCAGCACCCGGTCGGCGAGGCCCAGGACTTCGGGCACTTCGCTGGATACGAGAAGTACGGCGAGGCCTTCGTCGGCCAGCCGGCGGATCACTGCGTAGAGCTCGGCGCGGGCGCCGACGTCGACCCCGCGGGTCGGCTCGTCCAGCAGCAGCACCTTGCAGCCGCGCAGCAGCCAGCGGGCGAGCACCGCCTTCTGCTGGTTGCCGCCGGAGAGGGTGCGGATACGGGCGTCGGGGTTGTCGGGGCGCAACGAGAGTTCCCTGGTGGCCTGTTGCGCGGCGGCCCGTTCGGCACGGTGGTCGAGCCAGCCCGAACGGGAGAAGCGGGAGAGGGTGGAGATCGAGACGTTGCGGGTGACCGACTCGAGCATCAGCAGGCCCTGCGCCTTGCGTTCCTCGGGGGCGAGGCCGATGCCGGCGCGGACGGCGGCACGGACGCTGCCGGGCCGCAGGACGGTGCCGTCGACGAGAACCCGGCCGGCGTCGGCCCTGCGTGCGCCGTAGACGGTCTCCAGGATCTCGCTGCGTCCGGAACCGACCAGTCCCGCCAGGCCGACGATCTCGCCGGGCCGCAGCTCCAGGTCGACGGGCGCGAACTCGCCGTGCCGGGTGAGCCCTTCGACCCTCAGCACCGGTTCCCTGCCCGCGGCGGCGCCGACGGCGGGACGCTCGGGGAAGACGTACTCGACGTTGCGCCCGGTCATCAGGGCGACCACGTCGCGGGTCGGGGTGGACTTGGCCGGCAGGCCGACCGCGACGGCCCTGCCGTCCTTGAGGACGGTGACCCGGTCGCCGATCCGCCGGATCTCCTCCAGACGGTGGGAGATGTAGACGACGGCGACCCCCTCCGCCGTCAGGTCGCCCACGATGCGGAAGAGGTTGTCGACCTCGTCGGGGTCGAGCGCGGCGGACGGCTCGTCCATCACGATGAGCCGTACCTCGTGGGAGAGGGCGCGGGCCATGGAGACGATCTGCTGCTGCGCCGCGGAGAGGTCGCCGACGAGCCGTGAGGGGTCGATCTCCGGGTGGCCGAGCCTCTTGAGGAGACCGGCGGCAGCGGTGCGGGCGGTCCCGCCGCGCACGACGAATCCGGCCGTGGTGGGCTCGTGCCCGAGGAAGACGTTCTCCGCGACGGACAGCCCCTCCACCAGGTCGAGTTCCTGGTAGATCGTGGCGATGCCGAGGCGCATGGCGGCGATGGGCGACTTGAGGGAAACGGCCTCGCCCCGCCAGGTGATCTCTCCGCCGTCGGGCTGGTGGGCCCCGGCGAGCACCTTGATCAGGGTGGACTTGCCGGCGCCGTTCTGGCCGAGGAGGCAGTGGACCTCACCGGCCTGGACCTCGAGGTCCACGCCGTCCAGGGCGCGGACGCCCGGGAACGACTTGGTGATGCCGGACATGGTGAGCAGGGGTGGTTCTGGTGCCATGACGAATCCCCTCGGCGGGTGCGGCCGGTGAGCGGGCAGGGCGGGACGGGGGTACGGAAGCGGTTACGGGCGGCTCTGGGGCGCCCCTGGCGTCACGCGTGCCGGGGCGTACGGGTGGGAGCGGGCGTGGCCTGGGGGTGCCATGCGACCAGTGCGGGGCGCCGCCGTTCGCGGCGCGGTGTGCCGGGTGGCACGGGGGCGTGCGGGTGGTGCTGGTGTCGGCGTGCGGGTGGCGCCGTGGTGTTCCGGGACTGCGGGGTGATGCGGGTGATGCCGTTCGGTACTGCAACGGTGGTGTGGTGCCGTGCGGTGCTTTGCTGTGGTGCCGTGCCGTGCCGTGCGGTGCTGTGGTGCGTTGCGGTGCTGTGGTGCGTTGCGGGTCGTCCGGCCCTGTCAGGCCGGCGAGAACAGGTGGTCGCTGATGAGCCGGGCCGCGCCGATGACGCCGGCGGTCGGTCCCAACTCGCCCAGCACGATGGGCAGATTGCCGGTCGCGAGCGGCAGGGACTGCCGGTAGACCTGGGTCCGTACGCTCGCGAGCAGGGTGTGGCCGAGGCCGGTGACCCCGCCGCCGATCACGACGAGACCCGGGTTGAAGAAGCTGACGAGCCCGGCGATGACCTGGCCGAGGCGGTTCCCTCCCTCACGGATGAGGTCCAGTGCCGTGGCGTCGCCGGCCGCGGCGGCCGCCGACACGTCCACGGCCGTGAGCCGCCCGGCCGCCTCCAGCCGGGTGAGGAGCTCCACCGACCGGCCCGCCCGCGCCGCGTCCTCGGCGTCGCGGGCGAGGGCGGCGCCGCTGAAGTGCGCCTCCAGGCAGCCCCGGTTGCCGCACGCGCAGGCGCGGCCCTCCGGGGTGACCTGGATGTGGCCGATGTCGCCGGCGCTGCCGGTCGTACCGCGATAGACCTCACCGCCGACGACGATGCCGCAGCCGATACCCGTGCCGATCTTGATGCACAGGAAGTCCCCGACGGAACGCGCGACACCGGCGTGCTGTTCGCCCATGGCCATCAGGTTCACGTCGTTGTCGACCATGACAGGGCAGCCGAGGTCCTGGCTGAGGGCCTCCCGTACGGGGAAGCCGTCCCATCCGGGCATGATCGGGGGCGCGACCGGCACGCCCTCGGGGTAGCGGACCGGGCCGGGGACGCCGATGCCCGCGCCGTCGAAGCCCTCCGCGAGACCGGAGGCCTTGAGCTTGGCGGCCATCGACAGCACCTGCTCGAAGACGGCGACCGGGCCCTCGCGGACGTCCATGGGGTGGTTGAGATGCCCCAGGACCTCCAACTCGGCGTTGGTGACGGCGACATCGATCGACGTGGCGCCGATGTCCACACCGAGGAATCGGAGCGCGGGCGCGAGCCTGATGTTGTGGGACCGGCGGCCGCCGCGGGAGGCGGCGAGCCCGTCGGCGACGACGAGTCCGGTCTCGAGCAGCCGGTCGACCTCGACGGCGAGCTTGGACCGGGACAGGTCGACCTGGTCCCCCAGCTGCGCGCGCGAGTTGGGCCCGCCGTCACGCAGCAGCCGGAGCAGTCGCGCCTGATGCGCGTTCGCGGGTCGAGCGGTCATCCGTCTCACGTGCCCCTCCCCTCCCCTGGCCTTCGGCTGGGGACCCAGTCGGCTGTCTCCGTCGGGCTTTCGAGGGGAACGTAGCAGCGCTTTACCGAACTGGGAAGAACTTGCGCGCAGTTCCGGCCCAACTTTCTCCACACCCGGGACAAAGAGCGGCCGTCAGGCCGGCACGGAGCCCCGTCGTCCTTGCCCGTACCGGGGCCGGGTGGACGCGCGCGCCCCGGCTGGAGGGGGTACGGAGGCGGGCGTACGGACGTCAGGCGTCGCGGACGAACTCGTAGGTGAGGTAGGCGAGACCGTCGCCGACGGTGCGGTTGTCGAGGAGGCGGACGGACATCTCCTCGCTGGTCCCGCCAAAGACCGTCTCGCCTGCGCCCAGCACGACCGGGTGGACCATCAGCCGCAGCTCGTCGGCCAGATCGTGCTCCATCAGCGTGCGGGCGAGCTGACGGCTGCCGTAGACGACGATCTCCCCGGCGAGCTCCTGCTTCAGCCTCGACACCGCACCCGGCACCTCGCCCTTCAATACCGACGAGTTGTTCCAGTCCGGATCTTCGAGGGTGGAGGACACCACGTACTTGGGCATGCTGTTCAGCCTGTCCGCCCACGCGCCGCTCCGGGAGGGCCACCGGGCCGCGAACCACTCGTAGCTCCGCCGCCCCAGCAGCAGGGCATCGGCGCGCAGCGCCTCGTCGAACTCGGCCTCTGCCCACCCTCCGCGGTCCTTGTCCCCGATCCGGGCGAACCAGCCGCCGCGCTCGAAGCCCTCGTCACCGGTCGGATCCTGGACGACTCCGTCGAGCGAGACGTTCTCGCTGATCACGATTCTTCCCATGACGGCTCTCCTTCGTCGGCGCGCACTCAGTGCTACCACCGACAGGAAGGCCTCGGCACGGCGACATGCGGCCGTCCGCGGGCCGGCCCTGACCCCCGCTCGAACCCACCCCCGCCCGAACCCCCCGCCGGGACCGCCGGCCCTCACCCGCCGCCCGGACCGCCGGTCCGGCCCGAACCGCCCGGCCGCCTGGCCGGGCGCCGCGTCAGGACTGCTCGTGCTGGTGGTAGGTCTTGCGGGTGTGCTCCGTGTGCGCCCGCATGACCTCCGTGGCCCGCGTCTCGTCACGGGCGGAGATCGCCGCGATCAGTTCGCGGTGCTCGATCCATGACTGGCGCCCCCGCTGCCGGGCGACCGGGGTGTAGTACCAGCGGACACGGCGGTCGACCTGCCCCGCGAGCTCCGCCAGGACCAGGTTGCCGGCGAGCTCCATCACCTTGGCGTGGAAGGCGGCGTTGGTGGCGACCGCCAGGTCGACGTCGTCGTCCGCGACGGCCTGCTCCCCCTTGGCGCACAGCTCCTCGAGGGCCTCGATGCCGGCCGTGCCGGAGTTCGCGGCCGCGAGCCGGGCGGCCTCCGCCTCCAGCAGCGTGCGCACGGACAGGAGCTGGTCGGCCTCCGACTCGGTCGGCTCGTGGACGAACGCGCCCTGGGCGGGGCGAAGATCGACCCAGCCCTCGGTGTTGAGCCGTTGCAGCGCTTCGCGCACGGGCTGTCGGGAGACGCCGAGATGACCGGCGAGCTCGCTCTCGACCAGGTGCTGGCCGGGCCGCAGCGCGCGGGTGGTGATCAGTTCCAGCAGCGCCTCGTACACGCGCTCACGCAGCGGGCCGGGCCGTTCCAGTTTGGGCACGGTTCCCTGCGGCAGTCCTGCGGACAGCATCGGCGGTCCCCTTCCGGGCGATGGAGCGGACGACTACGGACGACTACAGCGATCGAGGAATTGGCTATCGTCTACAGTCTACCGAGCGCAATCGTCACCGACACCGAGATGCCGGTCACGTCGACGGGTCCCGAACCGGTCACGTCAACCGTCCCGTCCGACGAGCGGAATCAGTCGCTCCAGGAAGACCCGCTGGCCGCTGACCAGCTTCTGCCGCGCCTCGTCCAGCCCGCACCACCGCACCCGGTCGACCTCCGGGAACTCGCCGAGCCGGCCCGACCCCCTCGGCCACTCCATGGTGAAGGTTCCCGGCACGACGAGGGAGGTGTCCAGATCGCCCTCCAGCGCCCAGGCCGTCACGAGCTTGCCGCTCGACTGGCGTGCCTCGCCGAGCGGATGCCACTCCCCCTCCGGGGCCTGGAGCCCGAGTTCCTCCTCGAACTCCCGCCGCGCCGCGGCCATCGGCTCCTCGTCGGGGGTGTACTCACCCTTGGGAATCGACCATGCCGCCTCGTCGCGTGTCTCCCAGAACGGGCCTCCCATGTGCCCGATCAGGACCTCGACGCCGGCTTCCCGCCGCCGCCACAGCAGCAGCCCGGCGCTCCGCTTGTTCGCCATGCCGTTCAGTGTGCCGCCCCGGACTGTCAGGGGCAGCGGATGACCTGGCCCGCGTACGAGAGGTTGCCGCCGAAACCGAAGAGCAGCACCGGGTCGCCAGACCCGATGTCACCACGCTCGACCAGCTTGGACAGCGCCATCGGGATCGACCCCGCCGAGGTGTTGCCGGAGTCGACGACGTCGCGGGCGACGACGGCGTTGACGGCGCCGATCTTCTGCGCGAGCGGCTCGATGATCCGCAGGTTGGCCTGGTGCAGCACCACGGCCGCGAGGTCCTCCGGCGCGACGCCCGCACGTTCGCAGACCTTGCGGGCGATCGGCGGCAGCTGCGTGGTGGCCCACCGGTAGACGGCCTGGCCCTCCTGCGCGAAGCGCGGTGGGGTGCCCTCGATCCGCACCGCGTGCCCCATCTCGGGGACCGAACCCCACAGCACCGGGCCGATGCCCGGCTCCCTTCCGTCGGGGACGCTCTCGACCACGGCCGCGCCGGCGCCGTCACCGACGAGTACGCAGGTCGAGCGGTCGGTCCAGTCCACGATGTCGGCCATCTTGTCCGCCCCGATGACCAGCGCCCGGGAGGCCGCCCCGGCCCGCAGGGTGTGGTCGGCGGTGGCGAGGGCGTGGGTGAAGCCGGCGCAGACGACATTGAGGTCCATCACGGCGGGCGAGCCCATTCCCAGCCGGGCCGCGACCCGCGCCGCCATGTTGGGCGAGCGGTCGACAGCGGTCGACGTCGCCACCAGCACCAGATCGATGTCGGCGGCCGTCAGCCCTGCGGCGGCCAGCGCCTTGGCCGCGGCGTGCGCGGCAAGCTCGTCGACCGGCTCGTCGGGCCCCGCGACATGGCGGGTCCGGATGCCGGCACGGCTGCGGATCCACTCGTCACTGGTGTCGACCATGGCCGCCAGGTCGTCGTTGGTGAGCACCTTGGAGGGCTGATAGTGCCCGAGCGCGACGACACGTGAGCCGGTCATGGATGGGGTTCTCCTCGATCAGTGGGCAGGAAAGACCCAGTCTTGGCTGCTACCGACCGGTACGGCGGCATGTGATCCCACAGCTTCCCGCCCCGGACTTTGGAGCTTCCCGAAGGGTGCGCGGCACTCGCGGGCCCGGTGCGACGCGACCCTTGACCCCCCGAAAGGCATACTGTAGACAATATTCTGTCGACTCACCCTCATCACATTCCTCCCTCGCTCGGTCGTCAACCGAACGGAGAGCCCCGTGAAAGTCGCAGTTGTCGGCGCCGGAGCCATCGGCGCGTATGTCGGGGCCGCGCTCCATCGCGCCGGCGCCGAGGTCCATCTCATCGCCCGCGGCGCCCATCTCGCGGCCATGCGCCGCGACGGCGTCCGTGTGCTCAGTCCCCGCGGTGACTTCACCGCCCGTCCGAACGCCACCGACGACCCGTCGTCCGTCGGCCCCGTCGACCATGTCTTCCTCGGTCTCAAGGCCAACTCGTACGCGGCGTCGGGCCCGTTGGTGCACCCGCTGCTGCACGAGCGGACCTCCGTCGTCGCCGCCCAGAACGGCATCCCCTGGTGGTACTTCCACGGCCTGCCCGGGCCGTACGCCGGCCGCCGCATCGAAAGCGTCGACCCGGACGGCGCCGTCAGCGCGACCCTGCCGCCGGAACGCGCCATCGGCTGTGTCGTCTACGCCGCCACGGAACTCGAGGCACCCGGCGTGGTACGGCACCTGGAAGGCACCCGGTTCTCCATCGGCGAGCCGGACCGGACCCTTTCGGCGCGCTGTGCCGAGTTCAGCGACGCCATGATCGCCGGCGGGCTCAAGTGCCCCGTCGAACCGGATCTGCGCAACGACATCTGGATCAAGCTGCTCGGCAACATCTCCTTCAACCCGATCAGCGCGCTGTCCCGGGCCACGATGGCGCAGATCTGCCGCCACCGGGACACGAAGGCGCTGGTCGAGACGATGATGCACGAGACGCTCGAGGTCGCGGCCGCCGTCGGCTGCCGGCCGGAGATCTCCGTCGAGCGGCGTCTCGCCGGCGCCGAGCGCGTGGGCGACCACAAGACCTCCACCCTCCAGGACCTGGAGAAGGGGAAGCCGCTCGAGCTGGACGTGCTGCTCGCCGCCGTCGTCGAACTGGCCGCGCTGACGAAGACCCCCGTACCGAAGCTGTGCGCCGTGCACGCACTCGCCGACCTCCTCGCATCGACCTCGATCCCCTCCACAGGGAGCGCAGCATGAAGAAGAAGCCGCAGAAGCGGTATCCGAGGCTCACCCATCCACTGGTCCGCGGCGACGACGGGCAGTTGCGCAGGGCGAGCTGGGACGAGGCGCTGGAGCGGGCCGCGGCCGGCTTCCGGCGGACCCGCGAGGCGTACGGGCCCGACGCCTTCGCGATGCTCTCCTGCGCCCGCGCCACCAACGAGATGAACTACGTGGCACAGAAGTTCACCCGTGTCGTGATGGGCACCAACAACGTCGACTCGTGCAACCGCACCTGTCACGCGCCCAGCGTGGCGGGCCTGTCCGCGGTCTTCGGCTCCGGCGGCGGCACGTCCTCCTACGAGGAGGTCGACCACACCGACCTCATCGTCATGTGGGGCTCCAACGCCCGCTTCGCGCACCCGATCTTCTTCCAGCACGTACTGAAGGGGATACGCAACGGCGCGAAGATGTACGCGGTCGACCCGCGCCGCACCTCGACCGCCGAGTGGGCGGAGAGCTGGCTCGGCCTCAACGTCGGCACCGACATTCCGCTCGCCCACGCCGTCGGACGCGAGATCATCCACGCCGGCCTGGTCAACCGGGCCTTCGTGGAGCGTGCGACGACCCGCTTCGAGGAGTACGCGGAGCTCGTCGAGCCGTGGACCCTGAGCGCCGCGCAGAAGGTGACGGGCGTGCCGGCCGCGGCGATCCGGGAACTGGCGCACGCCTACGCCACCGCCGAACGCGCCCAGCTCTGCTGGACCCTCGGCATCACCGAGCACCACAACGGCACCGACAACGTCCGGGCGCTGATCAACCTCGCCCTGCTCACCGGTCACGTCGGCCGGTACGGCGCGGGCGTCCAGCCGCTGCGCGGTCAGAACAACGTGCAGGGCGGCGGCGACATGGGGGCGATCCCCAACCGGCTGCCCGGCTTCCAGGACATCCTCCACCCCGAGACGCGCGAGAAGTTCGAACGCGCCTGGGGCGCGGCCGTCCCGCCCCGCTACGGCAAGACGCTGACCGAGATGTTCGAGGCGATGGAGAGCGGCGAGCTCCGTGCCGTGTACTGCATCGGCGAGAACCCGGCCCAGTCGGAGGCGGACAGCGGGCAGGCCGTACGGCGGCTCGAGTCGCTCGACCACCTGGTCGTCCAGGACATCTTCCTGACCAGGACCGCCGAGCTGGCGGACGTGGTGCTGCCCGCGACGGCGGGCTGGGCGGAGACGGACGGCACCACCACCAACAGCGAACGCCGGGTGCAGCGGGTGCGGGCCGCGCTCGTGCCGCCGGGCGAGGCCCGTGAGGACATCGCCATCATCTGCGACATCGCCGAACGACTGGGCCACGACTGGAAGTTCGACGACTCGGAGGCCGTCTGGAACGAGTTGCGCTCGCTCTCCCCCGACCACTACGGCATGACGTACGAGAGGCTGGAGGAGCACCAGGGCCTCCAATGGCCCTGCCCCGACGTCTCCGAGCTGCCGTCGAGCTTCCTGCACGGCAGGCTGTGGGAGAAGGACCCGGCCAGGCGCGGGGCGCCCGCCGAGTTCGGGCTCGTGCGGCACGACCCGCCGGTCGACCTCACCGACGAGTCGTACCCGCTGCGGCTGACGACCGGGCGACGGCTCGACTCGTACAACACCGGCGTGCAGAGCGGCAGTTTCGCCTCGCCGCTGCGGCGCGGCGAGTACATCGAACTCTGCCCCGAGGACGCGGAGGCGTACGGGGTCCGGTTCGGCGAGGAGGTCCGCGTCACCTCACGCCGTGGCTCCGTGACCGCCCCTGTGTGGGTCGACCCCGGGCTGCGGCCGGGGCTCGCCTTCATGACGATGCACTTCCCCGACGAGGTCGACACCAACTCCCTGACGATCGAGGCGAACTGCCCGATCGCCGGCACCGCGGAGTTCAAGGCCTCGGCCGTCCGGATCGAGAAGCTGGTGCCCGCATGGACCTGAAGTTCACCGAAACCGCGAAGGCGACCGACGCGGAACGGGAAGCGGTCGACGCGCTGCTCGGCGCTCCGGAGACCGGCTGGGAGGGCGGCTCCGGCCGCTCGTCCGACGAGCTGCGCTGGGCGCGTGGAGGCGCGGCGGCCAGGGACCGCCGCGACCTGCTGCTCCCCGCGCTGCACGCGGTCAACGACCGGGTGGGATGGCTGAGCGAAGGGGCGCTCGACTACATCTGCCGGCGTCTGACGGTGCCGCCGGCGGAGGCGTACGGGGTGGCGACGTTCTACTCCATGTTCTCGGTGCGGCCGCGGCCCGCGAAGGTGCTGCACGTGTGCACGGACCTGGCGTGCGCGGCGCGCGGCGGCTCGCTGTCGGCGGCGGCCGCCCTCGGCCCGGACGTCTCCGTCCAGCCGAGCCCCTGCCTGGGCCTGTGCGAACGCGCACCGGCGGCCCTGCTGATCCGCGCGGGGACCTCCCCCTCTCCGGCACCGGGACAGGCCCCGGCCCCCGGATCGCCCCTTCGTGGCGGCACTCCGGGCTCCGACCCCGACCCCGGTACCGCGCTCCGTGCGGTGGCCTCGAACGCCGGCCGGGCTGATCCCGCGGAGCGAACCGGCCAGAGCCCCGCCCAAGGGGCCCGTCCCGCCGCGCCGACGTTCGATCCGCGGGATTCAGGACAGAGCCGGGACGCAAGTCCAGCCCCGCCGGCGCTCGATGCGCGCGGGGCCGGGGGCGGAGCCGCCGGGGTGCGGGCGGGCGTGGGGGGCGGGGCGGAGCCACGGGGTGGGGAGGGGCGCGGCGGGGGAGAACCCGCCTACGCCACCGCCGTCATCGCTCCCGCCACCCCCACCGCCCTCGCCGCCGCCACCGCCGCCCCGGACCTCGCCCCCGCGGAGCCGTCGGCCGGCGCCGCCGTCCCCCAGGCGGGGGACCCGGCGCTGACCCTGCTCGCACGCGTCGGCGTCGTCGACCCGGCCTCCCTCGACGACTACCGCGCCCACGGCGGCTACACCGCCCTCCGCCGCGCCTTCGCCCTGGGCCCCGCCGGTGTCATCCGAGAGGTCACCGACGCGGGGCTCCTGGGACGCGGCGGGGCCGCGTTCCCCACCGGGCGGAAGTGGCAGGCGACGGCGTCACAGGCCGACCACCCCCACTACCTGGTCTGCAACGCGGACGAGAGCGAGCCCGGCACCTTCAAGGACCGGGTACTGATGGAGGGCGATCCGTACGCCCTGATCGAGGCGATGACGATCGCGGGCTACGCCATCGGCGCCCACAAGGGCTTCCTGTACCTCCGCGGCGAGTACCCCCGCGCGCTCGGCCTCCTGGAGAACGCCATCGCCTCCGCCCGCGCCCGCGGGCTCCTCGGCCAGGACGTCCTCGGCCAGGGCTACGCGTTCGACATCGAGATCCGGCGCGGCGCGGGCGCCTACATCTGCGGCGAGGAGACCGCGATCTTCAACTCCGTCGAGGGGTACCGCGGCGAGCCCCGCACCAAGCCGCCATTCCCCGTGGAGAAGGGCCTGTTCGGCAAGCCGACGGCCGTGAACAACGTCGAGACGCTCGTCAACGTCCTGCCGATCCTCACCGGACGGACGGAGGAGACGAAGCTGTTCTGCCTGTCCGGCAACGTCGCCCGTCCCGGCATCTACGAGCTGCCGTTCGGTGTCACCCTGCGCGAGCTGATCGAGCTCGCCGGCCCGCCGGCCACGATGCGCGCGGTCCTGCTCGGCGGGGCCGCCGGCAGCTTCGTACGCCCCGACGAGCTGGACATCCCGCTCACCTTCGAGGGGACCCGCGCCGCCGGTACGACGCTGGGGTCCGGTGTGGTGCTCGTCCTCGACGACACCGTCGAACTGCCGCGCGTCCTGCTGCGCATCGCGGAGTTCTTCCGCGACGAGTCCTGCGGCCAGTGCGTGCCCTGCCGGGTGGGCACGGTCCGACAGGAGGAGGCGCTGCACCGCATCAAGGACCGTACGGGCGCCGACGCGGCCGGTGACATCGCCCTGCTGCGCGAGGTCGGCCGGGCCATGCGGGACGCCTCCATCTGCGGCCTCGGGCAGACCGCCTGGAACGCCGTCGAATCCGCCATCGACCGGCTGGGAGCCTACGAATGACCGCCATCCCCCTCCACATGCCGCGCCGGCTGGTCGAGTTCACCCTCGACGGCCAGGAGGTCAGAGTCCCCGAGGGCGACACGATCCTCGACGCGTGCCGTGCCGCCGGCAAGGACATACCGACGCTCTGCCAGGGCGACACGCTGACCCCCAAGAACGCCTGCCGGGTGTGCGTCGTGGAGGTCGAGGGCGCACGTACCCTCGCGCCCGCGTGCTCCCGGCGCGCAGAGCCCGGCATGACGGTGCTGACCGACACGGAGCGCGCCCGGCACAGCCGAAAGGTCGTGCTGGAGCTGCTGGCCTCGTCCACGGACCTGTCCACGACGCCGCGGGCCGCGGAGTGGATCAAGGAGTACGAGGCCAAGCCGGACCGCTTCGGCCCGGAAGCGGCCCGTGTGAACGAGGAACCGAAGATCGACAACGACCTCTACGTCCGCGACTACGACAAATGCATCCTCTGCTACAAGTGCGTCGACGCCTGCGGCGAGCAGTGGCAGAACACGTTCGCCATCGCCGTCGCGGGGCGCGGCTTCGACGCCCGTATCTCCACGGAGCACGACGCGCCGCTGACCGACTCGGCGTGCGTGTACTGCGGCAACTGCATCGAGGTGTGCCCGACGGGGGCGCTGTCCTTCAAGTCCGAGTTCGACATGCGCGCGGCCGGGACCTGGGACGAGTCGGCCCAGACCGAGACGACGACCGTGTGCGCGTACTGCGGCGTCGGCTGCAACCTCACCCTGCATGTGCAGGAGAATGAGATCGTCAAGGTCACCTCGCCGCACGACAACCCGGTGACCCACGGCAACCTCTGCATCAAGGGCCGTTTCGGCTACCAACACGTACAGCAGCGCTGATCGAACGAATGGGACTGATCGCCATGGGACGGGTCACGGAGCGCCGCCGCACCATCCGCATCAGGGACGGGGTGGTCACGTCCCGTCCCGACACACTGGTGGCCGAGGAGCCGCTGGAGATCCGGCTGAACGGCAAGCCGCTCGCCATCACCATGCGCACCCCGGGCGACGACTTCGCGCTCGCGGCGGGTTTCCTGGTCAGCGAGGGCGTGCTGCACGCCGGCTCCCAGGTGCGGTCGATCGTGTACTGCGCGGGCGCCAAGGAGGACGGCACCAACACGTACAACGTGGTGGACGTGGCGCTCGCGGACGGTGTCCCGGTCCCGGACATCACCCTCGAGCGGAACGTCTACACCACGTCGTCCTGCGGCCTGTGCGGCAAGGCCAGCCTGGACGCCGTACGCACCACGGCGCACTTCCCGATCGCCGACACTCCCCCGGTCCGCGTCGAGCCCGCTCTGCTCGCCGGCCTCCCCGACCGGCTTCGCGCGGCGCAGCGGGTGTTCGACCGGACCGGGGGCCTGCACGCGGCGGCGCTGTTCTCCCCGGAGGGCGAGCTGCTCGACATCCGGGAGGACGTGGGCCGGCACAACGCGGTCGACAAGCTCGTCGGCCGGGCGCTGACGGACGACCGGCTGCCGCTCTCCCGGTCGATCCTCCTTGTCTCCGGTCGGGCGTCCTTCGAACTGGCGCAGAAGGCGGTGATGGCGGGCATCCCGGTGCTGGCGGCCGTCTCCGCGCCGTCGTCGCTGGCGGTGGACCTGGCGGCGGAGACCGGTCTGACGCTGGTCGGCTTCCTGCGCGGCAACAACATGAACGTGTACGCGGGCGACGAGCGCATCGCCCTGCGCACTGGGGTCTGACGCGCCCCGCTGCACGGGATACGGACCCGGCCGGCGGGGAGCGCCCCCTGCGCCGGCCGGGTCCCTCCGTGTGCGCGGCCGCTCAGCGGCCTGTCCGGAGGCCGCTGATCAGGGGGCCGGGGCACGGTACGCGGGCAACAGGCCCGAGACCGCCGGCGGCCACACGCTGTACGGCAGCGATCCCTCAGTCGCAGCGCCCGGCAGCCGGCGCTCGGACGGCGTGCCCGCCGACACGGTCGGCGCCGCCGGATCCGCGGCCCGCTCGACGAACGGGGGGAGGTCCTGGGCACACCGGGTCCCCTCCGGCGGCAGGGCACCGGTGAGGAAGTAGCGCACCACATGACGCGCCACGCATGCGCTCGGATTGTCCAGAGCGGTGTGCCCGTACCCGTCGAGTGTCAGCAGCCGCGCCCTGCCCAGTTCCTCGGCCATCGCGCGGCCCGCGGTGTACGGGGTGGAGGGGTCGTAGGTCGGGTTGACCACCAGCACCGGGTGGGCGGTCGGCCGGTTCCACGGGCCGGTGTAAGGGTGCGCCGCCCGGGCAGGCCAAGCGGCACACGGCTCGTTGGCCCACGCCCACCAGCGACCCAGCGCCCCTGCCTCCGCCACCGCCCGCCGTTCCAGGTCAAGGTAGCGTCCCGGCGACCGCGGGTTGGGGCTCTCCGCGCACAGGACCGCGAGCGACTGCTCGAAGCCCGGGTACCGCGCCGGCCCTGCCGAAGCCGTGGGCTCCACGGGCGCCCGGCCGTCCCACAGCGCTTCCAGCGTGTCCGCGGTCCCGGCCCAGCCGGGGTGCACGGTGTAGAGCTCGCCGCGCACCTCGCTCACTGTCCGTGCGTACGTCCACTCCCCTACCGGCCGGCTCTCCAAGCGCCGGAGCAGGGAGTCGTACTTGGCACGGGTCGCCTTCGGACTGCCTGCCGAGAACACACAGCGCTCCACGGGTGCGCGGCCGCAGTGGTCGAGGAACTGTCCCAGCGTCTCGGCGGAGCCCCGGTGGGAGCCGAGCCGCAGGAAGGTGTTCAGCTCGGGCTCACCGGTCGCTCCCCCGTTCGCCCATGCACGCGGGTCCACGTTCCCGTCGACCACCAGGCGCCCGACCCGCTCGGGGAACAGGTTCGCGTAGGTCGCGCCGATCAGTGTGCCGTAGGAGATGCCCCAGTAATGCAGCCGTTCCTCCCCCACCGCACGGCGCAGCAGGTCCAGGTCGCGGGCCGTGTCGGCGGTCGAGACGTGGCGGAGCAGCTCCGGATCGCGCCGCTCACAGCGCTGGGCAAGATCGGAGTACGCCGCTGTGAACGCGCGCTGTTCCTTCTCGCCCACCGGGAACGGGGGCACCTGGGCGTGCCAGACGGTGGCTTCCTCCGCGGTGACGAAGCAGCGCACGGCCGTGCTCTCGCCGACGCCTCGCGGGTCCCAGCTGACGATGTCGTAGCGGTCGCGCAGTGCGCGTGGGAACTTCTCGTACAGTTCCGGCAGCCCGACGGTCCCGGGGCCGCCCGGACCACCGGGGTTGAAGAACAGCGTGCCGAGCCGCTCGGCCGGCTCGGCGCTGCGGTGACGGATCACGGCGAGCTCGATGCTGCGGTAATCGGGGCGGGCGTGGTCGAGCGGCACGTTCGCCACCGCGCATTCGAACCCGGCCTGCGCCTCGCCCTTGCAGGACTTCCACTTCAGGACCACGGTGGCGTCGCCGCCGGGGCCGCCGGCGGACGCCGGGCCGACCGCTCCGAGGAGCATCACCAACGCCCCGGCCACCGTGCCCGCGGTCCCTTTGAGCGGTATCCCCATGACGGTCCTTGGCATGGACGGGCCCTTCCCTCGCGGCTGACGGGAGTCGGCCCTGCGACAGCGGCCCCTGCCATACCACCGGCGACCCGAACGGCGGGCAACCGACACGCGTCCGAACGGGCGGCGGGGATGTCGAGGACGGTCAGGTCACGCGGCACCGCGACGGCAGGCCCGAAGCAGGAAGCGCCGCTCGGCGGGGGCACCCCCTCGACCTCGCTCGTGGCGGAACCTCTGAAGGCTCGCGCCGCAAGGCTCCGCGAGCCGCACGGCAAAGAGACGCTCGTCCTGCCCAACGTATGGGACGCGGCCGGCGCGGCGGTCGTGGCCGAAGCCGGGTTCCCACGCCGCCGTCTGGGCGGTGCTCGGTCGTCCCGACGGCGAGGGCGCGCCGTGGCAGGAGATGTTCGCCGCGGCCGGCCGGTCGCTCGGACGGTGTCGGTCCCGGTCACGGTGGACGCAGAAGCGGGATCCGGCATGCGGCCGCGTGAACTGGTGGACCGGCTGCTGGACATCGGCGCGGTCGGCTGCAACCTGGAGGACACCGACCACCGGGCGGGCGGACCGGTCGACGCCGGGGCGCACGCCCAGTGGGCTCGCCGACGTCCGCTCCGCCGCGGACGATGCCGAAGTGGACCTGTCCCGCCGCCGTCCCGGCCGACCGGGCGCGGTCCCGAGTCGCCGGGACGGCGGCGGCGAGCGCGGCTACCGCGTGCGGACGCCGCCGGACGGCGGCGGGATCATCTGGAGCGTGAGCGTCGCCGGCGGTTCGGCGATCCCGGGCCCGCCGGCCGCCGCCCACGCCAGCACGTCGTCGGTGGCGTCGTCGTCGAGCGCCCAGCCGATCCACGCGGCACGCGCCCCGCGGCGGCGGCCCTCGGTCGACGGCTGCACGACGATCACGTTGGCCTGACCGCACGGTCCGAGACAGTCACTGGTCCGCACCGCGAGCCGCCCCCCGGACGCGGCGGCGGCGTCCCGCAGTCTGGCGAGCTGCCCGGCGTGGTCGGTACCGGGGTTCTTGCGTGCGTCGCCGCAGCAGCAGCCACGGCAGACGACAAGGGTGCAGGGGCGGGCGCCGAAAGGGCGTATGGCGAACGTCGTCACCGGGTGATCTTCCCAGCCGTGCACCCCGTACCCGGCCCGGGGCCGCGGTGACGCCGGACACGTCCAGGGGCCCTGAGCCCATGTGTTCGGCCGCCCGCCGAGCCGGCGGGCGGCCGGACACGCGGTCACCGCGATGCCGTCGCCGTCGTGTGATGCGACAGAGTTCGCCGCGCCCACGGCACCGTACGCGTCCGCGGCTCCAAGGACCGGACCGGTCGGCGTCTTCGCGTCGGCGCGGCCGGTCGGACCGCGTTCACCGGGTGCGCAGGTTCATCGGTTCGCAGGGCTCACCGGCTTCGCGGCGTTCATCGGCTTCGCAGCGCGGCAGGCGCGGCAGGCGCGGCAGGCGCGGCAGGCGCGTCGGGCGCGGACGTCGCACGGCGCGGGGCCGGCGCGGTGGGGTCCGGGTCGTGGGCGCGGCGCTTCGCGATCACCGCGCAGACCATCAGCTGCATCTGGTGGAAGAGCATCAGCGGCAGCACCGCGAGACTCGCCTGCGCCCCGAACAGCACGGTCGCCATGGGCAGTCCCGCCGCGAGGCTCTTCTTGGAGCCCGCGAACTGGATCGCGATCCGGTCCGCCCGCCCGAAGCCGAGGCGCTTCGCGCCGAACCAGGTGACCGTCAGCATCGCCGCCAGCAGCACCGCCTCGACGGCGAGCAGCGCGCCGAGCCGCACGGGGGTGACCTGCTGCCAGACGCCGGCGGTCATGCCTTCGCTGAAGGCCGTGTAGACGACGAGCAGGATCGAGCCCCGGTCGACGTATCCGAGCACCTTCTTGTGGCGGACCAGGAAGCCGCTCACCCAGCGGCGCAGCAACTGGCCCGCAAGGAAGGGCACAAGGAGTTGCAGCACGATCCGCAGCAGCGAGTCCGCGGAGAAGCCTCCGGCGCCGCCGCCCAGCAGCAGGGCCGCCAGCAGCGGCGTGAGGACGATGCCGGCGAGGCTGGAGAAGGAGCCCGCGCAGATCGCCGCGGGCACATTGCCCCGCGCCATCGAGGTGAAGGCGATCGACGACTGGATCGTGGAGGGCACCAGGCACAGGAAGAGCAGCCCGCTGTAGAGCGCGGGCGTGAGCACGGCCGGTTCGAGCCCGCGGGCGGCGAGTCCCAGCAGCGGGAAGACCACGAACGTGGCCGCGAGCACGGTGACGTGCAGTCGCCAGTGCCGCAGTCCGTCGAGCGCCTCGCGCGTGGAGAGCCGCGCGCCGTAGAGGAAGAACAAGAGGGCCACCGCGCCGGTCGACGCCCCGCCCGCGACGTCGGCCGCCCGGCCGGAGGCCGGCAGGAGTGCCGCGAGAGCCACGGTCCCGAGCAGCGCCAGGATGTACGGGTCGATCGGCAGCCAGGACGGCAGGCGCGGGGTACGGCGGCGGCTCATGTGCTCCACTTGCTCTCGGTCAGGGTCGTGCCCTCTCCATGCTCCTCTCCGCGCGGCCGATCGGGAATCCCGTACACCGCACTCACTGCCATCACGTTCCGCGATGACCGCGTCTACGATGGACGGCGTGTACGACCCGACCCAGCTGCGCACGTTCCTGGCCGTGGCGCAGACGCTGAACTTCACGCAGGCCGCCCGCCGGCTCGGGCTTCGCCAGTCGACGGTCAGCCAGCACGTGCGCCGGCTGGAGGACGCAACCGGCCGGCCGCTGTTCAGCCGCGACACCCACAGCGTGGAGCTGACGGAGGACGGCGAGGCCATGCTCGGCTTCGCCCGCACGATCCTTCAGGCGCAGGAGCGCGCCGCCGCCTGGTTCGCGGGCACCCGGCTGCGCGGGCGGCTGCGGTTCGGCGCGTCGGAGGACTTCGTACTGACCCGGCTGCCGGAGATCCTCGAGGCGTTCCGCCGCGACCATCCCGAGGTGGACCTCGAGCTCACCGTGGAGCTGTCCGGCACCCTGCACAAGCGGCTGGAGGCGGGCCGGCTGGACCTGGTGCTCGCCAAGCGCGGCCCTGGCGCCACGCACGGCGAGCTGGTCTGGCGGGACCGCATGGTGTGGATCTCGGCAGAGGGACTGCGGGTGGATCCCGAGCGCCCGCTGCCGCTGATCCTCTTCCCGCCGCCGGCCGTCACCCGGGCGCGGGCCCTGGAGGTGCTGGAGCAGTCGGGCCGGTCCTGGCGGATCGCCTGTACGAGCGGCAGTCTCAGCGGGCTGGTGGCCGCCGCCCGCGCCGGTCTGGGCGTGATGGCGCACACCCGGGGGCTGATCCCGCCCGGCCTGGTGACCGTTCCCGACCGGGCGGGACTGCCCGAGCTGGGTACCGTCGACTTCGTGCTTCTCCAGGGCCGCCGCAGGGACGCGGCCAAGGAGGCCGCCACGGCGCTGGCCGCCTCGCTGCTGGCGGCGGGCGACCGGCTCCACGGCCCCGCGCCCGGCTGACGGCAACGGCGGCCGACCGGCGACCGGCGACAGCGACCCCCGACCGGACACCGTGCGCCGCAAACTCGACGGAAGCGTTCCATCCGGTACGGACCGGGACCGTCGCCCGTAGAGCGGCGGTGATCACGCCGTACAGATTCGGTGGAGATTGGGAGCCGGACTCCTTACCCACCGGTCAGTAATCGGCTCCCGTGCGGCCGTCCGCTCTCCGTCCACCACCCCTGACCTGTGTCTACGTCTTTCGTCCACAGTTCACGGGGACCCTCCCGCCCGACGAAATCGTGGGGTACGGTCACGGCGCTGTGCGGAGCGCCACAAGGAGCAGCCATTGCGCGAGTTCACTGTCCCACCCATGGCCGCGGCGCCTCAGGTCGGTGGACTTGCGGACGCGGTCTTCGACCATGCCCTCGACGACCCCGACCACGTCGCGCTCGGCCGCAAGGACAGTGAGGGCCGCTGGCAGGACGTGACGTCGGCGCAGTTCCGCGACGAGGTGCTGGCGCTGGCCAAAGGGCTGCTCGCGCACGGCGTGCGGTTCGGCGACCGGGTCGCCCTGATGTGCCGTACGCGCTACGAGTGGACGCTGTTCGACTTCGCGCTGTGGACCGTCGGGGCCCAGTCCGTGCCGCTGTACCCGACATCCTCGGCCGAGCAGGTCTTCTGGATGCTGCACGACTCCGAGGTCTCCGCGTGCATGGTCGAGTACGAGGACCACGCCATGACGATCGGCTCGGTGATCGACCGGCTGCCGCTGATGAAGCGGCTGTGGCAGCTGGACGCGGGCGCGGTGGAGCAGTTGGTCGCGGCGGGCGCGCACATCGACGACGACGTGGTGCACCGGCACCGGCGGGCGGTGACGCCCGACTCGGTGGCCACGATCATCTACACGTCCGGCACCACGGGCCGCCCCAAAGGCTGCGTGATCACCCACTCCAACTTCATGTTCGAGGCGGACACGATGATCGGCCGGTGGGAGCCGGTGTTCCACTCCAAGCCGGGCGACGAGGCCTCCACCCTGCTGTTCCTGCCGCTGTCGCACGTCTTCGGCCGGATGGTCGAGGTGGCCGCGATTCGCGGGCGGGTCAAACTGGGCCACCAGCCGGTGCTCCAGGCGAGCGCGCTGTTGCCCGACCTGGCCGCTTTCCGGCCGTCGTTCATCCTGGCCGTCCCGTACATCTTCGAGAAGGTCTTCAACGCCGCCCGCCGCAAGGCGGAGAGCGCCGGCAAGGCGGGCGCCTTCGACAAGGCGGTCGAGGTGGCCGTGCGGTACGCGGAGGCTCTGGAGCACCGGGCCTTCGGTCTCGGCCCGGGCCCGTCCGCGGGTCTGCGGATGCAGCACCAGCTCTTCGAGAAACTGGTGTACGGGAAGGTCCGCGACGCGATGGGCGGCCGGGTGCGCCACGCGATGTCCGGCGGGTCCGGCATGGACCGGCGGCTCGGTCTCTTCTTCGAGGGCGCCGGCGTCACCATCTTCGAGGGCTACGGACTCACCGAGTCGACGGCCGCCGCCACCGCCAACCCGCCCGAGCGCACCCGTTACGGCACCGTCGGCCTGCCCATCCCCGGCACGACCGTGCACATCGCCGAGGACGGCGAGGTGTGGCTGCACGGGGGGAACATCTTCCAGGGATACCTGGGCGACCCGAAGGCCACCGACGCCGTGCTGCACGACGGCTGGCTCGCCACCGGCGACCTGGGCGCGCTCGACGAGGACGGCTATCTGACCATCACCGGGCGGAAGAAGGAGATCCTGGTGACCTCGGGCGGCAAGAGCGTGTCGCCCGCCGGCCTGGAGGAGCGGGTGCGCGCGCACCCTCTGGTGGCGCAGTGCATCGTCGTCGGCAACGACCGGCCCTACATCGCGGCGCTCGTCACCCTCGACCAGGAGTCGGTCGAGCACTGGCTGGCCATCCAGGGCAGGCCGCTGCTGCCGCCCGCGGAGATGGTGCGCGACCCGGACCTGGAGATGGAGATCCGCCGCGCGGTGGTCGCCGCGAACACCCTGGTCTCCAAGTCCGAGTCGATCCGTACGTTCCGGATCCTGGCGCATCCCTTCAGCGAGGAGCACGGGCTGCTGACGCCGTCGCTGAAGCTGAAGCGGAAGGCGATCGAGAACGCCTACTCCGCCGAGGTCGACGCCCTCTACGGCTGAGCGGGCCTCAGACGAGCTGGTAGGCCCGCATACGGGTCAGCAGCATGTGGCAGTTCTGGAGCGAGCCGGATGTGTCCCCGAGCGAGCGGTAGATGCCCCACTTGGGGCGGACCCGGTCGGCGAGGAAGGTGTCGACGCCCGACTTGGACGTGTCGATCACCGTGGCGCCGCCGCTCTTGAGGATCCAGCGCACGGTGCCGGACGTGCCGTTGCCGATCTTCATCCGGAGGTCGACGTCGGTCCACTTGTCGTGGAGCGGTCCGAGGTCGGTACGGCCGACGAGGACGTCACCGGTGAACACCTTGAGCTCGATGGTCTGCACGCCGCCGACGCGCCGCAGCGACTGGACGAGGATCGGGGAGGTGCCGGTGCCGGGCTGCTTCATCTGCATGATGTGGGTGAAGGTCGTGGTCGCCTTGAGCGAGCTGGGCAGGAACATCGAGTAGGTGATCCGCCAGGTCTGCCCGGACGTCCAGCGGAGGTACGAGTCGCCGTCGCGGCAGCCGGTGACCTCCTGGCGCTGCCGGTCGGTGTGCGTGTCACGGTCGGACGTGTGCATGGTGAAGCGGAAGTTGTCGCCCTCGGTACGGATGTGGGGCGCGCCGGACGGGTGCGAGCCTGCCCGGTCGTCCTCGATCGTCTCGAAGGCCCGGAGCCCGTCGCGGCTCGCGGAGGGCGACCAGCGCAGTTGCCAGGAGGCGGCGCTCGCGGGGGTCGCGGGCAGTCCGGCCGCGACCGCGCCGCCGAGTGCCGCGCCGAGCACCGCCCTGCGGGATGCGTTCATGTCGGTGGTCCTTCCCTGCGGAAGAGGCAGCCGGGCGACCGGTGTCGTGTCCCGCGACCGGAGCGCGACGACCCCTGAGAGGTGGGGGGCGGGGGTTCCGCCGAGCGACGCACGCCGCACCAAGGTTCATGTCGGTGTGCGTCGTTCAGCCATCTGAAGCAGAGTCCCGCGTTGACGGGTCGCGGTCAATGGTCTGGACCGAGGACGACGGGTCGGTATCGCGCCAACTTCGACGGCGGGAATGCGTCCACCGGGATGATCGTTGACCATGGGAGTACCCAACCGACGACGTAAGGATCGACCGCTCGTGAGCAAGGTCCCCTTCATCACCCTCAACAACGGCGTCGCGATGCCGCAACTCGGCTTCGGTGTCTGGCAGGTGCCCGACGGCGAAGCGGCGCAGACGGTCACCACCGCCCTGGAGGCGGGCTACCGCAGCATCGACACCGCCGCCATCTACGGGAACGAAGCGGGCACCGGCAAGGCCGTCACCGGCTCCGGGATCGCCCGCGAGGAGCTGTTCGTCACCACCAAGCTGTGGAACTCCGAGCAGGGGTACGACTCGACCCTGCGCGCCTTCGACGAATCGCTCGGCAAGCTCGGCCTCGACTACGTCGACCTGTACCTCATCCACTGGCCGATGCCGGCCAGGGACACCTACGTGGACACGTACAAGGCCTTCGAGAAGATCCTCGCCGACGGCCGCGCCAAGGCCATCGGCGTGTCCAACTTCCGCGTCGAGGACCTCGAGCGCCTCATCGGCGAGACGTCCGTCGTCCCCGCCGTGAACCAGGTGGAGCTGCACCCGCAGCTCCAGCAGTCCGGGCTCAAGGACTTCCACACGAAGCACGGCATCGCCACCGAGGCCTGGTCACCGCTCGGGCAGGGCAAGGACCTCCTCCAGGCGCCCACGGTCGTCGCGGTCGCCCGCAAGCACGACCGCACACCCGCCCAGGTGGTGCTGCGCTGGCACCTCCAGGTCGGGAACGTGGTCATCCCCAAGTCCGTGACCCCGTCCCGGATCCAGGAGAACATCGACGTGTTCGACTTCGAACTCGACGCGGACGACCTGGCGGCGTTCACCGCCCTGGACGAGGGCCGGCGGCTCGGTCCCGACCCGGCGGACGTCAACTCCTGACCGGCCCGCGCCACGGACACGATGAGCTCTCGAGAACAGCGAGCGGCGGGCCGGGGAACCGGCCCGCCGTTCGCTGTCGCACGTCGGGGCGCCGCCGTGGCGGGCCGCTGTCGGTGGCGGGTGCGACGATGATCCCCGCCTCCCACCCGGAGGCGCCGGACGGGAGGCGGGGAGCGTGAACAGGCCACTTGAGCCAGGGATCTACCTGGTGCGCAACGTCGGCAGCGGGCTGCTGCTGGAGGTGTTCGGGGGGCGCGGCGGCAGCGGTGTCAACGTCCAGCAGGGCAAGGACAACGGTTCGCCCGCCCAGCAGTGGCGTATCGATCCCGTGCCGAACGGCAACGGGCTGTACCACTTCGTCAACGTGGCCGGCGGCAAGCGCCTCGACGTGGCGAACGCCTCGACGGAGAACGGCGCCAACGTCCAGCAGTGGAAGGCGAACAACTTCGGCGCCCAGGAGTGGATCATCGAACAGCATCTCGACTCGCCGGGCACGGTGACCATCGTCAGCTTCATCAGCGGACTGCTGCTGGAGGTGGCCGGCGGTTCGAGCGAGGACGGGGCGAACGTCCAGCAGTGGGAGGACACCGACTCCCCCGGCCAGTGGTGGCGGTTGGAGCCGGTGCACTCCTGACGGGGCCGGAGCGGGGGTCCGGGTCGCGTTCCGCGTTCCCGAGGCCCCGCGTCCGGTGCGCTCCCTGTCCGGTCAGTTCTTGCGGGCCGTGAACACGGTGCGCGCGGACAGCATGTACGCGTCGGACCGCCGCAGCAGTCCTTCCGGGTCCTCGGGGTCGAGCAGCCGGTCCAGGATCGCGAGGTCCTCGTCCGGCAGCACGCCCTCGACCATCCGGCGCTGCCACGCGAAGGCGGACACCAGTTGCGCACGGACGGCCGCCGGCGCGGGCGCCGGGATGTCGAGGAGGAAGGAGCGCGTGCCGCTCGGCGTCAGCCCCGACGCGGCGAGCAGTGCCCGCCAGTCCTCGACCTCGTCCTTCACGCCGGGCAGCTCCGCCCGCATCCGCACGAACCACTCGTCGACGGCGGCGCCGAGCCGGCTCTCCAGACCGGGCCTGCCGATCCCGATGTCGCGCGGCAGATGGCGGGCCGGCAGCCCGCCCTCGATGACGGCGACCAGGCCGCCCGGCCGCACCAGGCGGCCCAGGGCCCCGAGCGCGGCGCGCTGGTCACCCAGGTGGTGCACGGATCCTGCCGCCCAGACGAGGTCTGCCTCCCCCAGATCCTCGATGCCGTCGGGCAGTTCGGCGCGATGCGTACGGACGCGGTCGGCCTGGCCGTTGCGGGCGGCACGTGCCTGTGCCCGTTCCAGCAGCGGCTCGGCGGCGTCCACGGCGACGACCTCGGCGTACGGGAACGCCTCCGCCAGCAGCCCGGTGATCACTCCCGGTCCGCTTCCGATGTCGAGTACGCGCCGGACGCCGCCCACCGGCACAAGCTCGCGCAGCCAGTCGGCCGTCTGCCGGTACATGGGGCTCTGCAGCTCCGCGCCCTGCTCGAGCAGCTGCGCGTGCTCGTCCCAGTCGATGTGTGTGGAGTCGTGGTGATGGCTCATGGCCACAGAGTGGACCGGAACCTGCGATTATGGCGAGCTTTGTTGCCGTTCCGGCAAAGCGCCACCCGTTCGGTGCTCCTGCGGGCTGATGCCGCGAACCCGCTTGAAGGCGGCGCTCAGCGCGAACGAGCCGCTGTAGCCGACCTTCCTGGCCACCGCCTCCACCGTCGCGTCGCTCTCGCGCAGCAGGTCGGCGGCGAGCGCGAGCCGCCAGCCGGTGAGGTACGCCATCGGGGGCTCGCCCACGAGGTCGTTGAAGCGCCGGGCGAGCGCCGCCCGGGAGACCCCGCACTCGGCGGCCAGCGTCGCGACGGTCCAGGGGCGGGCCGGGCCGTCCTGGATCAGCCGCAGCGCCTGTCCGACCACGGGGTCGCCCATGGCCCGGTACCAGGCGGGGGCCTCCGCGTCCGGGCGGGAGAACCACGTGCGCAGCACCGCGATCAGCAGCAGGTCCAGCACCCGGTCGAGGACCACGCTCTGGCCGGGGTCGTCACGGGCGATCTCCTCGTCGAGCACGGTCGTCAGCGGGTGGTTCCACACCTCGGCCGACAGGTGCAGCAGCGGCGGCAGCGCGTCCAGCAGCCGGCCGCTGACCTCGCCCTTCATCTGGTAGGTGCCGATCAGCATGGAGGTCGAGCCGTCGGGCGCGTTGCCCCAGGTCCGCACGCCGAGCCGCATGGCCTGGGCGAGCGGTTCCCCCTGGAGGGTGTGGCACGTGCCGCCGGGTCCGATCCTCGCCTGCGGCTCGGCACCGGGCGCGTGGGAGACCGTGTAGGGCTCCGGTCCGCGTGCGATCGCCACGTCGCCGGGCCGCAGCAGCACCGGTTCGCCGGAGGCCGGGGCGATCCACGACTCCCCCTGGGTGACGCACATGAGACAGAGCGGGGCCTCGTCGTCGATGTGCACGGACCACGGCGGCTCCATCACCATGCGCAGCAGAAAAGCCCCCCTGGCCCGCGGCCCGTCCAGAAGTCCGGCGAGAGCGTCCATGGCCACCAGCGTAGACGGACGCGTATGCCGGCACGGCCTCGACACCTGCCGACGACACCGGCGACGGCGTGCGGGACCGCCGGCCGCGTCAGCCTTCCTTGCGGAACGCCCGCAGGGTGTACGACGGGTCGGGGCGGCGGCTGTCCTGGCCGGGCAGCAGCGCCAGGTCAGCGGCGAGCGCGCGGGCCGTCGCGCCGTCCCTGTCGGCGAACCAGGAGCGGAAGCGTCCCGCGGCCAGGGCGGTGGCTGCGCCCCGGGGTGTGCGGCCCTGGCCGTGTCCGGTGAACCGCGCGCCGCCCGCGGGCCGCAGGCCGTGCGCCGCGGCGCACTCCTCGATCCTTTCGGCGCGGTCGGAGGCGGCGGCGAAGGAGCGATGGGGGCGCAGGACGGTGTCGATGTCGCTGTCCACGTCGTGACCGGCGTCCTTGTCGACCGTGGTGACGAACACCCCGCCGGGCCTGAGCACCCGGGCGGCCTCAGCGACGACCGCCGCGGACCGGGGCACGAGGTGCAGCAGCCACACGGCGCTGACCGCGTCCACGGCCGCGTCGCGCAGCGGGAGCCGCCGTACGTCGCCGAGGACCACGGCGCCGCCGATGCGGCCCGTGGCCTTGCGGGCCATTCCGTACGAACCGTCGCAGCCGAGCACCAGCAGCCCCGGGCGGCGCAGCCGCTCGGTCACCAGACCGGTGCCGCAGCCGATGTCGAGCAGCGTGCCCGCCCGCTCCGGCACCAGGCCGAGGACCGCCGCGGCGGCGGCCTCCGCCCTGGGCACGCCACCGCGGGTGGCGTCGTACGTCTCGGCCTCACCGTCGTAATCGAGCATGACCGGGAGCATGCCCGACCGGCGGGCGGACGGCTGCCCCTTTTCGCGGCCTGATCCAAACGAGAGGCCCTAGTTCGCCCCGTGGGCCGGGGCGATCCCCTCGACCCGTTCGGCCAATGCGAAGTCGCGTTCGGTCAGGGCGTTCACGTCGTGCGACTGGACGGTCAGGGCGACCGTGTTGTAGCCGAGGGTGAGGTCGGAGTGGTGGTTCAGCTCCTCCTGGATCTGGGCGATGTGGACGACCAGGGCGGTCGCCGCGAAGTGCGAGTCGAGGCGGTAGGAGCGGGCGATCCTGTCGCCTTCCAGGGACCAGCCGGGAAGCTCCCGGAGCCGGTCCTCGATCTCCTTCTGCGACAGCGGCTCTGTGGGCATGGCCAGGATCCTTCCGGCAGGGGGCGGCGGACGGGAACACCATAGATCCGATGCCCGATAAATCGGGTGCCTGCACGAGCCACGCTGTGTACGTTCCACCGAGTGGAACCATTGACCGACAAACAGATCCGTGCCTCCTTCGTGAACTGCACCAAGGGTGAGGCGACGCGTATGCGCCTGCCCGCCGACTTCGCCGAACTCTCCTGGCCCGACCTGGACTTCCTGGGCTGGGTCGATCCAGGGGCACCGCTGAAGGCGCATCTGGTGCTGCCGCGGGAGGACGGACCGGTCGGCATCACGCTCCGTGTCCCGTCCACCGGACGGACCAGTGCGGTGAAGTCGAGCATGTGCCAGGCGTGCCTCACCGCTCACGCCTCGTCGGGGGTGACCCTGTTCGCGGCGCCGCTGGCCGGCGCGGCGGGCCGGGAGGGGAACACGGTCGGCACGTATCTGTGCGCCGATCTGGCCTGCTCGCTGTACATCCGCGGCAAGAGGCAGCCGAAGCTGCGCCACGGACGCTACGAGGAGAACCTCACGCTGGAGGAGCAGGTCGAACGGACCACGGGCAATCTGTGGGCCTTCGCCGACAAGGTGCTCGGCCTGCGCTGAACAGCGGGGCCGTACGCGGCCGCGAACAGGTTTCCCGCCAGTGGGCGCGCCGCCGGGCGGCGCGAGCAGGTCCTGGCACCGAGCACGCTGCCGGGCGAGCTGCCGGGCGAGCGGGTTCCGGCGCCGGGCGCGGATCAGCGGCCGGCGGCCAGGACCTGTTCGATCGTGTCGGCCTCCTCGGCGGACTTGTCCGGCCGGTGGCGCAGCACCCGCGCGAACCTCAGGGCGACGCCCGCCGGGTAGCGGGTGGACCGCTGGAGCCCGTCGTAGGCGACCTCCACGACCAGTTCCGGCCGGACGCGCACGGTGAACCCGTCGTCCTCGACGGCCAGTTCCCCGAGCATCTCCGTCTGCCGGCGCAGCATCTCGTCGGTGAGGCCCTTGAAGGTCTTGCCGAGCATCACGAAGCCCCCGTCGGGCGACCGGGCGCCGAGGTGGAGGTTGGAGAGCAGTCCGGTGCGCCGGCCGTGGCCCCGTTCGACGGCCAGGACCACCAGGTCGAGGGTGTGGACCGGCTTGACCTTGAGCCACGAGCGGCCGCGGCGGCCGGCGCTGTACGGCGCGTCCAGGGCCTTGACGAGGACACCCTCGTGCCCCAGGTCCAGGGTCGCGGTGAAGAACTCCTCCGCGGCGGCGACCTGTGCGGGATCGGACGGATCCTCGACGACCGTGCGCCGCACCCGCGTCGGTTCAGGGACGAGCCGGGCGAGGATCCGGTGCCGTTCACGGCCCGGCAGGTCGAGCGCCGGCTCCCCGTCGGCGGCGAGGACGTCGAAGTACACCGGGTAGAGCGGCAGGGTGGTGCGGGCCGCTTCGACGTCGAGGCGCGAGCCCACGCGGGAGGCGATGTCCTGGAAGGGGACGGGCCTGCCGTCGGCGGCCATCGCGATGACCTCCCCGTCGAGGATGAACCGGTCGCCCGTCATCTCCCGTGTCTGCTGGGCCACTTCGGGCAGCCGGTCCGTGATGTCGTCGAGGGACCTGGTGAAGATCCGGACATCGGTCCCGTCGCGGTGCACCTGCACGCGGATGCCGTCGAGTTTCTCCTCGACGACACAGGCGGCGCCGAGGGCCCCGACGGCCTCGGTCACGGATTTCGCGCTGTGGGCGAGCATGGGCTGCACGGGGTTGCCGACCCGCAGCCGGAACTGCTCGAGTGCCGCCGGGCCTCCGGCGAGCAGCGCCGCGGCGACGCGCGGCAGTGACCCCTCCAGCATGACGGCGCGGCGCACGTCCGCCGAGGCAGCCCCCGCGGCCTTCGCGACGGCCTCCAGCGCGACGGCGTCCAGGGCGCCCTGACGGACCTCGCCGGTGAGGAGCCGTACGAGGAACTCCTGCTCCTCGGCGGTGGCCGCCGACATCAGCCGGTGCACGCGGGCGCGGCGTTCCGCCTGGGCGCCGGGGCCGGAGACCTGGGCGAGCGCCGCGAGCGCGGCGTCCGTCCCGCCGACGGTGAGGGACGGCACGGCGGCGGGCGGCACGGACTCCTTGAGGACGCTCCAGCCGATCCCGATACGGCCCTGGGGCACCCGCCCGGCCAGGTACGAGATCACCAGGGCGACATCCTCGGGCCAGGCCTCCTCGAAGAGGTCCGCCAGCGCGGCGATCTTGCGCGAACGGGCCGATGTGGCGGCCACCTCACGGGACACTTCGGCGACGCGGGCGAGCAGCATGCGGCCATCGTGCCCCGGCCGGGCGACGCACGCACCCCGGCGCCGCGCCCCGGCCGGTCGGCCCGCGGCGGCCGCCCGCACCGCGCACCGGAGGCATCCGCAACGGCCGGGTTCAGTCTCCCCACGGTTCACCCAACTCCCCTAATGTTCCGTCGATTTGACCGACCGACGCACAGACAGGGGCCCCATGGGCACGTTCTCTCGCGCCGCTACGACGACGGCTGTCGCGGCCGCGCTGCTCGCCGCGGCGCCCGCTCCGGCGCAGGCGTCCACCACCGGCCCGGCGGACACCGGGCAGCTGCCCTACTCCGCCACCACCGGCGTGGGCGTCCACAACGCCTACGAGAAGTCCACGTACCCGTACTTCGCGGACGCGCTCGACTCGGGCGCGGCGATGCTCGAGATCGACGTGTGGACCAACGCCTTCGGCAGATCGTGGCGGGTGTCGCACAGCAATCCGGTGGGCAACGACAACAACTGCGTGAACGCCGCCGTCGCCGCCGAGCTGCGCGCGAAGTCCCGCAACCAGGACCTGGGCGGCTGCCTCGCCGACATGCGGGCCTGGCACGACGCGCACCCGGGCCATCGGCCGATCCTGATCAAGCTGGAGCTCAAGGACGGCTTCCAGGGCAAGCAGGGCCGCGGTCCGGCGGCGCTCGACGCCCTGCTGAAGGCGCGGCTCGGTGACGCCCTGTACCGGCCGGCGGACCTGGCCGGCGGGCACCCGGATCTGGACACCGCCGTGCGGGCGGACGGCTGGCCCGCCCGTTCCGCGCTGGCCGGGAAGTTCGTGGTCGAGTTGATCCCGGGCACGCTCGAGGAGGACAACCCGTTCGACTCGCTGTGGACCGACCGGGAGTACGCGACGCATCTGCGCGACCTGCGGGCGGCGGGCCGCCTCGGCGAGGCGGGCGCGTTCCCCGCCGTGCACCACGCCGCGGCGGGCGATCCGCGCAGCCGGTACGCGGACGCCTCGATCCGGCCGTGGTTCGTCGTGTTCGACGGGGACGCGGGGGTCTACGCGGGCGGGTCGGTCGACACCTCCTGGTACGACCGCAACCACTACCTCGTCGTCATGACGGACGCGCACGGCGTCGCGCCCGCGATCGACGGGACGAACCCGACGGAACAGCAGGCCCGCGACCGCGTGGCACTGCTGGCGGGGCGGCACGCGAGCGTGGTGTCCGCCGACTGGTACCCGCTGCCGCAGGTACTGGGCTCCGTGGTCGCCCGGGGCGGCGAGTGAGCCGGGGGCGCGCGGCGAGCGGGCCGCGGGCCGGAAGCCACCGGGGTAACGCCGAGTAACACTCGTCACAACCAGGGCCGGGGATGCCACGGAACGCCGTTCGATGGTTTATCGTTCACCTACACGTGGATGTGAAGGGGACACAGTCCCCGGACCTCGCCATCTGCGCACCGGGATGACCGTCGGACCGACTCTCCCGAGGAGCGCGCCGCCCGGCGACGACCGCCGTTCGAACCACGCCCAGTGACTGCCCCGGCCGGAAACCCCCGTCCGGCCGGGGCCTCCCCTTCCCCGCCTGCCGCGCTTCCGGTCGGCGCCGCACGGATCCGCCCTGCGGGATACCCGCCCGTAACCCGTCGGCGGTCCGAATTACACGGATATGCGGTGGCGCAAAACCCTAGCCATCCTGGCTCAATCGTTTCAGTCTTGGTGATGCAGGTCACACGCGCCACTGGCGTCGCTCGCGGGCCCCACCCACCCGCGAGGACGTACGTGCACGAGAGCGGAACCGCACAGCAGCAGAGGAGCGAGCGATGTCATCGACCATCGAGCAATCCGTCCGGGCCCGTCTCATCAGCGATGCGCCCCACTCCCTGGCCGTGCCGGTGGTTCTGCGCTACTGCGACACCGACCCGTTCGCCGTCCGCATGGTCTTCCCCCCGGAGGCCTGCCTGAACGACACCGGCGTGACCTGGACCTTCGCCCGCAGCCTGCTCGACGCCGGGCTGCGCGCACCGGCCGGCGACGGCGATGTGCACGTCTGGCCCTGCGGACGCGTGCAGACCATGATCGAACTGCGGTCGCCCGAGGGCGTCGCGCTGCTCCAACTCGACACGGCCGGCCTGCGCCGGTTCCTGGTCCGCTCGTACGCGACCGTACCGGCCGGCAACGAGGCGGCGGCCCTCGACATCGAACGGGCCCTCGCGGCACTGCTGGGCAACGCCCGGGGCTGAACCGGCCGCCCCGCCGGGCCGGCTCCCCGTGGGCCGACGGGTGGGTCACCGGTGGCCGGCGTACTACGGTCTGGGTATGACAACTGTCGCGTCCGGTACGGGAGTAGGGCCGCTGCTGCGCGGCTGGCGCGAGCGCCGGCGGTTGAGCCAGCTCGAACTGGCCCTGCGCGCGGGCTCCTCCGCCCGCCACATCAGCTTCGTCGAGACGGGCCGCTCCCGCCCCAGCGAGGACATGGTCCTGCGCCTCGCCGAGCATCTCGACGTCCCGGTGCGGGAACGCAACTCCCTTCTGCTGGCGGCGGGTTACGCCCCCCGGTACGCGGAGACCCCGCTGGGGGACCCGGCGATGGTGGCACTGCGGGAGGGCATGGAGCAGCTCCTGAACGGCTACGAGCCCTACCCCGCGCTGATCGTCGACGCCGCGTACAACGTGCTCGCCGCGAACCGGGGGATCGCGATGCTGCTCGACAGCCTGCCGGAGCACCTTCTCGCCCCGCCGCTGAACGCCATGCGGATCACGCTGCACCCCGAGGGCCTCGCGCCCCGGATCCGCAATCTGCGCCAGTGGCGCGCCCATCTCCTGGCCCAGATGGAGCGGCAGATCGCGCTGGCCCGCTCCGACGCGCTGCGCGCGGTGTACGACGAGGTCGCCGCCTATCCGCTTTTGGAGGCCGGCGACGACGCGCACACGGGCCCGCGCGAGGACGAGAGCGAGGCGGGGGAAACGCCGTTCCCGTACTTCGCGCTGCCGCTGCGGATCGAGCACGAGGGCCACGTCCTCTCCTTCGTGTCGTCGATCTCGACCTTCAACACGCCCATGGACGTGACCGTCGCCGAGCTGGCCATCGAGACGCTGCTCCCGGCCGACCCGGCGACGGTGAAGTACCTCCAGTCGCTCACTCCGTAGCGGTGGCGCGCAGCGCGGACCACTGGGCGACGGCGAAGCCGGCGACGGTCAGCGCCTGGATCACGGTCCAGGCTGCGCCTGCGGCGGTGGGATCCAGCCACAGCAGGAGGGCGGCGATGCTGAGCACCGACCACAGGATGTTCGTGTCGACGACCAGCGTGACGGCGGTCCTCGGCGGCCGGGGGCGGGCGGCGAGCAGGCCGACGCACGCCGCGTAGGCGGTCAGGAAGAGACCGAGGCCGAGCAGGAGGGTGCCGTCGACTCCGAGGAGCCGCCCGAGCGGTGCCGAAGCGACCGCGTAGGCAAGGCCGTTGGCGCCGGTCACGGCGGCGTCGGCGGCGAGGAACCGGCGCAGCATGGTCAGCGGCTCGGTGGTGCGGGAGATGCCGGCGAGCAGGGTTGCGGACATGGCGGATCGGCCTCCGTCGAGATTGCTGGGCTGGTCGTGGGCCCGGAGCCCGGACGGAGTGCGCCGCCCGGGTCCCGGTGCTCACAGACTGCCCTGCGCCCCATGGGGAGGTCGATTACGCCGGAAGTAATGCGGCAGCGGACAGGACGACATCCAGCGGGAGCCAACCCAAGTGATTTGCCGCTTCGAGCACCGAGCCGGCGGACACGCTGACCCCTGCATCTGGCACGGCTGTGGCACGGCGGCCTGTTCGGTTCGAAGCAATTCAGGCGAGGCTTTCGGGCGATGACATCCGAGCGAAAGCGTCCGCTGTTCGGGTAGCCAGCGATCCGCACCGCCAAGAATCCGTTATGTCGGTCCAGCGGTCGAGGCGGGCGCTACGCGCGCCGTGCTCTGCTGCCTGGTCATAGTAGAGAGTGAACTTGTAGACCCTGCCTTCCTCGGAAATCACCCGGCCGTCCTCGTGATCGGGACCCTCCTGCAAGAGGTCGACGACGATCGTTCGGTCCGGATCAAGTCCCTGGGCTTTCAAAAGCTCCCGCAACCGGCTCCACAGGTCGTAGTCGCTGGTCCGCAGGAGATCGGTGTACTGAACGACGATGCTTGACACCATGACCCCATGATCGGTCCGGCATGCGGCGAAGGGAAGCCGGCCGCTGAGATGCCGGCGGTAGGCCATCAGCTTGGGAAGCTGCGATCGTTCATGGACGGTTCGAGCGCTGAACTGGCGAACGTACGGCCCTCTGACCCCAACATCCCACCCACGTCAGGCGATCCGAGAATCAGTGCCTAGTCCCGGGTGCCTCGCCAGTCCAGGCAGACCACGGTGGCGTCGTCGTGCAGGACACCTTGTTGGGCATGTAGGACGGCCTGGGTGAGCGCGTGAACGGCCTGGCGAGGATGCAGATCGCGGGTGGCCTTGATCAGGGCGGGAAGGTCATCGGCGGCGGCGTTGCGCTCGAGCATGCCATCGGTGACCAGGATGAGGCGGTCACCTGGTTGCAGCTGGAGGGACTGGACGCGGTGCGGGTGCGGCAGGGGGGCGCCGAAGGGCGGATCGATGTTGGGAGTGATGTGATCGAGGCGTCCCCCGCGCAGGCGCCAGGGCCAGGGGTGGCCGGCGTTGACGAAATCGGCGCTTCCCGTCTGCAGGTCGATGCGCAAGAGCTGGCCGGTGACCAATGGGCCGAGGACGCCGTGGTCGAGCAGGGCCTGATGGGCCTGCCGGGCCTGTTCGGCGAGGTCGGCTCCACTGCGCCGGGCACTGCGCAGAGCGCCGACAAGCAGGGTGGCCATGAGAGCGGCACGGACGTTGTGGCCCATGGCATCGGTGATGGACACATGAAGGGTGTGTCGGTCGAGGGAGTGATCGAAGGTGTCGCCGGCGATCGTCTCGGCCGGGATCAGCTCGCCGGAGATCGTGAACTGCGGTGCTTCGCAGGTGAGGCTGTCGGGAAGGAGAGTGTTCTGGATCTCGGCGGCCAGGTTCACCGGGAGGGTGCGGCGACCCCACTGGTACAGGTCGGTGAAACGGCGATTGGCGATGAGGATGTAGGCCAGAGCATGGGCCGCTTCGGCGATTGTCTGCACAGTTGCGAGTTCGGGGGCTTCAGGGAGGAGGACTTCAAGAAGCCCGATGGCGTCCCCGCGGTTGGTCACCGGGGCCACGATCTGGACCTGCCCGTCGTCCTCCGGGGGTGGGCGGACGGACACCCGCTGGTCGCGCAGTACCTGTTCATAGATGGTGCCAGGCAACTTGATGTGCTCCCGTTCCTCGGCGGCGTCGGCGTTGCTCAGACGCACGACGGCGTTGCCGGTGAAGTCAGTGATCAGGAAGGACACGGATCGCGCGTCCAGGCTCCTCGCCAACGCGAAAGCGACCGCCTCGGCCGACTCAACGGGCATCCTTGCCTCTGCCACGGCAAGCAGTCCGGCCAGCCCTGCAGAACCCTCGACCATGTCCGGCTCCTTTCAGTGGATCCGCTCAGAGGCCACTCGCGTGATGTATGCACCCCCGGGCTGCACCCGTCATGCGACGCAACACAGCGTTATCCCGCCAGACGGGCCAAACCCCCATTACGCCGCCAGCGGCATGTCATACACCGTCCGCCGCACACCGCGGGGTGTCCGATCACGGCATCCCGATTGGCGGTCATCGCCCTCGTCGTCGGCCGCAGCGGCACAGCAGTGACCGAACGCGTCTACCGCAAGCAACTCCGCCCGGTCATCAAGGAGGGAGCTGAAGGCATGGAAACATCTTCAAGTCCGACGAGTCCCCGTCCGCTGACGGCCCAGCGAATGCCTGATTCAGGGCAACGTGGCTGCCCTTATGGCTCCCCCTCCCTGAAACGCATCACTGCCTCTGCCGGTTGACCAGGCCGAACACCATGCAGGCAGGGGGAATCCGGATTACGCCGGAGGTAACGGCGGTCAGGCGCCGGGGACGATCACCGTGACGCCCGTGCCGGACGCGGTCCCGAGCGCCGTCAGTGCCTCCGGTACGGCGTCGAGGCCTATCTCCTTGGTGACCAGGAGGTCGGGCCGCAGGGCGCCGGAGGCGACCATGGCCATCATCTCGGGGTAGGCGTGGGCCGCCATGCCGTGGCTGCCGAGGATCTCCAGCTCGAGGGCGACGACCCGGTCCATGGGCAGCCCGACACCCGACGGGAGGAGGCCGACCTGGACGTGCCGGCCCTGCCTGCGCAGGCTCTGTACGGAGTTCACGCAGGTCACCGGCGCGCCCAGCGCGTCCAGTGAGAGGTGGGCGCCGCCGCCGGTCAGATCACGCACGGCCGCGCCCGCCTCACCCTCGCCGAGCCCGGAGGCGTCCAGGCAGACCTCGGCGCCGAAGGTACGGGCCAGTTCCAGCGCGCCCGGCGAGACGTCCACGGCGACGACCCGGGCCCCGCAGGCCGCGGCGATCATCACCGCGGAGAGGCCCACGCCGCCGCAGCCGTGCACCGCGACCCACTCCCCCGGCCGCACCCGCCCCTGGCCGGCCACCGCACGGAAGGCGGTGGCGAAGCGGCAGCCGAGGCTCGCGGCGGTGGTGAACGACATGGTCTCCGGCAGCGCCACCAGGTTGGTGTCCGCGTGGCGGAGCGGAACGTACTCGGCGAAGGAGCCCCAGTGCGTGAATCCCGGCTGCTCCTGGCGCTCGCAGACCTGCTGGTTGCCGTCGGCGCAGGCGGCGCAGCGTCCGCAGGCGCAGATGAACGGCACGGTCACCCGGTCGCCGGGGCTCCAGCGGACGACGTCCGGGCCGACGGCGTGGACCACGCCCGCCAGTTCGTGACCGGGGACGTGCGGAGTGGCTATGCCTTCGTCGTGGCCCATCCAGCCGTGCCAGTCGCTGCGGCACAGCCCCGTCGCCCCGACCCGGACGACGACGCCGTCGGGCGACGGCTTTGGGTCCGGGACCTCGCGTACTACCGGCCTTCCACCGAACTCGTCGAATACGACTGCGCGCACGTGCCACTCTCCTCGGTCCCTGCGGCCCTGGTCCTGCGGGCCGACATCCAGGCGTACACCAGCACACCGGCGAAGAGGAACAGCACCCCCTGGTAGACGGCCGCGTAGCCGGAGCCGGCGACCAGCCACATCGAGAATCCGAAGGCCGCGGCAGCGAGCACCCCGTCGCGCACGAGGCGCCGCCGGTCCACCCGGTCCGCCCGGCCGGACAGCAGGTAGTAGATCTGGGCGGCGGTCGCCAACAGGTAGGGCACGGTGGCGGTGAAGGTCGTGACCAGGACCAGGATCTCGAAGACCCGCTGGGATCCCGCGGTGTAGTTGTAGACGGTCAGCAGCGACGCCAGGACGACCGTGACGAGGACGCCGACGGTCGGCACACCGCGCCGCTTGGTGGCGAACACCTGCGGGAACAGGCCGTCCTTCGCCGCCGCGTACGGGGTCTGGGCGCTGAGCAGGGTCCAGCCGTTGAGGGCTCCGACCATGGAGACCAGGGCCGCCAGGGCGACGACGGTGCCTCCCCAGCTGCCGCCGAACATGGAGTTGACGGCGTCGCTGAAGGGTGCGCCGGAGCCGACCAGCTCGTCGTGGGCGACGGTGCCGAAGACGGCGAGCGTGCCGAGGAGGTAGATGCCGGCGGCCGCGGCGGTGCCGAGGACGGTGGCCCGGCCGACGTTGCGCGCGGGGTCCTTGACCTCGCCGGCGCTGACCGCGGCGGACTCCACGCCCAGGTAGCTGAAGAGCAGGATGGCGGCCGCCGCGGAGACCGCTCCGGCCGCGCTGTGGTCACCGGCCTGGAAGGGGCCGAGGTTGTCGGTGTCGAAGAAGAACAGCCCGCCGACGGCGACGAGCAGCAGTGGCACGAACTTCAGAACGGTGGACACGAGCTGGACGGCGCCGACGTAGCGGGTGCCCGCCAGGTTCGCGAGCGCGGGCAGCCACTGCAGGACCAGCGCGGCGGCGATGGTGGCCGCCGTGGAGTGCCGGACGGGTATCAGCACGTCGAGGTAGCCCACGGCGGCGACGGCGAGGGCCGCGTTGGAGACCCAGGTGGTGATCCAGTACGACCAGGCCGCGAGGAAGCCGGCGAAGTCGCCGAACGCCTCGCGGGCGTAGACGTACGGGCCGCCGGTCCTGGGGTGCCGTTCCGCGAGCCGGCCGAAGACGAGGGCGAGTGCGATCGCTCCGGCGGTGAGGATCACGAACGCGACCAGGCTGATGGTGCCGAACGGGGCGACGGAGGCGGGGAGCAGGAAGATGCCGCCGCCGATGATGTTGCCCATGACCAGGGCCGTGGCGACGGGCAGCCCGAACCTGCGGGCATGCCTGTTCTGTGGTGCGTGGGTGGTCATGGGGTGTGCGGCCTCTTCCGGATGCGCGGCGATGTCGGGGACCGGGACATGTTCCGGCACGGGCGAGGCCGTACAAAATCACCCGTTTTTGTCCGGCACGACTCCACCATCAACCGGAATTTCTTCTTCCGTTTCACGTTCCGACCGGGAAACCTGCACCGGCCCGAGGGGGATCTGGGGCCCCTCCCCCTCCCGCAGCCAGCGGCGCAGCACCCTGTGCACGTGTTCCGCGCCGATCAGATCGACCCCCGGCGGGACCGGCGGGGACAGGTCGAACGGCGACAGCAGAAACGCCTGCGACTGCTCCCCGCCGAGCCCTCCGTGCGACCCGATCTGCTCCTCGAAGGCGTGCACCACCCCCGTCCTCGGATCGTGCATCGAGTTGACCATGATGTCCGCGACGTGCGGGAACGAGTCGGTGCGGCGCACGGCGTCGGCCGCGCCCGGCCCGAAACCGGCCAGCGGCCCGTCGTCGTCCTTCAGCGCGTCGACGGGCACCTCCGCGCCGTCCGCGCCGAGCACCACGGAGCCGTACACCTCGCTGCGCACCAGCAGGAAGCCGATGCCCGGATGGTTGGCGAGCGTCGGCAGCAGCGCCGGGTGGCGGCGCCGGATCTCCTCCTGGCTCATGCGGTACGGCACGTCGGGGAACGAGATCAGGGCCAGGTTCCCCGAGGCGAGCACGATCGGGTCGGAGCCCGACGCCGGACGTTCCTCCCCGTCCCCGGCCGGCTGCCGGTGCAGCGCGGTCCGCAGCGCGTCGCGGGCCGCGTCGCGTGCCTCCGCGCCGCTCTTGGACCGCTCGGCCCGCCGCGGCACCGGCAGCCCGCAGCCCGCCCGCACCAGATCCTTCAGCGTCAGCCCGTACGCGCCCTCGAAGGTGTCCCCCGGGCTCTGGCCGTGGTCGGAGAGAAGCACGATCCGGTAGTCACGGGGCGCGTGCTCCGCGACCTTGGCGATCAGGGCGATGGAACGGTCCAGCCGCTCCAGCACCGCGAAGGCGTCCCCGCTGTGCGGCCCGGAGTGGTGGGCCACCTCGTCGTAGGCGACCAGGTCGGCGTAGACGGCCCGGCGTCCGGCGAGCATGTCCCCCATCACGGCGGCGACCACCACATCGCGCTCGACGACGGTGGCGAACGCCCGGATGAAGGGATACAGACCGCCACGCCCGACGCGGGGCGTGTCCCCGCGGACTCTGGCCCTGGTCGACTGGCCGATCTCACGGCCGACCTCCGCGACGAAGGACAGCGCGGTGCGGACCGCGTTGGCCGGATCGGAGAAGTACGCGAAATAGCCGGCCCGCGAACGGTTCGCCCTGCCGCGCCGGGCCGCCATCGACAGCACCAGGGCGAGCTGGTCCGCGCCACCGCTGAACAGGTTGCCGCGGCTCGCCCCGTCCACCGTCAGCAGCCCGCCGTCGCCGGTCAGCTCGATCGCCCGCCGCTGGAGCTCCCCGGCGCTCGCCGGGCGGTTGCTCACCACGATCCGGCGGGTGTCCTTCTCGTACCAGCGGAACGCGGGCACGTCGTGGTTCGAGCCGTGCAGGATGCCGAGCTGACTCGCACCGGTCTGGCTCGACCAGTCGGTGCGCCAGGGCGTGAGCCGGTGCGTGGCGCCCAGCCAGCGGGCCACGGTCGGCATCGCACCGCTCTCCGCCGCGCCGCGCAGCACCTCGTAGCCGACGCCGTCGAGCTGCAGGAAGACGGTGCCCGGCGGGCCCGGCCGGTCCTGACCGGCGCTGCCGCGCCCACGGCGGTGGGCGAGCCGGTACAGCCTTCGCCGGTAGGCGTTGTCGTCACGGACGGCGAGCGCCGTGGACGTGGCGGAGGCGACCGCCGACATCACGGCCGCGACCACCACCGCCGTCTCCGGGTTGGCCGTGCCGCGTCCGTCGGGAACGATCCACAGGGCGATCAGCAGCAGCGAGCCGTTGAGGAAGAACACCAGCAGGCCCAGCACCAGCGCGGGTACGAGCAGCAGGGCCCGCACCACCACGGGCCAGACGAGACCCGTGAGAAGACCGAACGCGCCCGCACCCGAGGCCGCCGTGACCGCGGTGCGGGTGGCACTGTCGCCGTCGTCGGACTGGAGCCGGAAGTCCGGCAGCAGTCCGGCCAGCGCCAGCATCGTCAGCGTCGAGACCGCCCACACGACAGCCACTCGCACGACGGCGCTGCCGGCCCTGCGCCACCGCCCTTCGCCCACGCCCCTTCACCTCACCCTTCGAGCAGGACTCCAGCGTGGCACAGCGCGAAGCCGGCTCCGGCGGGGTGGCCGCACCGGCCCGGACCGCCGGCGAAGGCCCTAGGCTCGTACGGTACGGGGGGTTCGAAGGAGGAGGCGTCGCGTGCCGGTGGAGGTCACCTGGTGGGGTCATGCCACCTGCACGATCGAGGACTCCGGGGTCCGGGTGCTGACCGACCCGCTGTTCGTGCGGCGCCTCGCCCATCTGCGCAGACGCCGCGGTGAACTGCCGCCGCCGCGGGCCGCCGTCGCCGACGTGGTCCTCGTCTCCCATCTGCACTCCGACCATCTGCATCTCGCGTCGCTCGCCCGCCTGGCGCCCGGCACGCGCCTGGTCCTGCCGCGCGGTGCGGCCCGTTCGGTGCCGCGGCTCGGCCGGGTCGTCCGCAGGGCCGCCCTGCGGGTCACCGAGGTCGGACCGGGCGACGAGGTGCGGGTGGGCGAGCTTCTCGTACGGGCCGTGCCGGCGATGCACGACGGGCGCCGGCTGCCGCTCGGGCCGCACCGCTCACCGGCGCTCGGCTTCGTCGTCAGCGGCGAGTCGCACACGTATTTCGCGGGTGACACGGGCCTGTTCGACTCGATGGCGGAAGAGGTCGGCCCCGTCGACGTGGCTCTGCTGCCGGTCGGCGGCTGGGGCCCGTATCTCGGCCACGGTCATCTGGACGCGGGCCGCGCGGCGCAGGCCGCGGCCACGCTCGCGCCGCGGGCGGCCGTGCCCGTCCACTACGGCACGTACTGGCCGATCGGGATGGACGGCATCCGGCCGCACGAGTTCTACGCCCCCGGGGACGAGTTCGCGCGCAAGGCGGCGCTGCTGGCTCCGAAGGTGACGGTGCACCGGCTCGCACACTGCGAACGGATACGGCCGGAGGAGACGCGGTGAGGACACAGCTCACCGAGGCGCTCGGACAGTTGTCGGAGCTGGTGCGCCAACTGCCTCCCGAGTCGACCCAGCAGGCCGTGGGCTATCCATCTCTGTTCCTGCTGGTCGTGCTGGGCGCGCTGGTCCCGGTCGTGCCGACCGGGGCCGTGGTCTCCTCCGCCGCCGTGGTGGCCTTCCACCAGATGGCGCCGCTCGCGCTGCTGTACGTCTTCCTTCTCGCCTCCGCGGCCGCGTTCCTGGGCGACGTCACCCTGTACTGGCTCGGACGGCGCGGGGTCCGCTCGCGGAACGGTTCACGCTGGCTCGCCGCCCTGCGCGACCGCGCCGCACCCGACCGGCTGGAGCAGGCACAGCGCAAGCTGGACGAGCACGGCGTGACGGTGCTGGTCCTCTCGCGGCTGGTGCCCGCCGGACGCGTTCCGATCATGCTGGCGTGCCTGCTGGCCAGAATGCCGCTGCGCCGCTTCGTACGCGGTGACGTCCCGGCCTGCCTGGCGTGGGCCGCGACCTACGGGCTGATCGGCATCGTGGGCGGTTCGCTGTTCGCCGAGCCGTGGCAGGGAGTCGTCGCCGCGGTCGCGCTGACGCTGGTGATCAGCGGGGCGCCGGCCGTCTGGCGCAGACTGCGGACGGCGTACGGCTCCGACAGCCGACCCGCCTGACCGCCGGCCACCGGCCTTCCCCACGGGCCGGACCGACCGCCGGCCACCGACCTTCCCTACGGGCCGGACTGCTGGCTGCGCCACGGCGGCGGACGTGCCCTCAGCGGAGGCCGGCGAAGACCGATCGCAGATTCTCCAACGCCTGTACGACATGCGGCAGTTCCAGCGGCTCCGGAGAGGCGAGCGACTCGAGCCGCTGCTCGGCGGTGGCCCCCAGGAAGGGCGCGGTGTCCAGCCTGACGTGCAGGGCGCCCAGTTCGTCGCCGAACCGGTGCCCGCCGGGCACCCGCATGCCGAGGCGCTCGGACAGATACTCCTCCAGCTCCATGGAATCGCTGACCCCCAGCTCGGCGAGGCGGCCGCGCAGCGGGCCCAGATCGGCGTAGAGGTGCCGACCGGCCTGCGGGGGCCGGGAGACCGCGCCGGCCTCCACCACCGTGCGGTGCACGGCGGCCGCCGTCCGCGCGTGCAGCGCGACCGCTTCCGACGCCCGTTCGGTGATCTCCGGGGGTTCGTCGAGCGCGTGCGCCGCGGCGGCGGCGACCGGCGCGGGGACGACGGCGCCGAGGGCGGTGAGGATGTCGAGGGTCCTGGCCCGCCGGGCCGCGCCCCGCTCCCCCTGAGGAAAGCGGGCGACGGAGACCGGCCAGGACGACGGAAGGAGCGCGCCTGCGAGGTCGCTCATGACCGTCACCTGCTCCGCGTACATCTCGGCGGGACTGACCAGCACCGTCTCGTGCGGCTCGTGCACGGTGTCGCGCCAGGTCTCGTCACTGATGATGTGCAGCCCCTCGCCGACCGCCGCCTCGCAGACCTCGCTCAGCATCTCCGGCGGGGTGACGGTCGCGGTCGGATCGTCGGCGACGGACAGCAGGAGCAGCCGGGGCCGGCCGCCTTCCAGGCGCACCCTGCGTACGGTCTCGAGCAGCGCCACCGGATCGGGCACGCCACCGCACTCCGCGGGGACGGGCACGTGGTAGGCGGGGCGCCCGAGCAGCCGCACCTGCGGGGTCCACCAGGCAGGGCACGGACGGGGCAGCAGCACGTCGCCGCCGTACGCGCCGAGCAGCGCGAACAGCAGTGACTGCGCGCCGGACGCGGCGACGACCTCACCGGGGCGGCTGCGCAGTCCGCGCCGCCACCAGTATCCGCAGGCCGCCTCCCGCAGCGTCGGCCCGCCGCCCGGCGGCTCGCCCTCCGCCGCGTCCGCGGCGGAGGCCAGGACGGCGCTCAGCTCGGGCAGGACGGGAAGCCCCGCGTCGGGGGCGGGCGGCCCGTAGCGGACGGGGCCGTGGCCCTCCCGGTCGGTCCCCGTCATCACGTCCACCTCCACCGCTCGCGCCCCGGGCTCGTCTGCCCGTCCACGAGCCCTTTAGTCCACGAGCCCTTTATACGGAGGATCGCCGCCGGGCGCCCCGCAGGCGGGTCCGTACGCCGGTGTGGCGGCGTGGCGCGATGGGGTGGCGCGTCGCGGCGTGCGACACGGATGGCGTGCGGCCCGGCGTGGTGGCGGCGGTCCCGGGGTAATCGCGGAACATGTCGGACGCTCACGCAACTCACGTACCAGGCACACGGTCCATCGGCGGGCAGCCGCTCCGCGGACGGATCACGGCGCTCCTCGGCCGCTGGGACCGCGGCGTCTTCCATGCCGTGGCGGCACGGGAGTGGCCCGGCGCGGAGCCGGTGCTGCCGCGGCTGAGCCGGAGCGCCAACCACGGCCTCCTGTGGTTCGGCGCGGCCGTCGGGATCGCCGCTCTGGGCCGTGACACGCGCTCACGGCGCGCCGCCGTGCGCGGTGTCGCCTCGCTGGCCGTCGCCTCGGCCGTCATCAACACCGTCGGCAAGCGGTCCGTACGCCGGGCGCGGCCGCTGCTCGACGCGGTCCCGGTGATACGGCAGTTGAAGCGGCAGCCGTTCACCACGTCCTTCCCCTCCGGGCACTCCGCGTCCGCCGCCGCCTTCGCGACCGGTGTCGCCCTGGAGTCGCGGGGATGGGGGGCCGCCGTCGCGCCCGTGGCGGCGTCCGTCGCCTTCTCCCGCGTCTACACGGGTGTCCATTATCCGAGCGACGTCCTGGTCGGCGCGGCGCTGGGCGTGGGCGCGGCGTTCGCCGTGCGCGGCGCCGTCCCGACGAGGTCGCAGCTGCCGACGCCCGGCACGCCGCACGCCGACGCCCCTGAGCTGCCCGACGGCGAGGGCCTGATCGTGATCGTCAACCGGGAATCGGGCTCTGCCGACATGGCGCCGGTCGTCCAGCAGGCACTGCCGCGGGCCGAGGTCGTGGTGTGCACCCCCGACGAGCTGCGGGCCGAGCTGGAGAAGGCCGCGGGGCGGGGACGCGCGCTGGGCATCGTCGGCGGGGACGGGACGGTCAACAGGGCGGCGGCCGTGGCAGCGGGCCGGGGCCTGCCGCTGGCCGTCTTCCCCGGGGGCACGCTCAACCACTTCGCGTACGACCTGGGGATAGAGTCCGTCGAGGACACCTGCCGGGCGCTGGCCGCGGGTGACGCGGTGCGGGTCGACCTGGGCCGGTTCACGCCGGGGCCGGACGGCAGCGCGGAGCCGGGCCATTTCCTCAACACCTTCAGCCTCGGCGTGTACCCGGACCTGGTGAGCGTCAGGGAGCGCTGGTCGCCGCGGATCGGCGGCTGGACCGCCGGTGTCCTGGCGGCGGTGCTGGTGCTGCGCGGCCGGCGGCCGCTGGAGGCGGAGGTCCAGGGCAGACGGCGCCCGATGTGGCTGCTGTTCGCGGGCAACGGCGTCTACAAGGGCGTCGGCCCGACGCCGGGCCACCGGCAGAATCTCGTGGACGGCCTGCTGGACGTCCGCGTGGTGCACGCCGGCCGGGCCCCCGGCTGGCGGCTGCTGGGCGCGGCGCTCATCGGCAAACTGCACCGCTCCCCCGTCCACGCGACACGACACCTGCGACGGCTGCACATCGGCGGCCTGGCTCCGGGGACCCTCCTCGCCTACGACGGCGAAGTGACCCCGGCTCCCCCGGAGTTGGTCCTGGACAAGGTCCCGGAGGCCCTGACGGTCTACCGCCCGCAGGCCCTGCTGTAGGGGCCTGCGGCAGGGCCCCACGTCCCGCCGCGGGTGCGGTACGTCCGTCCCGCGCCCCCGGTGCGGCATGCCGCGCCCGCGGCGCGCCCGGGCGGAGGTGTCAGAAGCGCAGGACGTAGCGCCGTTGCCACGGTGTCTCCACCGCGCCCCGGTGGTAGTGCTCGCGCACATACGCCACGGCGTCCTCCGCGGGGACGCCGTCGAGGACGGCAAGGCAGGCGAGGGCGGTGCCCGTGCGGCCACGGCCGCCGCCGCACGCGACCTCCACCCGCCCGGTCGCGGCGCGGGCCCACGCTTGTTCCAGCAGTGCGCGCGCCTGCGCCGGGTCGGCCGGCAACCGGAAGTCGGGCCAGCGGATCCAGCTCGCCTCCCAGTCGGTCGCGGGAGGCTGCCGGCCGAGCAGATAGACGCCGAACTCCGGCCGGGCACCGGCCGGCAGGGGCTTGCGCAGCCCCCTGCCGCGCACCAGCCGGCCACTGGGCAGCCGCATGATCCCGTCACCGTCGGATGGCCATGTCTCCGTCATCCGGCCAGCCTATCCAAGGCAAACACCTGCCCACAATGCAAGACATGGGTCTTGAAATGCGGGACGCAGGCGTAGCGTTGCGGCATCGCCTCAGCAGAAGGAGACACGTCATGCCGCAGGAGACAGCCGTCTACACGCACGGGCACCACGAGTCCGTGCTGCGTTCGCACACCTGGCGCACCGCGGCGAACTCGGCCGCGTACCTCCTCGGTGAACTGCGGCCGGGGGCAGAGGTACTGGACGTGGGCTGCGGGCCCGGCACCATCACCGCCGACCTCGCGGAACTGGTCGCGCCGGGGCGGGTCACGGCGGTGGACGCGGCGGAGGGCGTACTCGAGCAGGCACGGGCGCACGCGGAGCAACGCGGCCTGGACAACGTGCGGTTCGCCGTCGCCGACGTCCACACGCTGGACTTCCCGGACGACTCCTTCGACGTGGTCCACGCCCACCAGGTGCTCCAGCACGTCGGTGACCCGGTGCAGGCGCTGCGCGAGATGCGGCGGGTGTGCCGCCCGGGCGGGATCGTCGCGGCGCGCGACAGCGACTACGACGCGTTCGCCTGGTATCCCCGGCTCCCGGCCCTGGACGAGTGGCTGGACCTGTACCGGCGCGTGGCCCGCGCCAACGGCGGCGAGCCGGACGCCGGGCGCAGACTGCTCTCATGGGCCCGCGCCGCCGGCTTCACCGACATCACCCCCAGCGCGGCGGCATGGTGCTTCGCCACACCGGCCGATCGCACATGGTGGAGCGGCCTGTGGGCCGACCGCACGGTCGCGTCGGTGTACGCGGAGCTCGCGGTGGAGGGCGGACACACCACGGACGAGCAGCTGCGGACGATCGCCGACGCGTGGCGCACCTGGGGCGACCACGACGACGCGTGGTTCATGGTTCCGCACGGCGAGGTGCTCTGCCGGGTGTGATCCCCGCCGGCCTTCGGGTCCGTCGGGCCCGATTCCGTCGGGCCGGATCGCCAACTACGCTCGCCCGTATGGAGATCCTCGGAACCACGCTCCGCATCTGCGTCGACGACCTGGAAGCCTCCGCCGCGTTCTACGAACGCCTCACCGGCGCCCCGCCGCTCCGGTTCGAACGCGGCGGGGTCTCCGTGGCGGCCGTCGGCTGCTTCCTGCTCATGAGCGGCCCGGAGGCGGAACTGGAGATCCTGCGGAAGGTGTCGGCGACGATCGCCGTGAAGGACGTGGACGAGGCGTACTCCACCCTCACGGGCATCGGCGCACGGGTGCTCGCCGGCCCGGTGGAGACGCCGGTCGGCCGCAATCTGATCGCCGTCCATCCCGACGGCTCGGTCTTCGAGTACGTCGACCGCAAGCCGGCCGCCTGAGCTTCGGGATCACCCGACCGCGCCGCGTTGCCTGGGCGGGGGCGTCATCTCCGGCGCCCGTGCACGAGTCGGCGGCACTGCGAGTGCGGCTGCCGCACCGCTTCGCAGGCCAGGAATCCGTCCGGGCCCGGTGAGGTGGGCCGTTGACTCCGTCCGGGACGCCTACTCCCCGGGACAACACGCCACCGCCGGTCAAGCCGTCGTCTTGTCCTGTTGCCGGCGCACCATCTCGGTGATCCAGGTGGGCGCGAACGGAGACGTGCAGCCCGGGGACGTCGGATAGTCCTTGAGCACTTCAAGGCGCTCACCGATGCCGATCGCGCGGGCGCGGTGCTCGGCGTGTTCGATCCCGATCTGGGCCAGGCAGTGGTTCATGGCCCACTGCAGGCGGTCCGGGGCGTCCTTCATCTCCGCCTCGATGACGTCGAGCAGTCCCGCGAGGTCGAGGCCGTCGGGCTTCTTCGCCACGCGTTCGGTGGTCAGCGCCCACCCGGCACTCGCGACCACCGGATCCGGATCGGCGGACCAGGCAACGCGCAGCTCTTCGGAGTGCGGGTTCTTCTTCACCACGTAGTTCACGAGCCAGTCGTGCACCTTGGGTGCCCGCGCCTGGCGCACCATGACGTCCAACTCGTCACGCTCGAACGCCTTCGGGCGGCAGATCAGGATCGCCAGCAGCCTCGCCGCGGTGTCGTCCGTCTCCCAGAGCCGGCACGCGAGTTCCTGCTGCGTCTTGAGCCGCTTCGCGAGGGCGCGCAGCTTGCTGAGATTCACACCGTGATCGTCACCGTGCCTCTCGTTCACCGCGCGTGCCTTCGGGTCCTCGAGCGCGGCCAGCTCGGCCATCACCTCGGCCGTCGTCGTCTCGGCCACCTCGGCCCTCCCGTCCGTCACCTGCGGGACTCAGCCTACGCCGGGAGACCGGCCTCCCGGCCGGACAGGCAGCCGGACGCTGCCGGCTATCGGTACCAGGCGTCTCCCTCGTCCGCGAGAGACCGGCCGAGGTAGTCCCGCAGGTCCCGGGCGACCCAGCGACGGCTGTCGTCCTCGTGTTCCCACACGAAGATGTCGGCTCGCGAGGGCCGCAGGACGAAGGCGAACTGATCGCCGCCCCCGTTGTCACCGAAGAAGAGCAGCGCGTCGAACGGCATGTACAGGTCGGCGAACGAGCTGTCCGACCAGAAGCGGAGATTCTCCTCGACGATCCGCTCCAGGGGCCAGACCGTCTCCACGCCGTAGTGCCCCACGATGCCGTCGGTCTCCTGCAGCAGACGCCCGAGCTCGGGCGGCAGCGAGCACCTCAGCCGCTGCTCCGCGGCGGCCACCAGGGCCGCGTCGACCGGCGAGCTGAACTCGGCGTCAGGGAATGCCTGGCCTGCGGCTTCTCTCCACATACAGGCAGCCTAAGAGCTGTCCGCGATCATCCTTGCCCCGGGGCTCCGACACCATGCCCGTCGGCCACGGCACGCTCACCGCTGACGGCGACTGCCCGCGGGTCCGACGGTCCGGTCGCGGGTCGTCATTTCCCGGGTGATCGCCCAGCGCTCGTGGTCGCGCCAGGCACCGTCGATGTACAGGAAGTCGGGCGAGTAGCCCTCGAGCCGGAAGCCGACCGACCGTACGAGCCCCAGCGAAGCCGTGTTGCCGGGCTGGATGTTGGCCTCCAGGCGGTGCAGTCCGAGGCCGCTCCGCGCGAAGGCGTGCTCGACCAGGAGCCGCAGCCCCTCCCCCATCAGACCGCGGCCCGCGGCGTGCGCGAAGGCCCCGTAGCCGACAGCGCCGCTGAGGAACGCGCCGTGGACGATGTTGTTGATGTTGATGTACCCCGCGATTCTGCCGGCCGGGCCCTCACACACCAGGAAGCCCGCACGGGCGGGGTCCTCGATGAGCCGCCGTGCGTACCCGGCGTAGTCGTCGGGTGTGAGCGGCGGGAAGAGCCACGGCCGGTGGTGGTCCTGGCTCCGCCGCGCGGCCGCGGTGAATTCGGCGGCGTCCTCGTACGTGAGGTGGCGCAGGGCGACGCGCGTGCCGGTGGCGACATACGGGTCGCCTGCGGGAGGCCGGGGCTCGGGCTCGGACATGGCGTCAGCTTGTCATGCGGCCCGCCGCCGAGGCCGCTCCGTGTCCGGGGTGATCCCGCTCGCCGCGCCACATCGGTGAGACACTTGTCAGACAAGGGTCGGCGCCCTTCGGCAGCATCGTGACGGGGCGCCCGCATCAAGTGGTGAGCCGAGGAAGGGCCGGTCCAGTGGCAGTCAGCAGGCAGCAGCGCAGACCCGTCGTCGTCCTGTACGAGCGGATCGCGGACGCCATCCGCGAGGGCGTCTACCCGCCCGGGTCCACCCTGCCCTCGGAACCCCGGCTCGCCGGCGAGCTCGGGGTCAGCCGCCCCGCCCTGCGTGAGGCGCTGCTGCTGCTCCAGGAGGACGGCCTTCTGTCCGTGCGCCGGGGCGTCGGACGGACGGTCAACGCCCATCCGCCCCGGCGCGGCTACGAGCACCTCCAGCCACTGGAGCAGCTGCTCTCCGGCGGCGGACCGCCGCTGCGGGTGCGGCCACTGCTGCGGACCACGGAGGAACCGACCGACTTCACCACCCAGCATCTGCTCGCGCCCGCCGGGTCCGAGCTGCGCTTCTGGGAGTCCCTGCTGAACGGCGACGGCACGACGGGAGTGCTGAGCCACGAGTGGGCCGCGCCGGAGGAGACGCTGGAGGCTGCGCATCCCGCGTTCGCGGCGGCGCTGCGGGAGGCGGCGCCCGCGGTCTCGATGCTCGCGGCGCTGACCGGGGCGTCGCGCGGCATCGCCCTCACCGCGCACAGCGCCGTGAGCGCGACCCTGCTCGGCACCCGCCGCGGCCAACAGCTCGACCGGGCGGCGGACACGCCGGCGGTGCTGGTGACGCAGGTGGTGCGGGTGGGGGAGGTGCCGGTGCTGGCGGCGAAGCACGTGCTGGCGACGGGGGCGGGGGCGTTGCCGGTCCGCCAGTCGAACTGAGCGGGCGGGCCGCTGCGCGGGGCTGTCCCCCACCCCGCCCCTTCCCGCTGTACCGATGTGCGGCTCCGCCGCGTGGGGGCTCCGCCCGGACCCGCCACCGCGCTCCGCGCGGTGCTTCGGGGGCTCCTCCCCCTACGCCTGGCGGCGTGGGGGGACCCCCACCGGACCCCCGCGCCTCAAACGCCGGCGAGGCTGGAGTGGCCTCCGCCGCCGGCGAGGCTGACTTTGTCAGCCCGCCTGGGGGCACCTCCCACGGCCGCCAGGCCGTAGGGGGAGATTGAGGGCACCGCGCGGAGCGCGGTACGCCGCCCGCAGGGCGGTACGGG
>NZ_JBFAQK010000008.1:0-197568 GCF_040677245.1 Streptomyces kurssanovii
GTGCTGGCCGTCCTCGACGAGGCCCGTCGGGATCCGCGCCGCCGTGGTGCTCGCCGGGCCTCGGCCCGGTCCGGTTCAGCGGATGGCCACCATGTAGCCGAGCACTCCCAGGGCGATGGCGAGGAGTGCGATGAAGGTCACCGTCGCCACCGTGCCGCCGGCGTCACTGCTTCGGCGTTCTGCTCTTCCCCCGTTGCGGGCGTCCTGTGTGGCGGGTGTGTCCGTCACGCTCGCAGCGTTCTTCACGTGTTGCTCCTGTGGTGCTGTGTTACCGGTCCCCGCCGTGGTCACCGGAGGGGGGTCTGACCTCAGCCTTCTGGGCTGTGTCACACAGAGTAGCGGCAACTGGTCCAGACCAGTTTCGCGGGGTCCGGGGTGCCGCCGTGGCGTCTGTGCCGGTCTCTACCCAACCCTGTTGTTCACAGCGCGAGTTGCCTACGCTTCGCCGGGTGACCGAAAACGCGCCCATGGCCGCTCGCATAGACTCCACGCGCCCTCACACGGCGCGGATCTGGAACTACTGGACCGGTGGCAAGGACAATTATCCGGTCGACAGGGAGGTCGGCGACCAGATCCGGACACTGCATCCGGGTATCGGCGACTACGCCCTGGCCGATCGTAGGTTCCTCGGTCGCGCCGTGCGGCATCTCGCCGGATCGGCCGGAATCCGTCAGTTCCTGGACATCGGGACGGGTCTGCCGAGCGCCGACAACACCCACCAGGTGGCCCAGAGCGTCGCCCCGGACGCGCGCATCGTCTACGTGGACAACGACCCGCTCGTCCTCGTGCACGCCCGCGCCCTGCTGACCGGCACCGCGGAAGGCAGTACCGACTATCTCGACGCCGATCTGCGGGACATCGACACGATTCTGGAGCAGGCCGCGAAGACGCTCGACTTCTCCGAGCCCGTCGCGCTGATGCTGCTCGGCGTAGTGATCTTCATCGAGGACGACGAGGAGTCGTACGGGGTGGTGCGCCGGCTCATGGACGCGCTGCCGTCCGGGAGCCACCTCGCGCTGTCGCACACGATCACCAGCCCGTCGATGCCGGACGTGGACGCGGCGGTCGCCTTCTGGAACGAGCACGGCACCCCGCGTCTCACCCAGCGCACGCCGGAGCAGGTTGAGCGCTACTTCGACGGCCTGGAGCTGCTGCCTCCCGGCGTGGTCTCCTGCAACCGCTGGCGCCCGGACGCCGCCGAGCCGCTCACCCCGGAAGAGGTCGCGATGTACGGGGGCGTGGGGCGCAAGCCGTAGCGGCGCGTCGGGCGGGGGCCGTGCCCGCCGACCCGGCCCGCTCCGGGAACAGCGTGGTCACCCGCGGGCCTCGTCGAGGACGGCGGACATGGTGACCCGGTGCGCCCGGTCGAGCGCCTCCACGGGGCGGGGGCGGCCGCCTAGACTGACGCCGAAGCGGACTACCGGGCGCTGAGGGGTGTTTGACGGTGCGTAAGGCGTGGCTGGTCGCGGGGCTCTCGATCGGGTTCTGCCTGTGCTTCGTCGCGCTGCTCGTCGTCGGCACGTTCTCCGCCGCCTCCGGACTCCTCGGCGGTGACAAGAACGGGGCGGTGGGGCTGGCGAAGGGGGCCGTGCCGGCGAAGTACCAGCCGCTGGTGCAGAAGTGGGGGAACCTCTGCCCGGCCATCAACCCCGCGCTGCTCGCCGCGCAGCTCTACCAGGAGAGCGGCTGGAACCCGAAGGCGCAGAGCCACGCCGCCGCGCAGGGCATCGCGCAGTTCATCCCGGGCACCTGGGCGACGCACGGGATCGACGGGGACAAGGACGGGGACCGTGACGTGTGGGATCCGGCCGACGCGATTCCGTCGGCGGCCTCGTACGACTGTGAACTGGCCGGATATGTTCGCAAGGCGCCGGGTGATCCGACCGACAACATGCTCGCCGCGTACAACGCGGGCGCCTACGCGGTGATCAAGTACGGCGGTGTGCCTCCGTACCGTGAGACGCAGAACTACGTGAAGGTCATCCGGACGCTCGAGCAGAGCTTCGCCAAGCCGGTCGGCCGGGTGGAGCCGTCGAAGCAGGCGGCCGGGGCGATCTACTTCGCACAGCAGAAACTGGGCACCAAGTACCTGTGGGGCGGCAACGGAACGCCCGAGCAGGGCGGGCGTTTCGACTGCTCGGGCCTGACGCAGGCGGCCTACCGCACGGTGGGGATCGAGCTGCCCCGGGTGGCCAACGACCAGTACAACGCCGGGCCGCACCCGTCGCGGGACGAGCTGCTGCCGGGCGATCTGGTCTTCTTCTCCGACGACCTGACCAACTCGAGGGCGATCCGGCACGTGGGGCTGTACGTCGGTGGCGGGTACATGATCAACGCCCCGTACACCGGTGCGGTGATCCGGTTCGACAAGATCGACACCCCGGACTACTTCGGCGCGACACGCGTCACGGAGGACGGCGCGCGCGCCCTGCCGACAGACCTGCCCAAGGCTCCCGAGGCATGAGCGGAAGGCATCCGAGTGGCTGGAACACGACGGTGGCGACAGGGCTCTGAGCTGCGACGACGTATCACTCTTCGATAACGTCATGGTGATCGTTCGGTGGAGAGTGGAACGTGACCGCCGATCACGTCGTTCCCTGGGCAGGGAAGGCCGCACTGACCATGCAGCAGACACCGCACTGACCACGGGGGTTGATTCAGGACGGCGCACAGGCAGGTGCGCCGGCAGGCACAAGGCAAGGGGCCGCAGCAGATGGCTGGACTCGCAGCAGACGGCGTGAACCCGGATGTCGGCCTGCTCTACGACATCAACGGCCTCGCCAAGGACGCGCCCACCTGGCTCGACCGCACCATGGAGTTCGTCGGCGAGTACGGGATCATGCTCGCCCTCGTGCTGGTCGTCCTCTGGTGCTGGTGGAGCGTGCGCCGGCGCGGCAGCGCGGAGGACTCGGTCTCGGCGGTCGCCGGGCTGATCTGGGCACCGCTCGCCGCCGGTATCGCGCTGCTCGTCAACATCCCCATCCGGGGCTTCGTGGAGCGGCCGCGGCCCTTCCTCTCCCACGAGGGCCTCGAGGTTCTCGTCGCCGGCAAGACCGACTACTCGTTCGTGAGCGACCACGCCACGATGGCGATGGCGATCGCCGCCGGGCTGTTCGTGGCGAACCGCAGGTTCGGCGTCGCCGCGCTGGGTCTCGCCTTCGCCGAGGGTTTCTGCCGTGTCTACATGGGCGTGCACTACCCGACGGATGTCATCGGCGGATTCGCGCTCGGTACGGCGGTGGCGCTGCTGCTCGCCCCGCCGGCTCTCGCGCTGCTGACACCGCTGGTGTCGGCGATCGCGGGCTCACGCCACTTCGGGTGGCTGGTGCGCTCCAAGCGGGCCTCGGCGGGCGGTTCGCTGCGGCCCGAGTCGCTGGACATCCCGGAGCCGAGGGCCGAGGGCAAGGGCGAGAACGGCCTGGCGGCCTGACTCGCGGCCTCGGACCTGCTCCCGTCCGGGGCCGGTCCGCCTCCGGCGCGTCCGGGGGTGTCGGCGGGTCCGGGGCGTGGCGCGTCAGTCCTCGATGACCGGCCGGACCGGGGAGAGGAACGGGTCCAGGCGGACCTGGATCTCCCCCCGGGCCATGACGCGGACGCGGAAGGCCCCCTGTCCCGGCGGCTCGTCCATGTCGGCGGAGCGCTCGTAGAGCAGGCCCCAGGAGCCGGGGAAGCGGGTGGCGATGTGGTGCAGCAGGCCGTCGAGGTCCGCGGCCTCGTCACGGCGACGGTTCATCAGACCGTTGGCCAGCACGAAGTACTCGCCGTTGTGGACCTTCAGCGCCACTTCGCCCGTCGCCCAGTCGATTCCCGCGATGCGCTGCCGCAGATCGGCGATGCCCGGGTCGAGAGTGCCCGCATCGGCCTCCTCGGGGGACTCGGCGATCCCGAACCAGCCGTGAAACTCGTACATCGTCCTCTATTCCAGCGGAGTCGTGTCGATGACCGGCTCGATCCCGTAACGGCGGCCGTATTCCTTCAGTTTGTCGATCACTCCGGGACCGGGCTCGCCGTCGAAATGGAAGTACGGGGTGCGGCCGGATTGTAGCGCGTACTCGAATGTCGCCTTTGCCTGGTTCCGGAGGGCGCTGCCCATCTGCATTCCTTCCGGTTTCGACTGTGCGACGTACTCGTCGCTGATGGCGTCGATCTCCCGCCCCTTCGGGTCGTTCTCGAACTTGACCCGTGATTCGCCGCCGAGCCGCTCCGCCAGCGCGTCGGCCGCCGGGTCGGGCTTGTTCACCTTCACCAGCTCGCCGAGCCCACCGTTGTTCTCGTACGGGGCGAGGCCGAGGGGGTCACTCCAGGTGTGCGGGTTGTGGACGTAGGCGACGGGGTTGGGCGCCGGTGCCAGTCCCAGGGGGTCGGGGGTGGTGTAGCGGGCGGTCTGCGGGTCGTAGTAGCGGTGGTGGTTGTAGTGGAGGCCGGTTTCCGGGTCGTAGTACTGGCCGGGGAACCGGAGGGGGGTGTACGCGGTGGCGTCCGTGTTCCAGGTCGTGGTGCCCCACAGAGTGGTGCGGCTGCGCCAGGCGATGGATCCCTCGTCGTCGACGAGTTCGGTGGGTGTGCCGATGAGATCGGTGACGATGGCGAAGAACCGGGTGTCGATCTCCTGCCCTGTCGCGGTGTCGGCGAGCCGTTCCGTCTGGGCGACAGGGGTGAGCCCATGGTGGTCCCAGGTCAGTGTGACCACCGGGGCATCGGCGGGCCTGGTGGTCTGCTCCGCCAGCAGCGTGCCGTCCCAGGTGAAGTCGATCCGCTCCGCGACGCCTCCGTCGGGCGCCATGCGTTCCTTGCTCGTACGGCGCCCCAGTGGGTCGTAGCGGTAGCGCCAGACCGTGTTGTCGGGTGTGACGGCCTCGACGAGCCGGTCCTCCACGTCGTACGAATAGCGCCAGGTCGCGGGCTTCTTGGACAGTCGGCTCCTGGTACGCCGGATCATGCGCCCGGCGGCGTCGTGCTCGTAGCGGTTGGCGCCGGCACGCACCACCCGGGTCCCCGCGTACGTCCGGTCGCCGGCGGCTTCCCGGTCGGCGTGCCGGTCCGGCCAGGACGCGGAGGTCTGGTTGCCGAGCCGGTCATAGGCGTACGACTCGGTCCAGCCGGCAGCGGTGACCGCGTTGACCCGGCCGACGGCGTCGAGCCGGAAGTGGCGGCGTCCGTTCAGCGCGTCGTCGATCTCCGTGAGGTGGCCGTCCTCGCGGTAGGTGTAGCTGCGCCGGTTGAGGCTGCGGCCACCGGCCGAGATCTCCTGCGCCGTGACGCGCCCGGCCTCGTCGCGCCGGGATGTCAGGGTGATCGCCTCGCCGACCCGGCGGACCACCTCACGGCCCGTCCGGTCCCGTTCGAAGTCCACCCGGTGTCCGCCGACGACCAGTTGGGCGGCACGGCCGGAGGCGTCGTACGCGTACGAGGTCACCTGGCCGCCCGGGGTCGTCCGCCGTACGCGGCGCCCGGCCGTGTCGTAGGCGTACGTGACGGCCCGGCCGTCGACGAGTTCGGCCTTGACCCGCCCCTCGCGGTCGTACTGGTAGACGACCTCGCTCTCGGGGCCGACGGCCTGAACCAGCCGTCCGGCCGCGTCATAGCTGTACGACGTGACGTGTCCGGCGGCGTCCTTGCTCGTCACCCGCCCGCGGACGTCACGTTCGTAGCGGATGACCTCGCCCAGCGGGGTGATGCGGGCGGACACCCGGCCGAGGGGATCCACCTCGTATCCGACCGTGCGGTCGTCGAAGTCGGTCTCGGCGATGAGCCTGCCCGCGCTGTCGTACGTGTAGGACCAGTCGAGCCCATGGGGGCCGGTCACTCGGGTGAGACGCAGCTCGGTGTCGTGTTCGAATTCATGGCGGGTGCCGTCGGGGTCGGTGCGCGACGCCAGCAGATCGAAGTGGGTGTACGTGAAGTGCGTGACGCCGCCCATGGGATCGGTGTGACGGACGCAGTTCCCCTCGCCGTCGTACGTCCAGGTCTCGGTCGCTCCGTCCGGTCCCGTGCGGCGCTCGAGCCTGCCCTCGGGTGTCCACTCGAAGCGGGACACGGCGCCGTCCGGCCGGACGAGCGCGGTGATGCGGCCGAAGGTGTCCCTGATGTAGCGCGTGACCCCGCCGGTGGGTTCCTCCTGTTCGAGCAACAGGCCGGCGGGGTCGTGCCGCAGCCGCGTGACCTGTCCTTGGGCGTCGGTGATCGAGGTGACGTGGCCCCGGCCGTCGTGGGTGTACCGAGTGGTGCGGCCCGCCGGGTCCGTGACGGAGAGCCGGTTGCCGCGCTCGTCGAACTCCTGCCGCCAGCGCGCGCCGCCCTCCCTCGTCAGCTCCACGGGCAGCCCGAGGCCGTTGTACGTGGCGTGCATCCTGCTGCCGTCGGCGTGGGTGACACCGGTGAGGTGCCCGTCGTCGTCGTAGTCGAACACCGTCGTCGCGCCCAGCGGATCGGTGCGTGTCAGCAGCCGGTTGTAACGGTCGTACGTCGTGCGGACGGTCGCACCGGTCGGATCGGTCTCGGCGATCACCTGAAGGCGGGCGTTGACCGTGTAGCGCCAGACATGGCCGAGGGAGTCGGTGACGGTGGTGGTGCGCAGACCTGTCGTGGTGTCCGGCTCCGAGTACTGGAACTCCGTCCGCAGATGTCCTTCCGTGCCGGTCTGGCTGACGCAGCGGTCGTGCTCGTCGTAGACGAACGTGAAGCTGGAGCCGTTGGTGTCGGTCCACGCGGTGATGCGGCTCTCGGAGTCGTACTCGAAGCGCAGCGGAAGGCCCGAGGACCTGGTGACCTCGGTGAGGTCGCCGTCCCGGTACCCGTACCGGACGAGCTCGGTGCTGCTCGGCTCCGGGGCGCCCGGTGTGGCGTCGTCCAGACGCAGCGAGGTGATCCGGCCGTCCTCCGTGGTGAACACCAACCGGTATCCACCGGAGTGGGAGAGGGACAGCGGCGCTCCCGTTTCGTCGTACTCGGCGGTGATCGTGTGACCGTTGCGGTCCTCGATCTCGGCCAGAGGGGCGATGCCGTCACCGCCGGGTTCCACCCCGGACGGGGCGAGGAAGCGCCGGACGTGGCCGCTGTCCGGGTCGGTGAGGACGTAACCGCCGTCCACGTTCCGCTCCAGCGGCCAGCGCGGTCCGGCCTCCGCGAGCACGGGCAGGCCCGGCGCCGGGTGGGGAAAGGCCAGCAGGAGATTGTCCTCGCCGTGGAAGACCACGCCGAGGGAGTCGACCGTCAGACGCTGGTCGATCGTGGACGACCAGCTCGGTCCGAACCAGCGTCCCGCCCGGTACGACGACTCGTGGTCACGCCGGAATTCCAGCGGCAGCGTCCCCGGCAGGAACACATCGGATTCCGCCAGCAGCATGCGTCCCGTCGCGAAGTCCACCGGCTCTCGGCCACAGCACTTGTCCGTGACCTTGCGGCTGGCGTCCGCGGCGTTGTCCGCCCTGCGCGCGGCGTCGGACAGGTCGTCGGCGAGGCGGACACCTTTGACTCCCGCGCCCGCGCCGCCGGTCGCGACGGCCAGCAGCGCGTCGGGAACCAGCCTGCCGAAGCCCTCGGCCGGGTCCTTCATGAAGTCGTCGAGCATCTGCTTGCCCGCGCCCCAGGGATCGTTGGCCACCTGGACGAGACCCGCGGCCATGTTGTTCAGCGACAGGGCGTACTCGGCGGGGTGGGTGATGTTGTACAGGTCGAGAGGGTTGACGCTGCGGACGAAGGTGAGCAGTCCGGCGGTGCCCTTGATGATCCCGCCACCGAAGTGGGTTTTCATGATCTCGAGTTCGCTCAGGCCGTCCACGGCCTGCTCGGCGTACGACGGCTTGGGCGGGGCGGCGTCCCTGGCCGCCTGGACGGCCTTGCGCGCGGTCTCGGCCGCGGTGTTGCGCTGCTTTCTGGCCTCGGCCAGGATCTCCTGGGCCTCCTCCATCTGCGCCTTGCCCGGATCGGTGAAGGCGCCGGGCTTCGGCGGCAGCGACGCCGGATCGCGCTGGTCGGCCGGTTGGGCGTTGTAGCGGTCGGCGGCCTTGTTGTACTCGTCGACCTTCTTGTTGTGGGCGTCCATGGCCTCCTCGGACGCCTTGGTACCCGCCTTCCACTTCTCGATGGCTGTCTGCGCCCGGCCCTGCGCCCACTCCACCGTTCCGGCGAACGACTCCAGGGCTCCTGCCGCCTTCTCGGCCGCGTCGGCGGCCTTGAACCACTTGGGCGGCTCGATGGCCACCGTCCGGCGGAACGCGTCCGCCGCCTGTCCTTTGAGCGAGTCCGAGTCCAGGCCCTCGAGGCCCAGGCCGACATTGTTGAACGCCTGCTTGAAGTCCTTGAGATGGGAGGCGGTGGAGCGGAGCTTGGAGGGGCTGCCGTAGACGAGTTTGCTCTTGTCCTCGGTCTGCCCGAGGTTCATCTCGTCGACCTCGGCGCCCATCCTGTTCGCGAGGGAACGGGACTGCTCGCGAACCCAGTCGGCACCGGACTCCCAGCCGACGTCCTCGAGTCGGTCCGCGGTCCAGTTCCCGGCGTCCTCGACACGGTCGCCGGCCCACTCGGTGGCGTCCTCGACCGCGTCCTCCACCACATCCGGTGTGATGTCACTGACGAAATCGCCGATACCCATTGCTCAACGTCCCCCGTTGCTCGTGGATCAGTTTCCGGCGTCGCCCTGCTGCTGACGGGCCCGCTCTTCCGGCGACGGTCCGAACGTGTCGTCCACCGCCCGGTCGAAGTCCTCCTGGTCGATACCGATGAGGTCGTTCAGCGCGCTCGTACGCCGGCCGCCGTTGCCTTCGGTCAGCAGAGCGCGGCCGGTGTCCTTCCATGTCTGAGCGGCCTCGTCCCCCGCCCGCTGGAACGATTCGGGGCTGTAGTCCGGGTCCAGGTAGTCCGGGGTGAAGACGTCTCCCCAGTTCTGGCTGACGATCTCGTCCTCGGACGCGTGGGGGTTCCCGACGCCCGCGTTCACGACGATCTTGAAGGTGCCCTGGACGTACTGGTCCTCCTCCCAGATCAGACCGGCTGCGAGCCCGAGCTTCGCCGCGATCGCGTTCGCGTCCTGGACGAGGGCCCGCACCCCCCACTCCCAGCGCTCGGCGTAGTCCTCGAAGTCGACCGACAGGTCGTAGTGGCCGACCTCCATCCCGGTCATCGCCAGCTCCGAGAACCCCTTGCCCAGCACCGATCCGGTCCCGGTGCCGACCTCCCGCAGCTCGGACACCGCGGCACGCAGCCCATGAGTGATCCGCTGGACGCTGTGGCGGTCGACGCCGAGGTCCTCCGCACCGCTGCCCATCAGCCCTGTCCTCCGGGGGTTTCGTCGACATCGACGGCCACGGCGTCGGGCACGATGCCCATGACCGGCGGAAAGAGCATGGCCCCGTCGGGGTCGGCGACGTTCATCGCCAGGCCTGCCGGAACTCCGATCGCCGGCACGATCTCGTCCAGCAGTCGCGCGCCGAGCAGTGCCGCGAACTCCCAGGAGCGGCCGGTGTCCCGCCCGTCACCGGCATCCCGCGCCCGGGCGAATCGGGCGAGGGCCTCCTCGTCGCTGAATCCGAGGATCCAACGGACCCCGCCGGACTCGGCGGTCCACAGCCCGCCACCCTCCAGCGGGACCAGAACGACAGCGCGCCGCAACTCCCCGACCATGGCCCGTGGATCGCCGATTCCGGCCCGCAGCTCCGCGATCCGCTCCTCGAGCGGTGTGTCCGTGTTCATCCGGGACCCCTTCGATCAGCCACTGCCAGCTTTCGAATCGTAGGAAACAACGCACCTTCCGGGCATGGTGGTTCCAGTGTGCCGAGGTGTTTCACACGTTCTCCATGAGCGAGCGACAGCGCGCGGGGGCCGACGCTACAGCGCCTGCGGGTAGTCGAACAGGCGGTCCGGGTCGTACCGCTTCTTCAGCCGGGTGAGCCGGCCGAGGGCAGGTCCGTAGTAGGCCCGGCGCCAGTCGGACAGGGTCGGATCGGCGTAGTTCTGGTACGCCGATCCCGACGCGTAGCGCCGCATCGACGCATGAGTGTCCCGCAGCCAGGACTGCTGCGGGGTGCCGCCGGTGCCGGGCCGCCAGGCGGCGATGTACTGGGCCAGCATCCGGGAGCGCCGGTGCACGAACGACGTCGCCAGTGGATCCACCCGGTTCACCGCGCCGCCGAGCGCGGTCAGCGCGATCGAACCACCGCCGCCCGCGCCGGCCGGGAGACGGGTGAAGGCCTCCGCCGCCGCGATCAGCGCGCGCAGACCGCCGGCGGCGATGTCGCGGTCGTAGAAGTCGGAGGCCGAGGCGTACGTCTCACGGGGCAGGGCGCCGCGCCGGCCGCGGCCGGGGGTGCTGCCCGGCAGCCTGCACTGGTCCTCGCTGAGGGAGAGGCAGTTCGCGTAGCCGAGCATGGCGTCCCGGTAGCCGCGGGGGCGCAGGGCGACGGAGGAGGGGGCCGAGCCGGCCGCGCCCGCGAGCCGGTCGACCGCGTTCTGCAGATCGCTCTCCGCGCCGAGCGTGAAGGCGACGACGGACAGGGTGGGACGGGAGCCGCCGGGACCCGCTGAGAGATGGAGCGAGGACCAGATCTCGTCCGGCTGGTCGGGGCCCCAGCGCTGCCAGGCGGCGAGCACGGGTTCCGCCTTCTGCCACGGCCAGTTGAGATACGCGGTGACGGTGTCAGGGGTGGGGCTGGTGCGGAAGCGCAGCCGGGTCACCACACCGAAGTTGCCGTTCCCGGCGCCGCGCAGCGCCCAGAAGAGGTCCTTGTTCTCGTCGGCGTTCGCGGTCAGCGCCCTGCCGTCGGCGGTGACGACCGTCGCCTCGGTCAGGCTGTCGCAGGTCAGCCCGTAGGCGCGGGAGGTGACACCGTGGCCGCCGCCGAGTGCGAGACCGGAGACGCCGACCGTGGGGCAGGAGCCCGCGGGGACGGTACGGCCGTGCCGGGCCAGGGTGTTGTAGACGTCGATGAGTTTGGCGCCGGCGCCCATCGAGCCGTCGGCCCTGATCCGGTCCAGCAGTGACACGTCGATGACGAGGCGTCCGTTGCCCGAGGACCAGCCGCCGTAGGAATGGCCGCCGTTGCGGATGGACACCGGAGTGCCGTGTGCCCGGGCGTAGGCGAGGCATTCCTTCACGTCCTCCTCGCCCGCCACATAGGCGACGGCCGCCGGCTTCAGCGAGTCGAAGCGCGTGTTGTACAGCTGCCGGGCGCTCGCGTACGCCGCGTCCCCGGGCCGGATCAGCTGCCCGTCGAGGCTTCGGGCGAGGGCGGCCCAGTCCGCGGCGGCGGTCCTGGTGGCCGAGGGGGCGGGCGAGGTGGGTACGGGGGCGGTGGTGCCCGGTGCGGTGCCTGCCTCCTTTTCCGTGCAGCCCGTAGCGGCGGCCGCGGTGAGGGCGACAGCGGTGGTCAGCAGCGCACGCCGGTCCATGGAACCTCCTGGGGAACGAGACGGCTCCCGGCGCCGGCAGGTTCCCGGGCCGACGGCGCGGTCAGGACGTGGGGGCCGGAACGTGGGACCGGGCGTCGCTACGGGCCCGGTCACGGGACCGTCTGGCCGGTCCTGACCAGCCGCAGGTGCAGCGGGCCACGGCGAAGGAGCCGCGTTCGACCGTGGTCGTCGTATGCGTCGCCGGGGCGCCGGCCGAGGGGTCCTGCTGGGGCACGGGTCAACGGTACTGCGGCGCCGGGGGCCGCAAAGCCCCCGGGACCGGCGTGACGACGTGCCGGGGCGGTCGTTATGCGAATGGGTCGTTCCCCGGCCCCTCGGGCGGAGGGCAAGGGGGGACCCGTACAAGCGGCGGTCCGGTGTTGGGGGTTGGCAGGCAATGGTGGTGCAGCACAAGCGCAGGGGCGGAGCGGTCGCCGTCCTGGCGGCCATGGCCGTGGTGGCGGGCGGGGGATGCTCGGACCCGGGCGCTGCCGCGGAGGACGGCAACGGACCTGCCGCGGGCAGGTCCGGCGGCGCGGCGGACGAGGTACGCAGAGCCGCTGACGCGCTGACCGGGGCCAGGAGCTCCAAGGCGCGTACGTCCATGGAGATGGCGTCGGGCGGCACCCGGGTCACCATCCGGGGCGAGGGCGGATACGACTTCGCCCGGGGCGTGGGCAGGCTGAAGGTCGTACTGCCGCCGGACGCCGCCGGCGAGGACGAGCACAAACCCATCACCGAACTGCTGACGTCCGGCGCCCTGTACATGAAGAACCGGGGCGCGGGTGTGCCCGCGGACAAGTGGGTCAGGGTGGACACGACCACCCTGGACGACGGGAACCTGGTGACGGGCGGCGCGACCGACCCGCTCACCGCCGCCGAACTGCTCCGTGGCGCGGACCAGGTGACATACGTCGGCGATGTGGAGATCTCGGGCCAGAAGGTACGGCACTTCAAGGGCGTCACGGACATCGGGCGGGCGGCGCGGGTCGCGGAACCTCATGCGAGAGCGTCACTGGCCGCAGCGGCGAAAGGGTTCGCCAGGGACGTGGTGCCGTTCGATGCCTACCTGGACGAGGCGGGCAGGCTCCGGAAGGTGCGGCACCGCTTCGCGTTCGTCAATGAGGGCCGTACGGTCGACGTCACGTCGACCACGGTCCTCTTCGACTTCGGGGCGCGGGTCGTCGTCCAGCTCCCGGACGAGAAGGACATCTACTCCGGGAGGGTCGAGGCCTGAGCGTGCCGGACGGGCCCGTCCGCGCGGGGGAGGCCAGGGGAACCTGGGCCGGGAGAGTCAGAACCTAAATGGTCCGGACGTGCCATGCGCAGCGCGTGCATCGCTCCCTACGCTAGGAAACCGACATCGGCCGGAAGAGGTGATTGCACGTGGCCCCGCCCAGTACGAGCACCGTCCAGGACGACCACGTGGCCCTCGCCGAGATCGAGCTGTGCGGCGAGTTGATGATCGCCGCGTCGGCCGCCGCGGAGGAGCGACTCAGCGCGGACCGTATCGACGAGGTCCTGATGGTGGCGGCCGAGCGGGCCGCCTGCCGGTGAGGGAGCGCCGCGGCCCTGGCGACCGGTCCCGGCGCGGGCCGGCCCGGCCGGTGCCGCACCCGGCGGAGACCGTAAAGATCAAGCCACGCGCGGCCGCCGGTCAGGTGCGCAGCAGGCGGGCGATGGCCTTCGTCGCTTCCTCCACCTTGGCGTCCACCTCGGCGCCGCCCTTCACCGCCGCGTCCGCGACGCAGTGCCGCAGGTGCTCCTCGAGCAGCTGGAGCGCGAAGGACTGCAGGGCCTTGGTCGAGGCGGAGACCTGAGTGAGTATGTCGATGCAGTACACGTCCTCGTCGACCATCCGCTGCAGGCCGCGGATCTGGCCCTCGATACGGCGCAGCCGCTTCAGGTGTTCGTCCTTCTGCTTGTGGTACCCGTGCACGCCGCGGTCGTGGTCGGTCTCGTGCTCCGTGACCGGAAGGCCGGCCGCCTCGGTGGTCGTCATCGTGTCCTCCCGTTGTCCCGAAAGGGGTGTATACCCCTCGTGGGTATATGGTAACGAATCGCGTGGAATCCGGTGGGGGTCCGTGCCGATCGCCTTGTTCTCATGGGCGACACTGGGATACTGCCGGTTAGCCGTGGCCGGATGATGCGCCTAGCATCAGCCTGACCGAATCCAAGCACCCCGAGGACCCCACGTGCGATTTCGTCTGACCCCCAGGGAGACGAGCTTCTACGACATGTTCTCCGCTTCCGCGGACAACATCGTCACGGGCTCGAAGCTCCTGATGGAACTGCTCGGGGCGGAATCCTCCGCCAGGGCCGAGATCGCGGAACGGATGCGGGCCGCCGAGCATGCCGGGGACGACGCCACCCACGCGATCTTCCACCAGCTGAACTCCTCGTTCATCACGCCCTTCGACCGCGAGGACATCTACAACCTCGCGTCGTCCCTCGACGACATCATGGACTTCATGGAGGAGGCCGTCGACCTGGTCGTCCTCTACAACGTCGAAGAGCTGCCCAAGGGTGTCGAGCAGCAGATCGAGGTCCTGGCGCGGGCCGCGGAGCTGACGGCCGAGGCCATGCCGCACCTGCGGACGATGGAGAACCTCACCGAGTACTGGATCGAGGTCAACCGGCTGGAGAACCAGGCGGACCAGATCCACCGCAAGCTGCTCGCCCACCTCTTCAACGGCAAGTACGACGCCATCGAGGTCCTCAAGCTGAAGCAGATCGTCGACGTGCTCGAAGAGGCCGCTGACGCGTTCGAGCACGTGGCGAACACGGTGGAGACCATCGCGGTCAAGGAGTCCTGAACCACGTGGACACCTTTGCCCTGGTCGTGACCATCGGGGTCGCGCTCTTCTTCACGTACACCAACGGCTTCCACGACTCCGCGAACGCGATCGCGACATCGGTCTCCACGAGGGCGCTGACACCGCGCGTGGCACTGGCGATGGCCGCGGTGATGAACCTCGCGGGCGCCTTCCTCGGACAGGGCGTCGCCAAGACCGTCAGCGAGGGGCTCATCGAGACGCCCGTCGGCTCGCGCGGCATGGGCATCCTGTTCGCGGCGCTGGTCGGCGCGATCGTCTGGAACCTGATCACCTGGTACTTCGGGCTGCCCTCCTCCTCGTCGCACGCGCTGTTCGGCGGCATGGTCGGAGCGGCGCTCGCCGGCGGGACCGAGGTGATCTGGACCGGGGTGCTCGAGAAGGTCGTCATCCCGATGTTCATCTCGCCGCTCGTCGGTATGGCCGCCGGCTACCTGGTGATGGTCGGCATCATGTGGATGTTCCGCAGGGCCAACCCGCACAAGGCCAAGCGCGGCTTCCGGATCGCGCAGACGGTGTCCGCGGCGGGCATGGCGCTCGGCCACGGCCTTCAGGACGCGCAGAAGACGATGGGCATCGTCGTGATGGCCCTCGTCATCGCCGACGTCGAGAACCAGGGCGACCCGATCCCCACCTGGGTCAAGATCGCCTGTGCGCTGATGCTGTCGCTCGGTACGTACGCCGGTGGCTGGCGCATCATGCGGACGCTCGGCCGCAAGATCATCGAGCTGGACCCGCCGCAGGGCTTCGCGGCGGAGACCACGGGTGCGTCGATCATGTTCGGCTCGGCGTTCCTGTTCCACGCGCCGATCTCGACGACACACGTGATCACCTCGGCGATCATGGGCGTCGGCGCGACGAAGCGGGTGAACGCGGTGCGGTGGGGTGTCGCGAAGAACATCATCCTGGGGTGGTTCATCACGATGCCGGCGGCGGCGATGGTGGCGGCGGCGAGCTATGGCGTGGTGTACCTGATCTTCGGCTGACGGCGCGTGGGGGCGGGCGTGAGCCTGTCCCCTACCCGCCCCTCCCCGAAACCGGGGGCTCCGCCCCCGGCCCCCCGGCCCCGTCCCCGGCCCGGGCTCCACCCCGTCCCCGCACCGGGCCCCGGCCCGGACCCCGCGCCTTCGCCGACCGGGCCCGCTCCGTCCCGGGACCGGACCCCGCCTGGGCCCGGCACCGCGCGGTGTTTCGGGAGGCTCCTCTCTCTACGCCTGGCGGCGACCCCCACCGCACCCCCGCGCCTCAACCGCCGGCGGGGCTGGAGTTGCCCGAGGCCGGCATTTCCCTGGAAGGCCGAAGCGTCTTCACCGACGGGCTGAGGGGCCGTGCAGCGGCATTCTCAGCCCGTCCGGCGTTTGAGGACACCGCGCGGAGCGCGGTACGGGTCCGGGCGGAGCCCGGTTTCGGGAAGGGGCGGGTCAGGGGACAAGCCCACCGCACCCCGCGCCCGCGACCGGACCGGCATCCGGATCGCACCTGGGTTCGGCGTGGCCCGGATCGGTCCCAGTTGCGCCCGGCCCCGCCCGGTCCGGACACGCCCGCGACGTCACGCGCCCGGCCCCGCCCGGTCCGCGCCCCGGCTGCGGCGCCTCGCGCCCCGCTGCGGCGCCTCGCGCCCCGCCGGCGGCGCCTCGCGCCCCGGCCCGGTCGCCGCGCCGCGGAGAGGTGGGGGCGCGGGCGCGGTCGGGGAGGAAGTGGTTGGGCCCGCCCCCTGGGAGAGGGGCGGGCCCTTCGTCTTGGGGTGGCACCGCCATGCAGCACCCCAGGACGTCTGCTCCCCGGCGGTCCGGGGCGTCTGTCAGCCGAAGCGGCCGGAGATGTAGTCCTCGGTCGCCTGGACGGACGGGTTGGCGAAGATCCGCTCGGTGTCGTCGATCTCGATCAGCTTGCCGGGCTGGCCGACCGCCGAGAGGTTGAAGAACGCCGTGCGGTCGGAGACGCGCGCCGCCTGCTGCATGTTGTGCGTCACGATGACGATCGTGAAGCGCTCCTTCAGCTCGCCGATCAGGTCCTCGATCGCCAGGGTCGAGATCGGGTCGAGCGCCGAGCACGGCTCGTCCATGAGCAGCACGTCCGGCTCGACGGCGATCGCGCGGGCGATGCACAGGCGCTGCTGCTGGCCGCCGGAGAGGCCGGAGCCGGGCTTGTTGAGCCGGTCCTTGACCTCGTTCCAGAGGTTGGCGCCCCTGAGGGAGCGCTCGACGATCTCCGCCAGCTGGTTCTTCTTGTAGGTGCCGTTCAGCCGCAGGCCCGCCGCCACGTTGTCGAAGATCGACATCGTGGGGAAGGGGTTGGGCCGCTGGAAGACCATGCCGACCGTGCGGCGCACGGCGACCGGGTCGACGTCCTTGGCGTACAGGTTCTCGTCGTCCAGCAGCACCTTGCCCTCGACGCGGCCGCCGGGGGTGACCTCGTGCATGCGGTTGAGGGTGCGCAGGAAGGTGGACTTTCCGCAGCCGGACGGGCCGATGAAGGCGGTCACGGAGCGGGGCTCCACGGTCATGGAGATGTCGTCGATCGCCTTGTGGGAGCCGTAGTAGGCGGTCAGGCCCGATACGTCGATTCGCTTGGCCATGGTGGTTCTACTTTCCGGTCTTCGGGGCCTTCCAGCGGGCGATGCCGCGGGCCACCAGGTTGAGGATCATGACGAAGGCGATCAGAACCAGGGCAGCGCCCCAGGCGCGCGCGATCGAGGCGTCCGTGCCGACGGCGTACTGCTCGTACACGTACAGCGGCAGGGAGGACTGGGCGCCTTCGAACGGGTTCGGGTTGATCAGCTTCGTGCCGAAAACGAGGAGCAGTACCGGAGCGGTCTCACCGGTGACCCGCGCGACGGCGAGCATCACGCCGGTGGTGATGCCACCGATCGCGGTGGGCAGGACCACCTTCAGGATGGTCCGCCACTTCGGTACGCCCAGGGCGAGTGAGGCTTCGCGCAGCTCGTTCGGGACCAGCTTCAGCATTTCCTCGGTGGAGCGGACGACCACCGGCATCATCAGGATGGCGAGGGCGAGACCGCCGGCGAAACCGGAGGGGCCGAAGCCGAGCATCAGGTTCCAGGTGGCGAGGACGAACAGGCCCGCGACGATGGAGGGGATGCCGGTCATGACGTCGACGAAGAAGGTGACGGCCTTGGCCAGCTTCCCGCGCCCGTACTCGACGAGGTAGATCGCGGTGAGCAGGCCGACCGGGGCGGCGATGACTGCGGCGATGAGGACCTGCTCGATGGTGCCGAGCAGTGCGTGGTAGATGCCGCCGCCGGGCTCGGCGTCGAGGACGCCGTTCATGGAGTGGCCGAGGAAGTAGCCGTCGACCACCTCCAGGCCCTTGGTGATCGTGACCCAGGCCAGCGAGAACAGCGGCACGACGGCGAGCACGAAGCACACCCAGACGAGGCTGGTGGCGACGCGGTCCTTGGCCTGGCGGGAGTTCTCGACCTTCGTGGTGATCACGTAGGTGGCGAGGACGAAGACGAGGGCGGCGATCATGCCCCACTGGACGCGGCTCTGCCAGCCGGCCGCCAGGCCGATGCCGCAGCCCGCGGCGATCGAGCCGGCCGCGATGGCTGCCGGGGCCCAGCGCGGGAGGCGGGCGTGGGACAGAGGACCGCTGCGTACGGTGGCCACCGGACGCTTGTCCTGGACGAGCTGGCTCATGCGTTGGCCCCCGAGTACTCCTTGCGGCGGGCGATGATCGCGCGGGCCGCTCCGTTGACCACCAGCGTGATCACGAACAGGACGAGGCCGGAGGCGATCAGGGCGTCGCGGCCGAATTCGTCCGCCTCGTTGAACTTCGCGGCGATGTTCTGGGCGAAGGTGCCGCCGCCCGGGTCGAGCAGGTGCCCGGAGATGATGAAGCTCGGCGACAGGACGACGGCGACGGCCATCGTCTCGCCGAGGGCACGGCCGAGGCCCAGCATCGAGGCGCTGATGATGCCGGAGCGGCCGAAGGGCAGCACCGACATCCGGATGACCTCCCAGCGGGTGGCGCCGAGCGCCAGGGCGGCCTCTTCGTGCATCTTCGGCACCTGGAGGAAGACCTCGCGGGTGACGTTGGTGATGATCGGCAGGATCATGATCGCGAGCAGGATGCCCACGGTGAACAGGTTGCGGGCGACGCCTTCGCCGGTCTTCTCGAAGATGTACGTCCAGCCGAGGTACTCGTTGAGCCAGCTGTTCAGGCCGTCGAGGTAGGGGACCAGGAAGATGGCGCCCCAGAGGCCGTAGATGATGCTGGGCACGGCAGCGAGCAGGTCGACGACGTACGCGAGGGGCGTGGCGATCCGCCGCGGCGCGTAGTGCGAGATGAACAGCGCGATACCGATGGCGACCGGCACGGCGATGACCATCGCGATGACCGAGCTGACCACGGTGCCGAAGGCGAGTACCGCGATGCCGAAGACCGGCGGGTCACCGGCCGGGTTCCACTCGGACGTGGTCAGGAAGTTGGCGTCGTCCTTCGAGATGGCGATGCCCGCGCGGTACGTGAGGAATCCCGCGATCGCGGCCATGATGACCAGCAGGAAGATGCCTGCTCCCCGGGACAGGCCCAGGAATATGCGGTCACCGGGACGGGGCTTGCCGCGGGTGGTGCCCGTTTGCTGCGGGGCACGGGGCGGTGGGGCTGATGTGGTGGTTGCTGTATCCATCGTGGTCTCCGGTCTGCGGAGCCGGCAGGCTCCAGGCGGCGGTGCACCGGATGCCGGGGCCGGTCCGTCTCAGGCGGACCGGCCCCGGCCGGACATCAGGACAGGGTGGGGACGATCTCGCGGACCTTGGTCGCGATCTCGGCGGGCAGCGGCGCGTAGCCGGCGTCCGTGAGGACCTTCTGGCCCTCCTCGCTCGCGGTGTAGTTGAGGAACGCCTTCAGGGTCGGCAGGGTCTCCGCCTTGTTGCCCTTGTCGCAGGCGATCTCGTACGTCACGAGGATGATCGGGTAGGCGCCCTCGGCCTTGGTCTTGTAGTCGAGGGACAGGGCCAGGTCCTTGCCGGTGCCCGTGACCTTGGCGGCGGCGATGGCCTTGGAGGCGTTCTCGCTCGTCGCGTCGACCGGGGCGGCCGCGCCGGTGTCCAGCTTGACGGTGGAGATCGACTGCGAGGACGCGTACGACAGCTCGAAGTAGCCGATCGAACCCTGCGTCTGCTTCACCTGGGCGGCGACACCGGAGGAGCCGTTGGCGGCCTGGCCACCGGGGGCCAGCCACGACTTCGACTTGGGGTCGTGCTTCCAGTCGGCCGGGGCGGCCTCGCTGAGGTACTTGTGCAGGTTCTGCGTGGTGCCCGACTCGTCGGAGCGGTGGAAGGCCTGGATGGAGGAGCTCGGCAGCTTCGCGTCGGGGTTGAGCTTGGCGATGGCCGGGTCGTTCCACTTGGTGATCTTCGAGTCGAAGATCTTCGCGATGGTCGCGGAGTCGAGGACGAGGTTGTCCACGCCCTCCAGGTTGTAGCCGATCGCGACGGGGCCGCCGACCATCGGGAGGTTGATCCCCTGGCCGCCCTTGCAGATCTTCTTCGACTCCTCGACCTCCTCCGGCTTCAGCGCGGAGTCGGAGCCGGCGAAGGCCACCTGGCCCTGGGTGAACTTGGTGATGCCGCCACCGGAGCCGATGGGCTGGTAGTTGACCTCGACGCCGGAACACGCGGCCTGGAAGTTCTTCACCCACAGGTCCATGGCGTTCTTCTGCGCGCTCGAGCCGGCCGCGAGGATCTGGCCCTTGGCCTCGTCGCACTTGATGTTCGACGCGGCGTTGGTCTTGTCGCCGCCGTCGGGGCCGGTGGCCGTGTTGTTGTCCGAGCCACACGCCGTGAGGACCAGGGCGCCGGAGATCGCGAGGGCGCCGAGCGCGGTGGCGCGAAGCCCGTTCTTGCGCTGAAGCTTCACTTTCTGGTGTTCCTTCCAGTTGCCGCCGTCCGTGGCGGCGTGCGTCGGGGTGGGGGGACCGGCACCGTGCCGGTCACCGTCTGAGGCCGAAATTAGGCAGATGAGATGAAGCGGCCGACTGGCGAGAGTGAACGCAAGGTGAACCGTGCCCGGCGACCCGGTGCCCGTTCGAATGTCCACTCGTTCGCGGTTCCGATGCCATACGGGCCGCCCACGGGCGGTCACGCTGTGTGAAGTTTTTGGAGGAGCGCGTCGACCAGTTCGCGGTCGCGGGGCTGGGTGAGCCGGGTCCGCGCCGCGGCGGGCGGCAGCCACACGATGGCGTCGACCTCGTCGCCGGCGGCGAAGGAACCGCTGGTCGCCTCGGCGGCCCAGTAGAAGACCTGCTTGGGCCGGCCGCCCGTGAGGTATCGGACGGCGGGGAGTCGGGCGCCGGGGACGCAGCGGTGGCCGGTCTCCTCCAGCACCTCGCGCAGGGCGGCGGTGAGGGTGTCCTCGCCGGGCTTGAGCTTGCCCTTCGGGTGCGACCAGTCGTCGTACTTCGGCCGGTGCACCAGGCAGATCTCGATGCCGCCGTCCCGGCGCGGGGAGCGGCGCCAGAGCACGCACCCCGCGGCGAGCACGGTGGCCCCGCCGTTCATGGCGCCGTGACCGCCGTGGTGGCGTGCCGCCATTCCTGCTGGAAGGCGAACCTGGCCGCCTCGACCTCGTGCCGCTGGTCGGCGTGGAGCACGCCGAGGGCGTACGCGGTGGCGGGGGCGATGCGTGGCGTGCGGGCCGCGGTGGCCGCAGCGGCTGCCGCTTCCGCCGCGTCGCGGTGCCGGTCGAGCAGGATGCCCGCGTGGCACAGGACGGGAGCGGTGCCGGGGCGCAGGACCTCCTGCGCGTAGCGGTGCAGCCGCAGCAGTCTGCGGACCTCGTGCCAGGGGGCGTCCTGCGCCTCACCGGCGGAGGCCGCGGCGAGGCCGCTGAACAGCGCCTCCGCGTTGTACGGGTGGGCGGCCCTGCGCAGCGGCAGTTCGGCGACCGCCGCCAGCAGCCGTCGCTCGGCGGCCTCCGCGGGCAGCGCCAGGGTCTCGGTGGCCGGACCGGCGGCCGCGGGGCCGAGCGGGAGCTCGGAGGCCAGTAAAGCGACGGCGTCGGCGACCGCGTGGAAACGTGAGGAGCCGAGCGCCTGGAGTGCTGCGGAGTGGGCGCGGGTCCGCGCGAGGGTGAGCTGCCGCTCCAACAGCGCCGCGGCCCGGGCGGCCCCTACGGCGAGCGCGCCGTTGCCGGAGGGGGAGCCGGCCGTACGTCCGGCGCGGTCCGCCGCCGTCGTCACCGTGGCGCGGACGCCGCGGGAGGCCGGACCTCCGTCCGCCGCCGCCGGCGTGCCGTGGTCCGTGCCGTGCCCGTCCGCGCGGTGCCCGTCCGTGCCGTGCGCGTCCGCGGCCGGTGCCGTGTCACCCGTGCGGTGCCCGTCGGCGGCGGCGCCCGACGTCCCGATGTCCCCGTCGTCGGCGTCCGCGGCAGCCGGGCCGGAGCCGCCCGGTCCGTGGGGACGGGCCTCGCCGGAACCGTTGTGCGGCGCGGAGCCGTGCAGCGGCAGGCTCTCGCCGCGGGCCGGCGGCAGCGGGGCCGTGCCCGACAGGCGGGACAGGGCGTCCAGCAGGCGGGACAGGCGCGATGTGCACGCGTGCTCCTGGGCCAGGGTCGTGGACAGCCACGCCAGCTCCGTCCGCAGGCCGTCCGCCCAGGCCGGGTCGAGCAGCGGGCGGAAGGTGTGGAGCGTCCCGCTGATGCGGCGGGACGCGGCCCGCAGCGAGCGGGCCGCCTCCGCGACCGCCGCCGTCTCCGCGCCGTTCTCGCCGTGCCGGCGCAGACTGCGCAGGAAGTCGGCGGCCTGGGCGTGGAGGTAGTGGGCCACCGCCTCGCCCGCCGTGCCCGCGAGGACGGTGTCCGGCCTGGAAAGTTCAGGGCTGTGCACGCCGGCGCCTCCGGGCGTCTATGAGCATCTCCTGTACGTGCCGCAGCGGCTGGCCCTCGGAGTCCGTCGCATGCCGGGTCCACGCGCCGTCCGGGCCGAGGTGCCAGGAGGCCGTGGTGTCGGACATGCCGGTCTCGAAGAGCCTGGTGAGGGCCGCGCGGTGGGCCGGGTCGGTGACCCGTACCAGCGCCTCGATCCGGCGATCGAGGTTCCTGTGCATCATGTCGGCGCTGCCGAACCACACTTCGGGCTCGCCGCCGTTGCCGAAGGCGAAGACCCGGGAGTGCTCCAGGAAGCGGCCGAGGATCGAACGGACCCGGATGTTCTCCGAGAGGCCGGTCACGCCGGGGCGTATCGCGCAGATGCCGCGCACCCAGATGTCGACCGGTACGCCGGCCATCGCCGCCCGGTAGCAGGCGTCGATGATCGCCTCGTCCACCATCGAGTTGACCTTGATGCGGACGTAGGCGGGACGTCCCGCGCGGTGGTGGACGATCTCCTTGTTGATGCGGGAGATCAGGCCGTCGCGCAGGGACTTCGGCGCGACCAGCAGCCTGCGGTACGTCTCTCGGCGCGAGTAGCCGGACAGCCGGTTGAACAGGTCGGAGAGGTCCGCGCCGACCTGCGGGTCGGCCGTCAGCAGCCCCAGGTCCTCGTAGAGCCGGGCGGTCTTCGGGTGGTAGTTGCCGGTGCCGACGTGCGAGTAGCGCCGCAGCGTCTCGCCCTCCTGGCGGACCACGAGCGACAGCTTGCAGTGGGTCTTCAGCCCGACGAGCCCGTAGACGACGTGGCAGCCGGACTCCTCGAGCTTGCGCGCCCACTTGATGTTGGCCTGCTCGTCGAAGCGGGCCTTGATCTCGACGAGGACGAGGACCTGCTTGCCGGACTCCGCGGCGTCGATCAGCGCGTCCACTATCGGGGAGTCGCCGGAGGTGCGGTACAGCGTCTGCTTGATCGCGAGGACGTCCGGGTCGCCCGCGGCCTGCTCCAGGAAGGCCTGGACGGACGTCGAGAAGGAGTCGTACGGATGGTGCAGCAGCACGTCCCGTTCGCGCAGCGCCATGAAGATGTCGGGCGCGGACGCCGATTCGACCTCCGCCAGGTCCCGGTGGGTGCCCGCGATGAACTTGGGGAACTTCAGTTCCGGCCGGTCCAGCGCCGAGATGCCGAAGAGTCCGGTGAGGTCCAGCGGTCCGGGCAGCGGGTACACCTCGGCGTCGGACACCTTGAGCTCGCGCACCAGCAGGTCGAGCACGTACGGGTCGATCGACTCCTCGACCTCGAGGCGCACCGGCGGGCCGAAGCGGCGCCGCATGAGCTCCTTCTCCAGCGCCTGGAGGAGGTTCTCCGCGTCGTCCTCCTCGACCTCCAGGTCCTCGTTCCGGGTGACCCGGAACATGTGGTGGGCGAGGACCTCCATCCCCGGGAACAGCTCCTCGAGGTGGGCCGCGATGACGTCCTCCAGGGGCACGTACCGCTGGGGCGACGCCTCGAGGAAGCGGGACAGCAGCGGCGGGACCTTGACCCGGGCGAAGTGGCGGTGCCCGCTGACGGGGTTGCGCACCACGACGGCGAGGTTGAGGGAGAGGCCGGAGATGTACGGGAAGGGGTGCGCGGGGTCCACGGCCAGCGGGGTCAGGACCGGGAAGATCTGCTGCCGGAAGAGCGTGAAGAGGCGGGCCTGCTCCTTCTCCGTCAGGTCGGGCCAGCGGATCAGGTGGATGCCCTCGTCGGCCAGGGCGGGGGCGACGTCCTGCTGGTAGCACGCGGCGTGCCGGGCCATGAGTTCACGCGAGCGGGTCCAGATCAGGTCCAGGACCTCACGCGGCTGGAGGCCCGAGGCCGAACGCGTGGCGACGCCCGTCGCGATGCGGCGCTTCAGACCGGCGACGCGGACCATGAAGAACTCGTCCAGGTTGGACGCGAAGATCGCGAGGAAGTTGGCGCGCTCGAGCAGCGGTGTGGCCGGGTCCTCCGCGAGCTCGAGGACCCGCTCGTTGAACGCGAGCCAGCTGCGCTCACGGTCGAGGAACCGCCCCTGGGGCAGCTCCGTGCCGAGCGTCGACTCCGGGTCCTCCTGGTAGGAGTCGAGGTCGGCGTCGATGTCGGGCTCGAGATCGGAGACCGTGGCGGCGACGGTGTGCGGCCGGTGCGCGGCTATGGACGCGACGGACGGCTGGGGGTGCTGGACCGGGACCTCGGCGGGCTGCTGGCTCATGGGCCCATTGTTCCGCGCGAGAGGCGTCGACGGCGCGTCGGAGAGGGCCGGGGCGAGACGTTTTCTCCCGTTGGGGGAGGCGGGCACAGCGGGCTGCATTGGGTGAGGGTCGCAAGGGCGTCTGAATGCCCGGTAACAAGGACATGACGTGAGGGAAAGCGCAGTACGGCCCCCGAGGGTCGCTCCCCGGGGGCCGTACGCCTCGCGTGCGGGTCAGGCGTGGCGGTGGCGGAAGATCCGGAAGGCCGCGTAGGCCGCCACGGCGGCGAGGACGAGGACGATGCCGGTCTCGACGAGCTGTGTCTGCCAGTAATGCGCGTACGGATGGTAGTCCGCGAACCTGCCGGTGATGTCCAGGTCGGCCGGGCAGTCGCCCAGGTCGTGCGTCCGCTGCCAGCAGGCGTCGTGCGGCAGACGCCCGCCGTCGGCGGTGAGGAAGCCCGACTCCACCAGGAACGCCTCCGGGGCGAGCCGCAGAGGGTCGCTCGGGAACGGCCCTGTGAGGGTCTTCACCGGTATCCACTGCCAGCGCAGCGAACCGAGCACCAGCATCACCGTGCCGGTGACGAGGCCGGCGGCGGACATCGCCGGCAGCGTGCGGCGGATCAGCGGGCCGACGAGGCCGCCGACGGCGACGGCGAGGAGACCGTACGCGACGAGGACGGGGCCGGTGGCCTCGAACACCCCTCGGTCGGGCCAGCCGAGGTCGTGCGTGCCGGCGACCGGGTCCCACGCGACGCGGTAGGCGAGGACGAGCGCCGCTGTTCCGCAGAAGACGACCACTGCCGCGACCGCGAGCTTCGTGGTGAACCAGCGCACGGGAGTGACGGACTGCGTCAGCGCCAGTCGCCATGTGCCGCTCTGGAACTCGCGGGCGATCAGGGGCCCCGCCACGAAGGCCGCCGCCAGTAGCGGGACCAGCAGCAGGGCGGCCGATCCGTGCATGCCGGTGAGCCTGAGCATTTCCATGGCTGACGAGTGGCCCCAAGGGCCGGTACCGCAGCGCTCCGACCGCGTCACGTCCAGACAGAACGCCCGGTCGGACGCCGCCGCCTCCCACCAGCGCACCCCGGTCATGACGACCGACGCGGCGATCAGGAGGAACAGTGCCGTCCACAGCGCGGTGCGATGCTGCCGCAAGGTCACCCAGGCCGTGCCTCGTGCCGTCGGTGTGCTCATGCCGCCACCTCCGCGCTCGGGGTGACCAGGGGCGGTGCGTCGGGGCTGCGCAGATGCGCCATGAGCAGTTCCTCCAGGGACGGCCTCGCGGTCTGCCAGCCGCCGCCGACCGCGCGGGACCCCCGTACCAGCGCGGTCAGCTGACGGCCCGTCGTGCGTGATTCGACGACGATGTGGCCGGGCAGGTCGGCGACCGGCCCGGTGACCAGGGTGTGGGCGGCGATCAGGTCCTCCGTCTCGCCGGCGAGGCGCACCCGGCCGCCGTCGACGAGGAGCACGTAGTCGCAGGTGGTCTCCAGCTCGGACAGGATGTGCGAGGAGATCACGATGGTGGTGCCGTGGTCGGCCGCCTCCGTCATGAGCGCGGCCATCAGCCGGTGCCGTGCCAGAGGGTCGAGGTCGGCCATCGGCTCGTCCAGCAGCATCAATTCGGGGCGCTTGCCGAGCGCGAGGGCGAGGGCGACGCGGGTGCGCTGGCCGCCGGAGAGGCTGCGGATCCGGGCCCGGGGATCGAGTCCGCCGTCCTCCTCGACGATCCGTTCCGCGGCGGTCGCGTCCCACCGGCCGGGGTTGAGCTCGCGCCCCACCCGCAGCGTCTCACCGACCGTCAACTGCGGGTACAGCGGCTTGTCCTGGGCGACGTACGCGGTGCGTGCGCGTGCGCCGGAGGGTGTGCCGCCGAGGACGCGGAGCGCGCCCTCGGTCGGCCGGAGCAGACCCGCCGCTAGGGCGAGCAGCGTGGACTTGCCTGCGCCGTTGGGGCCGGCGAGGGCGCAGACACGCCCGGCCGGTATCCGGAACGAGCAGTCGTGCAGGGCGCGGCGGCCCCGCTTCCCGTACGCCAGGCCGAGGCCCGTCGCCTCGATCGCGGTCGCCGTCATGCGCCGTCCCCCTTGTGGTCGTCCTGTGTGCGCTCCTCCAGCACGGAGGTGAACAGCGCGGTGATGTCGTCCTGCTCGAGCCCGGCGTCACGCGCCCGGTCCACCCAGTCGGCGAGTTCGGCCCGCAGCGGGGTGTCGGCGGCCTGGCCGCCGAGGGTGCGGGTGATGAACGTGCCGAGCCCCCGGCGGGCCTCGACGAGCCCTTCGCGCTCCAGCTCGCGGTACGCCTTGAGCACGGTGTTCGGGTTGATCGCGGTGGCCTCGACGACCTCGCGGGCCGTGGGCAGCCGGTCGCCGGGCTCCAGCAGGCCGAGCCGCAGGGCCTGTTTGGTCTGCTGGACGATCTGGAGGTACGTGGCGACCCCGCTGCGCCGGTCGATCCGGAACTCGACCATGCCGCTGCACCACCCTTTCACTAGTTGAGTAGTGGAATAGTGATGCAAGAGAGGGGCGGTGTCAACGGACACCGCCCCTCTGTCGCCCGGGTGCCGGCCGGCCGCGGTCAGGACTCCGTGCGGTACATCAGGTCGACCTCGTGCGTGGCGAAGCCGAGCTGCTCGTACACACGCAGCGCCGCGGGGTTGTCGGCGTCGACGTAGAGCATCGCGGTCGGCATGCCCTGCGCGGCGAGGTGGCGCAGGCCGGTGGCGGTGAGGGCTTTCCCGAGGCCGCCGCCCTGGGCGTCGGGGCGGATGCCGACCACGTACACCTCGCCGAGCTGCTCCTCCGCGTGGATCTTCGTCCAGTGGAAGCCGATGATCTCGCCGTCCCGCTCGGCCAGGAAGAAGCCCTTCGGGTCGAACCACGGCTCGGCCTTGCGGTCGTCGAGGTCCCGCTGGGTCAGTGAGCCCTGCTCGGGGTGGTGGGCGAAGGCGGCGGCGTTCACGGCGAGCCACGCGGCGTCGTCCTCGCCGGGCCGGAAGGTCCGCACGGTGACGCCGGGCGGGTAGACGGGCTCGGGGATGTCCCGCAGATCCAAGGGACGCCGGAGCTGGCGCAGTTCGCGGAAGAGCGCGAGGCCGAGCACCTGGGCCAGGTGCCGGGCGGCCGACTTCCCGCCGTGCGCCCACATCCGCAGCCGCCGGCCGGAGGCGTCCAGGAGTGTCGTGCCCAGCGCCCGGCCGTGCCCGCGGCCCCGGTGGCCGGGGTGGACGACGAGTTCGGCCGCCGGGGCCTCGACGGGGTCGGTGTCCTCCAGCTGGGCGTAGCCGACGAGCTGGTCGCCGACGGTGAGCAGGAAGTGGCGTACGCCTTCCCGTCGCCCGCCGCGCAGCTGCAGCCGGCCCTGCTCCGAGACGGCCTGCATCCCGTCGTTCCGCGCAGCCTCTGCGAGTACGCCCAGCACGGCCTCCGCCTGCTCGGGAGTGAGCTCGTCGAGGGACTGGATCTGCCGGCCGGGCTCCGGAATCACTGCGTCGATCGTCATGCTTCGAGGGTACGGCGGAGGGGGCCCCGGTCAGTGGCTCGAGGGGCCGAGGGGCCGAAGTGGCCGCCACGTGTGCGGAGATATGTCCGTCATGCGGGTGATAGTGCCGTAATCACCCGTTGACGAAAGACGGCAACCAGGTCGTAACCCACATCCCCCTGTCGCGCTACGCGCGTTGACTCTAGGCTGCCGCCCGTGGGAGCTGTCCGGTGGATCATGGCCGGGCCCGCGACGAATGGCACGGCACCTCGCTGCGTTGCCGAAATGCCTTGATAGCGGAGCTATTAAGGCACTCCGGCGCCTTGCGATGTACCGCACCGGACGCCGTGGCCCATCCGGCCCTGATCCACCGGACAGCCCCCGGCCCTCACACCACGCTGGACTGACAAGGGGACAGATGTCAGCGACACCTCCCAACCATCGCGCGGCCAAGCGGAACCGCCGCGTGCTCGCGGCCGCCGCCGGTCTCGCGACCGTCGGCGCGCTCATCGCCGCCATGCCGGCCGGCGCCGCCTCCGGCGAGCGCACCGCCCACCGGCCGGACCACGGCCGCACCGTCGATGTGCAGCTGCTCTCCTTCAACGACCTGCACGGCAACCTGGAGCCCCCGGCCGGCTCCGCCGGCAACGTCTCCGAGATCCAGCACGACGGCACGGTCAAGTCCATCCCGGCCGGCGGCGTCGAGTACCTGGCGACGTCGCTGCGCACCGCGCGTCAGGGCAACCCGTACTCCGTCACCGCCGCTGCCGGTGACCTGGTGGGCGCGAGCCCGCTGCTGTCGGGTCTCTTCCACGACGAGCCGACGGTCGAGGCGCTCAACAAGCTCGACCTCGACGTGACGGGCGTGGGCAACCACGAGTTCGACGAGGGCGCGCTCGAGCTGGCCCGCCTCCAGAACGGCGGCTGCCACCCGACGGACGGCTGCTACGAGGAGGGCAAGGAGTTCGAGGGCGCGGACTTCCCCTACCTGGCGGCCAACGTCACCAAGGAGTCCACGGGCAGGCCGATCCTCAAGCCGTACACGGTCTGGGAGAAGAACGGCGTCAAGATCGGCTTCATCGGCGTGACGCTGGAAGGCACGCCGGACATCGTCAGCGCCAACGGCATCAAGGGCCTGGCGTTCCACGACGAGGTCGAGACGATCAACAAGTACGCCCGCGAGCTCGACCGCAAGGGCGTGAAGTCGATCGTCGCCCTCATCCACGAGGGTGGCTCGCCGGCGTCGGCGTCGTACAACTACGACTGCGACTCGCCGGGGGCGGGCGACGGCATCTCCGGCCCGATCGCGGACATCGCCAAGAACATCACGCCCCGGGTCGACGCGCTGGTCACCGGCCACACCCACCAGGCGTACGTGTGCACGATCCCGGACCCGTCCGGCAAGCCGCGCATGGTCACGTCGGCGTCCTCGTACGGCAAGCTCTACACGGACACGACGCTCACCTACGACCGCCGCACCGACGACATCGTGCGGACGTCCGTGCGGTCGGCGAACCACGTGGTCAGCCGTGACCAGGCCAAGGCCCAGGACATGACCGACCTGATCACGCGCTGGAACAAGCTGGCCGCGCCGATCGCGAGCCGTCCGCAGGGATTCATCTCCGCTGACATCAACGGCCGCGGCGCCACCACCCCGGAGAAGCCGCTCGGCGACCTCATCGCGGACGCGCAGCTCGCGGGCCTCGCCCCGGCGGACAAGGGCGGCGCCCAGCTGGCCCTGATGAACCCGGGCGGTATCCGCTCGGACCTGGTGTACAAGGCGTCGGGCAGCGAGGGCGACGGTGTGGTGACGTACGGCGAGGCCTTCACGGTCCAGCCGTTCACCAACATGATGAACGTCGTCGACCTGACGGGCGCCCAGCTGATCACCACGCTCCAGCAGCAGGTCAGCGGCCCGAACGAGGCCTCCCCGAAGATCCTCCAGGTCTCGCAGGGCTTCACGTACACCCTGGACCTGACGAAGACCGGCGCCGACCGGATCGTCGTGGACTCGGTGAAGCTGAACGGCGAGGCGATCGTCCCGTCGAAGACCTACCGCGTCGCGATGAACGAGTTCCTCGCGGGCGGCGGTGACGGCTTCTCCGTCCTGAAGGAGCACACCAACAAGCTGGTGGGCGCCTCCGACCTGGACGTCTTCAACGCCTACCTGGCGGCGAACTCCTCGGCCACCGCGCCGATCGCGCCGCCGAAGGCCGACCGGATCACGGTCGTGCAGTAGCACTGCCCGGCGATGGGGGCGGCAGGCCACGGGCCTGCCGCCCCTTCGTCGTTACCGGGCGGTACGGGAGTCTGGTGACTCTGACGTGGACGCGTCATACTCCCTCGCCATGGACCGACGGAGATTCCTCGCAGGCGCTGCCGCACTGTCCGCAGCCGCCCTCATCGGCGCCCCCCACGCCACCGCAACGCCCCGCCGCACCCTGTCCGCACAGGACTGGATGGCCGGCCCGGCCGACTCGACCCCGCTGCAGAGGCTCACGATCCCGGGCACCCACGACTCCGGCGCGCGCTTCGGCGGGCTGTGGAGCGAATGCCAGAACACCACCATCGCCGAGCAGCTGGGCAGCGGTATCCGCTTCCTCGACGTGCGGTGCCGGGTCACCGGCGGCTCGTTCGCCATCCACCACGGCCCGTCGTACCAGAACATGATGTTCGGTGATGTCCTCGTCGCCTGCCGCGACTTCCTCGCCGCACACCCGTCGGAGACGGTGCTGATGCGGGTCAAGCAGGAGTACTCCGAGGACAGCGACGCCACCTTCCGTGCGATCTTCGACGACTATCTCGACCGCCGCGGCTGGCGCCCGCTCTTCCGGATCGGCGACGGCATCCCCGTGCTGGGCGAGGCGCGCGGCCGCGTCGTGCTTCTCGGCGACAACGGCGGTCTGCCCGGGGTGCGTTACGGGGACGGCACGTGGTTCGACATCCAGGACGACTGGAACGCGCTGCCGGACCCCAAGTACACGAAGATCGAGGCGCACTTCCGCAAGGCGGCGCAGCAGCCGGGCAAGCTGTTCGTCAACTACGTGAGCACGTCCGCGTATCTGCCGCCCCGCTGGAACTCCGACAACCTCAACCCGCGCGTCCACCGCTTCATCGACGGCGCGGAGGCGAGCGGCTGGCGGGGCCTCGGCATCGTTCCGCTCGACTTCCCCAACACCCGGGCGGGGCTGGTTGATTCGCTCATCCGGCACAACGGCTGAGGTGCCAGGTCAGAGGTCCGCGCAGCTGTCGCGGGCCCTGGCCGGTTCCCCTCCTCACCTCGGCGTCGACCTCGAAGACCTGACGGTGACGGTGGTGCACCCTGGTCATCGGCAGGGCGTGAGTGCCAGCTCCGGCCCGTCGAAGGCCGCCCGTGCCCGCCGGTCGTGGGTGACCAGCACCAGCGTCCCCGCGTATTGCGCCAGCGCAGCCTCGATCTCCTCGACCAGTACGGGGGAGAGGTGGTTGGTGGGCTCGTCGAGCAGCAGCAGATCCACGGGGCCGGTGAGCAGCCGGGCCAGTCCGAGCCTGCGCCGCTGACCCACCGAGAGCGTGCGGACCGGCTTGGACAGGTCGGCGGACCGGAACAGCCCCGTCGCGAGCAGGGCTTCGGCCCGCTCCTCGCCGTACGCCTCCAGGGTTGTGCGGCCGTCCGGCACGGGCCCGGTGGTCTGGCGCAGCAGGCCCACCCGATCGGGCCGCTCGACCGTGCCGGCCGCCGGGACCAGTTCGCCGGCCAGGACCTTCAGGAGCGTCGACTTCCCGGCGCCGTTCGGGCCGGTGACCAGTAGCCGCCCACCCGGTTCGATGTGCAGTGAGTCCAGGGAGAGCCGTCCCGGCACACGCACATCCGCCAGGTCGACCCCGCGGGCCGCCCCTCCCTCGAACCGGGCCGTGAACCGCAGCGGCTTCGGAGGCGGCGGGACCGGGTTCTGCGTCAGGCGCTGCAGCCGCTCCCGGGCGTCCTGGACGCGGCTCGCCGCGCCGTGCGTCCGCGAGCGGGCACGGAACGCGCCGGCGCCGCTGAAGCCGCGCGGCATCTTGCGCGGGATGGCGGACAGGGCCCCGATGTTGGTGTCGGCCAGTCGCGACCGCCGGGCCACCTCGTCGCGCCACTCCTCGTACTCCCGTGCCCAGCGGGCGCGGGCGGCGGCCTTGGCGGTGAGGTAACCCGCGTAACCGTCGCCGTAGCGGTGCACGGTCTTCTTGTCGTCGTCCACCTCGAGCACGGTGGCGGTCACCCGGTCGAGGAACGCGCGGTCGTGGGTGACCACGACGACCGTGCCGCGGTGGGCGCGCAGCCGTTCCTCGAGCCAGGCGACGGCCGTGTCGTCGAGGTGGTTGGTGGGCTCGTCGAGCAGCAGCAGTTCGGGGGAGGAGGCGAGCGTCGCGGCGAGCGCGAGCCGCGAGAGCTGACCGCCGGAGAGTGTGCCGAGCGGCCGGTCCGGCGCCGGTGCCGCCCGTTCGCCGAGCCGGTGCAGGGCGACCTGGACCCGGCGGTCGGCGTCGTGCCCGCCGCGTGCCTCGAACTCGGCGACCAGTCGTGCGTACCGCTCGTGGCCGGCCTCACCGGTGGTCGCCAGCACGGATTCCGCGACGCGGATCCGGCGCTGGAGGGACCGGAGGTCGGCGAGGGCCAGGTCGATCGCGTCGGCGACGCGGGAGGTACCCGGCAGTTCGAGAGTCTGGGCGAGGTGGCCGATGCCGCCGGGGGCGGTGACGGCCACCGTGCCGTTGTCGGGCTGCTCCGCTCCGGCGAGCAGCCGCAGCAGTGTCGACTTCCCGGAGCCGTTCTCGCCCACGACGCCGGCCTTTTCGCCGGGGCGCAGGGTGAAGGAGACACGGTCGAGGACGACATGGTCGTTGTAGCGCTTGGTGACGTCGGTGACGACGAACTGGGCGGCCGTGGCGGTGGCTGGGAACAAGGGCGCTTCCTTCGATGGACGGCAAGGAAATGAGACGGGACGGTTCGTCTCGAGAGACTTTAGCGCCGGCGGCCCTCCCTGGCAAGACGTTCCGTCTCGCGAGATGTCTCAGGGGGTTGCCGGAGGCGGACCCGCCGCCCCCGGCAGGCGGATCACCGCGCGGGTGCCGCCGCCGGCGGCCGGTTCGAGGGTGATGCCGCCGCCCGCCTGCCGGACCGTGCGCGCCACGATCGACAGCCCCAGCCCCGAGCCGGGCAGCGCCCGCGCCGAGGGGGAGCGCCAGAACCGTGCGAAGACGTGCGGCAGTTCCTCCGGCGGGATACCGGGACCGTGGTCGCGGACCGTCAGTTCACCGCCGCGCAGGCCCACCTCGACCTCGGCGCCCGGCGGCGAGAACTTCACGGCGTTGTCCAGGACGTTGACCAGGGCCCGCTCCAGCGCGGCCTGGTCCGCCCGTACGTACCAGGGCTCCAGCCGGGCCGTGAACGTCAGCTCCGGTCCGCGCAGCCGCGCGCGGTCGAGAGCCGCCTGCGTGATCTCGTGCAGGGCCACCACCTGCACCTTGCCGCTCGCGCCCACGTCCGGCCGGGACAGCTCCTGGAGGTCGCCGATGAGCGCGGCCAGTTCGGTCATCTGTGCCTTGACCGAGGCGAGCAGCGCCCTGCGGTCGTCGGGCGGGATGGCGCGGCCGGTCTCCTCGCTCCTGGCGAGCAGCTCGATGTTGGTACGCAGCGACGTGAGCGGGGTGCGCAGTTCATGACCGGCGTCCGCGATCAGCTGCTGCTGGAGGTCGCGCGAGGAGGCCAGCGCCGCGGTCATCGCGTTGAACGAACGGGACAGCCGGGCGATCTCGTCGTCCCCCTCGACCGGGATGCGCACGCTCAGGTCCTCGGTGCGGGCCACGTGCTCGACCGCGCCCGTGAGCTCGTCCACCGGCCGCAGTCCGGTCCTGGCGACCCAGGCGCCGGCCGCGCCGGCCCCCAGCACACCGGCGCCGGCGACCAGGGCCAGCACCAGCGTCAGATTGCCGAGGGTGTCGTCGGTCTCGCTGAGGGGACGGGCGACGATCACCGCGCCCGCGTAGCCCTCGATGGGATAGGTGAAGACGCGGTACTCGGAGCCGTCGGACGCCGTGGCGTTGTGGAAGGAGGAGTCGGACCGGCCGCCGGCGACGTCGAGGTCGGCGTCCGTGACCTCGACCGATTCGTCGCCGAGGACCACACAGCTGTTCCCCTGGCGGTCCAGCAGCTGGATCGTCGACTTGAAGAGGTCGGTGTCGGGACCGGCGGGCTCGGCCTTGCGGCACTGCCCTGCGGGGTCGACGAAGGCGAGCACCTGGCGCGGCGCCATCCGGTTGGCGCTGAGCGCGTTGTCGAGCGAGTCGACCAGCGCGCTGCGCACCACCAGCCAGCACACGCTGGCCGCCGCGGCGACGGCCACCGCCACCGCCGTCGCCACCAGCAGCGCCAGGCGGGAACGAAGGGGAAGCGCGCGGAACCTGTTCGTCATTCCGGGCCGCCGGTGCGCAGCGCGTACCCCACGCCGCGCACCGTGTGGACCAGGCGCGGCTCGCCGGCCGCCTCCGTCTTGCGCCGCAGGTACATGACGTACACGTCCAGGGAGTTGGAGCTCGGCTCGAAGTCGAAGCCCCACACGGACTTGAGGATCTGCTCACGGGTGAGCACCTGGCGCGGATGCGCCAGGAACAGCTCCAGCAGCGTGAACTCCGTACGGGTCAGCTCGACCCGGCGGGTGCCGCGGGTGACCTCCCGGGTCGCGAGGTCCATCCGCAGGTCGGCGAAGGACAGCACGTCCTCCTCCGGGCCCCCGGGGCCGGCCGTGGCGTACGAACTGCGCCGCAGCAGCGCGCGGATACGGGCGAACAGCTCGTCGAGCTCGAACGGCTTGACCAGGTAGTCGTCCGCGCCGGCGTCGAGGCCGGTGACCCGGTCGCCCACGGTGTCGCGGGCCGTGAGCATCAGGATGGGCACGGTCGATCCGGCGGCCCGCAGCCGGCGGGCCGCGGTCAGACCGTCCATCCGCGGCATCTGGATGTCGAGGACGATCAGATCGGGTGCGTACGCCTCCGCGCGGGCGAGGGCGTCGATGCCGTCGGCGGCGACCTCGGTGCCGTACCCCTCGAACGCGAGCGAGCGCTGGAGCGCCTCACGCACGGCGGGCTCGTCGTCGACGATCAGGATGCGCTCACCTTCAGTCATGGACCAAGCCTCGCACGCGATCAGTTGCCGTCGCCGGAGCGGAGGGCGTCCAGGTCGGCCTTGACGGTGTCGATCGGGATGGCGAAGCCGAGACCGACGCTGCCCGCGGTGGACCCGGTGGCGGAACTGGGCGAGTACATCGCCGAGTTGATGCCGATGATCTCGCCGTTCATGTTGATCAGGGCGCCGCCGGAGTTGCCGGGGTTGAGGGAGGCGTCGGTCTGGATCGCCTTGTAGGTGGTCGTCGAGTCGCCGGTGTCGCCGTTGAACTGCTGCCCGCCGAACTCGAAGGGCCAGCCCTGCCGGGGGTCCTGCTGCCGCGGCTGTTCCTCGTCCTTGGCCACGGTCACGTCCCTGTCGAGCGCGGAGACGATGCCGCTCGTCACCGTGCCGGTCAGGCCCTCGGGCGAGCCGATCGCGACGACCTCGTCGCCGACCTTGAGCTCGCTCGAGTCGCCGAGCGAGGCGGCCTTCAGACCTGACGCGCCCTGGAGCTTGATGAGGGCGAGGTCCTTGCCGGGGTCGGTGCCGAGGACGTCCGCCTCGTACGTCTTGCCGTTGCTGAGCTGCACCTTGATCGTCGAAGCGCCCGAGATGACGTGGTTGTTGGTGACGATCTCGCCGTCCCCGGTGATGATCACGCCGGAGCCGGTCGACTGCCCGGTGTTCGAGTCCGCGCTGATCTCCACGATGCTCGGGGAGACCGCCTGCGCCACGCCGGCGACCGTTCCCTTGCTGCTCTGCGAGACGTTCGTGCCGGTCACCGCGCCGGAGCCGCCGCTTCCGGAGTCCTTGGTGAGCTCCCCGACGAGGACGGAGGCCCCGCCGCCGAAGGCCGCGGCGACGAGGGCGACGGCGGCGAGCAGCGCGACGGGACGCTTCGCCCGGGCCCGGGGCGCCGGGACGGGCACGTACCCGTCCGCCTGAGCGGGAGCGGGAACGGGAACGGTCGGGTGCGGTCCGGGCGCGTGTCCGGCCGTGGCGTCGCCGGGGTGGTAGGGCGGGACCGGCGGGTACCCGCCGCCCGCCCCCTGCGGAAGGGGAGCACCGTACGGCTGCTGGTGGTGGGCATCGTCGCCGCTTCGGCGGTAGTGGTCGCTCATGGCACCGACTGTCGTCGGCCCGGATGAGAGCCGTCTGAGACAGTGCTGAGAAGCCCGACAGAACCGTGTATGCCCGATATAAGGCCGCCGGCGGAACGGCGGGCCCAGAGGCGGTCGGCGGCGAGCTGTGGGGCCTCGACGGCGTCCGGTGATCCGGCGCCCGGACCGGGGAAGCGTCCCCGGTCCGGCCCGTTCGCCGCTACGGCTCGCCGCACCCGCAGGAGCGGCGGATCACCAGGCCCGACGGGAACTGCTTGACCCGTTCGCGCCGCGAACCCGCCAGCCTCAGGCCGTCGTCGAGGACCAGGTCGATCGCCGCCCGGGCCATCGCCGGGCGGTCGGAGGAGATCGTCGTGAGGGGCGGGTCCGTGAGGGCCGCCTCCTTGACGTCGTCGAAGCCGGCCACCGCGAGTTCGGCCGGCACGTCGATCCGCAGTTCACGCGCCGCCCGCAGGACACCGAAGGCCTGGTCGTCGGTCGAGCAGAAGATCGCCGGCGGGCGGTCGGGCCCGGCGAGCAGCTTCAGGGCGACCTGGTAGGCGTCGTAGCGGTTGTACGGGGCCTGGAAGAGCCGCCCCTCCGTCGTGCGGCCGGACTCCTGCATGGCCCGGCGCCAGCCCTCGACGTGGTCGGCGACCGGGTCGCCGACCGACGGGGTCGACTCGACGCCGCCCAGACAGGCGACGTACTCGTGCCCGTGCTCGAGCAGGTGCCGGGTCGCGAGCTGCGCGCCGCCGATGTCGTCCGTGACGACGGCGACGTCGTCGATCGCCTCGGGCCGCTCGTGGAGCAGGACGACCCGTGCGTCCCACGCCTCGATCTCGGCCGCCGCGCGTTCGCTCATGCCCTGGCTGACCAGGATCAGGCCGGAGACCCGCATGCCGAGGAAGGCCCGCAGATAGTGGACCTCACGCTCGTCGCGGTAGTCGGAATTGCCGACGAGCACCATTTTTCCGCGTTCGGCCGCGGCCTGTTCGACCGCGTGTGCCATCTCGGCGAAGAAGGGCTGCCGGGCGTCGGGCACGATCATGCCTATGAGGTCGGTGCGCCGGGACGCCATCGCCTGCGCGACCCGGTCGGGCCGGTACCCCAGCTCTTTGATCGCTGCGAGTACCCGCTCGCGCGTGGCCGGGGCGACCGGCCGGGGTCCGTTGTTGATGACGTAGCTGACGACCGCGGTCGAAGTCCCCGCCAGTCGTGCCACATCGTCCCGCGTCACCTTGGCCACGCGCGAAGTCTACGCGTGGTGACCTACCTCTGGGCAGGGCGTACGGCCGGTTCCTCCACCTCGGCGCCGTCATCCGTACGGGCTACCGCCTTGGCGGCCTTCGCCTTGGCCTCCTCGGCCGCCCGCTCGACCTTCTCCGGGGCGACGAACCGGTAGCCCACGTTCCGGACGGTCCCGATGAGCGACTCGTGCTCCGGGCCGAGCTTGGCGCGCAGCCGCCGCACATGGACGTCGACCGTGCGCGTACCGCCGAAGTAGTCGTAGCCCCAGACCTCCTGGAGCAGCTGCGCCCGGGTGAAGACCCGGCCGGGGTGCTGCGCGAGGTATTTGAGCAGTTCGAATTCCTTGAAGGTCAGGTCGAGGACCCGGCCCTTCAGTTTGGCGCTGTACGTCGCCTCGTCCACCGACAGGTCGCCGTTGCGGATCTCCATCGGCGAGTCGTCGGAGGTGATCTGCTGCCGGCCGGTGGCGAGCCGCAGGCGTGCCTCGACCTCGGCCGGTCCGGCCGTGTCCAGCAGCACGTCGTCGATGCCCCAGTCGGCGGTGACGGCCGCGAGGCCGCCCTCCGTCACGACGAGGACGAGCGGACAGCCGGGCCCGGTGGACCGCAGCAGCTGGCACAGCGACCGCACCTGCGGCAGGTCGCGGCGGCCGTCGACGAGGATCACGTCGGCACCGGGGGTGTCGACGAGGGCCGGCCCCTCCGCCGGTGCCACCCGTACGTTGTGCAGAAGCAGTCCGAGGGCGGGAAGCACCTCCGTCGACGGCTGGAGGGCATTGGTCAGGAGCAGCAGGGAGCTCATCGCGTCCCACCTGCCCTGATCGTCGTGCTTTCGGCGTGCTGGGGTCGCTCGTCGGTTCGCTCGTCCATGACGTCGGTTCCTCCTCGGTCCCTGCGAGGACGTGCACTGCTTCGTACGCGGCTCTCTCGCGCCCGAGAGCCTTTGTGAGGCTTTGTTCACCAGCCTGTAACAATGGCCGGAAAACACAAAAGGATCCGGGGGCTGCATTGCCCGGATCCTCTCGCAGCAGAATAGCCCACATGAGTTCTGGGCGAGAGGGCCGATTTCACACTGTGGACGTGTCAAGGATCTCTCAGCGCCCTCGGGGCGCCACTCTCCTGACATCCGACGGTGTCCGGATCGAAGCCCGCTACGAGCCCTGCGCGAGCGGACCGACCGGCACCGCCGTCGTCGTCGCGCACGGATTCACCGGCTCGGTCGACCGGCCCGCGGTGCGCCGCGCGGCGCGGACCTTCTCGCGGTACGCGGGGGTCGTGACCTTCTCCTTCCGCGGCCACGGCCGCTCCGGCGGGCGTTCCACCGTCGGTGACCGCGAGGTGCTGGATCTGGCCGCCGCCGTGGAGTGGGCCCGGTCGCTCGGGCACACCCGGGTGGTGACCGTCGGCTTCTCGATGGGCGGCTCGGTGGTGCTGCGGCACGCGGCGCTGTACGGCGCCCGGATGCACGAGGGGCGCACGGAGGCACGTACGGACGCGGTCGTCTCGGTGAGCGCCCCCGCCCGCTGGTACTACCGCGGTACGGCGCCGATGCGGCGGCTGCACTGGGTGGTCACGCGCCCGGCCGGCCGGATCGTCGGGCGGTACGGGTTCCGCACCCGCATCCATCACCGGGACTGGGACCCGGTGCCGCTCTCCCCGGCCGAATCCGTGCCGCTGATCGCACCGACGCCGCTGCTCATCGTGCACGGCGACAGCGACCCGTACTTCCCGCTCGACCACCCGCGGATGCTGGCCGCGGCGGCGCGGGGGACGGCGGAGCTGTGGCTCGAGCCGGGCATGGGGCACGCCGAGAACGCGGCGGACGAGGCGCTGCTGCGCCGCCTGGGGGAATGGCTCACCGGCCGATAGCCCATCATGGTGAGCGGCGCGCACGAGACGAAAGGAGTGCCGCTATGGCAGCGGGAACCATCCGCTACTGGGCCGCGGCCAAGGCGGCGGCCGGCATCGCGGAGGAGCCCTACGCGGCGGAGACGCTCGCGGAGGCCCTGGACGCGGTGCGGGACAAGCACCCCGGGGAGCTGACGCGCGTACTGCTGCGCTGCTCGTTCCTCGTCGACGGTGACCCCGTCGGGACCCGCAGTCATGAGACCGTACGGCTTGCCGAGGGCGGCACGGTCGAGGTGCTCCCGCCGTTCGCAGGAGGGTGAACCGCACAGCATGAGCAGCGACCAGCAGTATCCGTACGGACAGCAGCCGTACCCGTCCTACGGGGACGCGTACGGGCAGCAGCGGCCGGCGGCCCACGAGGACCCTTACCAGGGGCAGCAGCAGCCGACGGGGCACGAGGACGCCCACCGGCAGCAGCAGCCGGCGGGCCACGAAGGCCCTTACCGGCAGCAGCCGTACCGGGACCCGGGCGAGACGCAGACCTGGCAGGGCGAGACCTGGGACACGCAGTACCAGCCGGTCGTGCGGCCCGGCGCATACCCGTCCGCCGGGGCCGGCGGTTCCTGGGGCGGGCCCGAGCCGCGGCAGCAGGCGCCCGCGTCCGTTCCGGGTGCGGGCGAAACGGCGTACCTGCCGCCGGTGCCCGCCGCCGCGGGTCTGCCGCTGCCGCCCGAGGCACCCGTCCCGCACGCTCCCGCCCACGCTTCGGCGGCCCGCCCGAGCGCGCCCGCCCCCGTGGCGGAGCCGGCGCCCGAGGGCCCGGCCGGATACAGCTCGCCGACCGTCGGCGGCAACGCCCGGATCACGGACGCCCAGCGCGCCCGCGCCGAGGGGCGTTCGCCGGTCATCGCGCCGGGCATGCAGCCCGCCGGGCTGACCGCCGTGCTCGCGCTGCTGCTCGCCGGCGGCGCTGCCGTAGGCCCGTACGCGCTGCTCGTACCGCTGGTACTGCTCCAGGCGGTCACCGCGGCCGGCTGGTTCCGCCTGAACGGCATGTGGCCGGCCAGGCAGGGCATCGCGCTCGCGTTCCTCGGCGGCCTCGCGGCCGACGCCGCGCTCCTCGCGTCCGGCGACGGGAACGCGCCCGCCGCGGTCATCGGAACGCTCGGGGTGTGGGTGCTGCTGACGCTCGTCCTCCAACTGCGCAGCCACGCGGGGGCCGACGAACGGATGTACGGCCTCATGGCGACGGTCGCCTCCGCGGCGTTCGCCGTCCTGGCCGCCGGGCATCTCGCCGCCGCCGACGACGCGGTGGTGGTCGGCGCGATCGCCGTCGCCGTCGCCACGACGGTCCGTGCGCTGCCGCTGGGCGGGGCCGTCTCCGTCGCGCTGTCCCTGGCGTCGGCGGCGGGCGCCGGCATCGCGGCCGGCGGGCTCACCGGCACGGGCTCCGGGGGCGCGCTGCTCGGTCTGGCAGCGGGCGGGTGTGCGCTGATCGGGCTGCGGGTGGCGAGCTACGACTACCCCTCCCGCTTCGTCCACATGACCGCCGGTGTGGCGCTTCCGCTGAGCGTGGCCGCCCCCGCCGTGTACCTGATCGGGCGCGCGCTCGCATAGCCGCCCGCACGGAGGGCAGGTTCGGAACCATCGGCGGCCGCCGGACGTCGATCACTGCGCAGGCGTCGTCCCGACCGGCTCGGGCTCAACGGGCGTCCGTGGCCAGACAGGGTGGGGGACACCGAACACATGCGTGCACTGCGAATACTGATCGTCATCGCCGTCGTCCTCGGCGGTCTGTTCGTCGCCGCGGACCGGATCGCGCTCAACGTGGCGGAGTCGGAGGCGGCGGAGCGGATCAAGGTCCAGGAGGGGACGGCCGACTCGACCGCCGTCTCCATCAAGGGCTTTCCCTTCCTGACGCAGGCGATGGACAGCAGGTTCGACGAGGTCGAGATCAAGCTCGACGGCATCCGGACCAGCGCCGCGGGCCGGCCGGTGCGGATCGAGGAGATGACCGCCGACCTGTTCGACGTCCGGGTCGCCGAGGGGTATTCCAGCGCCACGGCGGCCCGTGCCGAGGGCACCGCCCGCATCAGTTACGCGGACCTCACGGATGCCGCCGACGACGGTGTCACCGTCGCGTACGGCCAGAACGGGAAGGTCAAGGTCACCGGCTCGGTGACGCTGCCGCTGTTCGGGAAGATCACGCGCAGCGTCGTGTCCACGGTGAGCATCGTCGACGGGAACACGATCAGGGTCCGCGCCGACAAGGTCCCGGGTGAGGGCATCCCCGGGCTCGAGGGCGAGATCCGTAAGAAGACGGACTTCGACCGGAAGCTGGGCGGGCTGCCGGCGGGGCTGAAGCTCGAGAAGGTCGAGGCCGGGCCGGACGGCGTCGTGATCACGGTCACCGGCAAGGACGTCCGGCTCGCGGGCTGAGCCGCGCCCCCGGGCGCGCCGAATGGTGAGACAGGTCTGTCCGCCGGTCAGAAGCGCAGGGGGCGGAGGCCGCCTCCCGGACGTCCCCCTGTGGCCCGGAGCTGATCCACGTCCCGAATAGTGGACGATCGCGTCTCAACATACGACACGCCGGTGACATGGCCGCCGACTCGTCCCTACGATCGGTCCCATGAAGCAGCGACAGGCGGATCTCACGAAGCGGCGGGCAGTAGACCTGTGCCGCGTCGCCGCCATGCTCTGTCGCACTGTCTGAGCGGGAGCACTGCCCCGTATCCCCAGGCCCTTCGACCTCCATGTCAGGGCCGCCCCGTGCTGATCGACGCTCTTCCGCGTACCCGCACACCTCTCGCGCACAACCCCTCGCGCACCACCGCCGCACACTGCCCCGGAGGAGAACAACCATGAGCCGCAGCGACGTCCTGGTAGACGCCGACTGGGTCGAGGCCCACCTCGACGACCCGAAGGTCGTCATCGTCGAGGTCGACGAGGACACCTCGGCCTACGACAAGAACCACATCAGGAACGCGATCCGGATCGACTGGACCAAGGACCTCCAGGACCCGGTCCGCCGTGACTTCATCGACCAGGAGGGCTTCGAGAAGCTCCTGTCGGCGAAGGGCATCGCGAACGACTCCACCGTCGTCCTCTACGGCGGCAACAACAACTGGTTCGCCTCCTACGCCTTCTGGTACTTCAAGCTCTACGGCCACGGCGACGTCCGTCTGCTCGACGGCGGCCGCAAGAAGTGGGAGCTCGACTCCCGCGACCTGGTCGCGGAGGTCCCGGTCCGTGAGGCGACCGAGTACAAGGCCAAGCCCCAGGACAAGTCCATCCGCGCCTTCCGCGACGACGTCGTGGCCGCGATCGGCAGCCAGAACCTGGTCGACGTGCGCTCGCCCGACGAGTTCAGCGGCAAGCTGCTCGCCCCGGCGCACCTCCCGCAGGAGCAGTCGCAGCGTCCGGGCCATGTGCCCAGCGCCCGCAACATCCCGTGGTCGAAGAACGCCAACGACGACGGCACCTTCAAGTCCGACGAGGAGCTCAAGGCCCTCTACGAGGACGAGCAGGTCGACCTGTCGAAGGACACCATCGCGTACTGCCGCATCGGCGAGCGCTCCGCGCTGACGTGGTTCGTGCTGCACGAGCTCCTCGGCCAGGAGAACGTCAAGAACTACGACGGCTCGTGGACCGAGTACGGCTCCCTCGTCGGCGTGCCGATCGAGCTCGGCGCCAACAAGTAATCCGCCCCGACCTTTTCTGGAGAACAGCATGTGTGGAGCGCAGGCCGGCGGCCCCGACGCCTCGACGATCAAGCCCGGTGAGACCACCATCCAGGGTCAGGTGACCCGCGACGGCGAGCCGGTGACGGGCTACGTCCGTCTCCTGGACTCGACCGGCGAGTTCACGGCGGAGGTCCCGACCTCCGCGACCGGACAGTTCCGCTTCTACGCGGCCGAGGGCACGTGGACCGTGCGCGCGCTCGTGCCCGGCGGTACGGCGGACCGTACGGTCGTCGCCCGGACGGGGGGCCTCTCCGAGGTCGCCATCGCCGTCTGAGTCAAGGACAGGCCGAAGGGCCGCACCTCCTGGGGGTTGGACGCTACCGGGAACGAGGTGCGGCCCTTCGGTCGTACGCTTGAGGCATGTACGCCAGGCGTCGGCACGTCTACTTCCTGCTGATGGGCGGCTGCCTCTTCCTCTTCGTCGCCGCCTGGGCCGTGGTGCGGCTGTGGTCCGTTCCCGCGGCCGTGGGCATGTGCGTCGTCGCCATGGTCATCCCGCCGGTCGCCGCCGTGATCGCCAACCGACGCGGCCCGGAGGACCGTTGGTGGGACGACCCTTCGGGCGACCCGAAGTCCGACGAGTGGTGGGACGAGCTCGACGGCAGGCGCCGGCCGCACCAGTAGGCGGGGCCGGCGCGGAGCGGGGCGCGGTCAGTAGACCAGGGCCTGCACACCCTCCGGCATGATCTCGCTGACGAACACCTGCGCGCCCGCGATCCGCACGCCCTCGAGCGTGTCCTTCTCCGTGATGTCCCGGCGCGCCGCGCACTGCGTGCACAGCGTGATCTTCCCGTTCGCCTGGATCGACTCGATCAGCTCGGGCAGCGGCGCCGCGTGCGGCAGCTCGAACTCGGCCGCCCGCCCCGGCAGCGCGAACCAGGAGGACTCCCCGGTCAGCCAGAGCGAGACCTCCACCCCGCTGGCCGCGGCCACGGCCGCGACCGTGAAGGCCTGGGAGCAGCGCTCGGGTGCGTCGGCACCTGCGGTCACCTTGATCACGAGCTTGTTCGCCATATGCCGAACTGTAATGCGCCGCCCTACAACCCTGGCCCTGCGGCCCGTGTCTGCTGGATACGCGGATACGGAATCCGCGGCTCAGGTCTCGTGGGGGGACTCTTGGAAACGCAGGACCATCAGGTGCCGCAGGAGGCGGCGCCCGACACACGACCGGAGCCGGCCGTGCCGCGGGCAGCCGTCCCGGAGCCGGCAGACCCGGCAGACCCGGCAGCAGGCCCGAACCCGGCAGACCCGGCAGCAGGCCCGAACCCGGCAGACCCGGTAGACCCGGGAGATTCAGCAGCCGTCCCGGACCCGGCGCCGACAGCCGTCCCGGAGCCGGCGCCGACAGCATCGGCCGTCCGGCCCCGCCGCAGAGGGCGCACGACGCTCCTCGTCGCCGCCGCCGCGGTCCTCGGGGTCGTCGCGGGCGCGGTCACGGGCTACACCGTGCAGTACCACCGGGAGCCGACGCCGCTCCCGCCGCTCTCCCAGCCGGAGATCAGGACCCCGAAGCCGGTCACGGCGGGGGAGCACACCACCGCCCGGTCCGTGTCCGTCAACCGCTGGGTGAAGACCGACGGCGACCTGCGGCAACTGCTGGTCCCCGAACCCAAGGGCGCGAAGACGGAGAAGAAGGCCGACTGGGACGACCTCTTCTCCTTCGCGACGTGGTTCGAGGACGAGGACTACATGTTCGAGGACCTCGCGGAGAACGACTTCCGCCGGGCCGTGAGCGTCGGATGGTCCGAGGACGAGAAGGTCTACGTCGACATCCGCCTGGTGCAGTTCCGAGAGAACACCGAACTCAACGCGGAGCGGTTCGGCGAGGGTCAGCAGGCGTACATGAGCGAGGACGAGTGGGCCGGCAACGACGGCGAGCCCATCCCCGGCAGCGCCAACGGCCGCACCTATGTCTACGACGAACCTCACCGCGAGGCCGGGTACGAGCCCCTCTACCAGGGCCGGGCCGTCGCCTGGCGCGGCGACCTCGTCATGATCATCGAATACGTGAACAACTCGGGCCCGATCAGCGAGAAGGCCCTGAAGTCGCTCGCGAAGCGCCAGTTGGAGCGACTGTGACCCAGCACGACGAACGCCCAGAGGCGACGCCCGAGGCGCCGGCCCCCGATGCGAAGCCCGAGCGGCCCGCCCAGGGTTCCGTGCCCGAGCAGCCCGAGCAGCCCGAGCAGCCCGAGCAGCCCGAGCAGCCAGAGCAGCCAGAGCAGCCCGAGCCGCCTGCGACCGTCCCGCAGCCCGAGGCGCCCGCGCCCGTCGCCCGGCGCCGCTTCCCCGTGAAGCTCGTCGCCGCCGTGGTGGGCCTCGGCCTCGTAGCCGGCGCCGCCGGCTGGGGCCGTACCGCCCTGCGGGACGCGGACCGGACCGCGCCGACGGTCACCTGGGCCGAGCCGGCCGAGCATCCGGAGCTGGACTTTCCGCCTCTGGAGCCGACCGGGCTGGCGGCACAGCTGCTCCCCCTGCCGCCCTTCGACCGCCCGGGTCCGGACATCGACGAGTTCGGCAACGACTCCGTCGTGGACCAGCGGCGTGCGGTCGCACTCTTCAAGGAGGGTTCCCGGGGCCTGCCGAGCGCGAAGCGCAAGGCGTACGACAAGGCCGTCGAGAAGCTGCGCATCAAGGGCCTGGCCATGCGCAGCTACCGCGACTCGGGCAACCGGTACGTCCTCGAGACGCGCCTCGCACAGCTGGAGAACACCAAGGCGGTCAGCGGTATCACCGCGTTCCAGAAGGAGATGACCGAGGCCCTCGGCGTCTTCCGCAAGGGGCCGAAGATCAAGGGGCATCCGGACGCGGCGTGCTTCCTGCTGCCGAAGGTCAAGGACCTGAAGCTGGACGCCATGATGTGCACCGGCCACGTGGGTGAGGTGCTGGTGACCATGTACGCGTACGGGCCCAAGCCGCTGACCACCAAGTCGCTTGCCCAGCTCGTCGGCGAGCAGCTCGACCACATTGCTTCACCCGGGGAGTCCGTGTGACCGATCAGAACGCCCCAGCGGCCCCCGCCCCGGCGCCCGGCCCTGAGTCGGCACCGCCTGCCGCGGCGCTCCCGGATACGCCGGCGACAGGGTCCGCCCCGCAGGAGGCCCCCGCATCAGACGGGACCGCCGCCCGAGCCCCGGAGCCGCAGCCCGCCGCCGTCCCGCGACAGCGTGACCGCCGGGTGCTGCGGGCCGTGCTGCGCTGGACGGCCGCCGTGGCGGTCTTCGCCGCGGCCGGCACCGGCACGGCGCTTGCCGTCGTCGACCAGGAGCGCACCGACGTCCCGGGACTGTCCACCCTCTCCGACGGACGCTGGGACTACCCGGAGCTGACCAAGCCGGTACTGCCGGCCGGTGCACCGCTCCCGTTCGTGCAGGAGAACCCGGGCGAGATCCACTACGCGGACCTGGAGCAGCTGCTGCTTCCGGCGCCCGCGGGCAGCACCCCCGACCGGTCCCTGCGGGGTGAGCGGAGCCGGGTGACCGTCGACCGGTACCTGGACGAGTACGCGGAGGACGGCCGCGAGAGCCTGCGGGAGCACCTCACCGAGGGCGGTCTGCGTCATGTGGTCGCCCGTGGCTGGTCGATGCCGGACGGCACCTCGACACGGATCTTCCTGCTCCGTTTCCACACCTCCGCCCTCGCCGGCCACTACTTCGACGCGCAGATCGGCGGCGCGCCGGACACCGGGCTGCGGCCCGAGGGCGTGGAGGAGGTGTCGTCGTTCGACCTGGACTGGGAGACCGACGCCAAGGTGACGTCCACCGAGCGCTACGTCTACGACGAGCCGGCGCCCCGCGGCCCGGTGCACGTCCGGCACGCGTACGTCACCGCCGGTGACACCCTCGCGCTCGTGGTGGTCTCCCGTAAGGGCACGGCCCCGCTCGTGCCCTTCCACCAGACCGTCGTCCTGCAGAACCAGCTGCTCGGCTGACGCGGACCTCACAGAACGGGCCGGGCCCCCGCCCACTAAGCTGGGGCCCGGCCCGCTTTCGCCTCCACGCTCATCCGAGGAGCACCCCGTGATCGTTTTCTTCGAAGCTCTGCTGGTTCTGGTCTGCGTCGGCGTCCTCGCCTTCGCCGGTCTGACCGTGAAGAAGCTGTACCAGGGCCAGCGGTAGTCACCCGTACCCTCGGGACCCGTACCACTCGACACCCTAGAGATCGACAGAGCTGCTCATGATCGAGATCCCGTCCGACCTGAACCCGGACCTCGTCCCCCTCGCGTTCCTGCTGGGCACGTGGGAGGGCGCGGGTGTCGCGGACTTTCCCGGCGCCGAGAAGTGCAACTTCGGCCAGTCAGTGACCTTCAGCCACGACGGCCGGGACTTCATCGAGTACGTCTCGCACTCCTGGGTCCTCGACAGCGAGGGCAACAAGGTCAAGCCGCTGGAGAGCGAGTCCGGCTACTGGCGCATCGACAAGGAGCGCAAGGTCGAGGTCGTCATGGTCCGTGACCAGGGCATCGTGGAGATCTGGTACGGCGAGCTCGCCCACCAGAAGCCGCAGATCGACCTGGCGACGGACGCCGTCGCCCGCACCGCGGCCTCGGGCCCGTACAGCGGCGGCAAGCGGCTGTACGGCTACGTGAAGAGCGACCTGATGTGGGTGGGCGAGAAGGCCACCCCCGAGGTGCCGCTGCGCCCGTACATGTCGGCGCACCTGAAGAAGGTCGTCACCCCCGAGCAGGTCGAGTCGTGGGCGAAGGACCTCGGTGACCTGCCCGACGACGGCATCGCCTTCTTCAAGTAGGACTCTTTCCCGGACACCGCACTCAGCCGGCAGGACATCCCTTCGCACCGGACGGCCGCCGGACGGTGCGCGCTGCCTACACTGGGGGCGTGGTGAGCACCGACTGGAAGAGCGATCTGCGGCAGCGCGGCTACCGGCTGACTCCGCAGCGCCAGCTTGTCCTCGAGGCCGTCGACACCCTTGAGCACGCCACACCGGACGAGATCCTCGGTGAGGTGCGCAAGACCGCGTCCGGCGTGAACATCTCCACGGTCTACCGGACGCTGGAGCTGCTCGAGGAGCTGGGCCTCGTCTCGCACGCCCATCTCGGGCACGGCGCGCCCACCTACCATCTCGCCGACCGGCACCACCACCTCCACCTGGTGTGCCGGGACTGCACGGACGTGATCGAGGCGGACGTCTCGGTCGCCGCGGACTTCACCGCCAAGCTGCGTGAGACGTTCGGCTTCGAGACGGACATGAAGCACTTCGCCATCTTCGGGCGCTGCGAGGACTGCACGGCGAAGGCCGCAGAGGCCGAGTCGTAGGCTGGGGCCATGTCATCGACCAGCCCTCTGTTGTCCTTGCCCGGCGCGGTCCCCGCCGAGGGGCGTGACGAAGGGGTCGCCGCGCACTACGGCGACCTGTTCCGTGAGCAGCGCTCCCTCGCCGACGGCAAGGGCTTCGTCGACCTGTCGCACCGCGGGGTCGTCACGGTCACCGGCGAGGAACGGCTGAGCTGGCTGCATCTGCTGCTCACCCAGCACGTGAGCGAGCTGTCCCCCGGGCAGGCCACGGAGGCGCTGATCCTCTCGGCGAACGGTCACATCGAGCACGCCCTGTATCTCGTCGACGACGGCGAGACGGTCTGGGCGCACGTCGAACCGGGTTCGCGGGAGGCGCTCATCGGCTACCTGGAGTCGATGAAGTTCTTCTACAAGGCCGAAGTCGCCGACCGTACCGACGACTTCGCCGTCGTCCATCTGCCGGCCGGGTCCATCGCCGAGGTGCCGGAAGGCGTCGTCGTACGGGAGACGGCGCACGGCCGCGACCTGTTCCTGCCGCGTGCCGGCCTCGAGGCGTTCGCCGCGGAGGCAGGGCCGGCCGTGGGGATCCTCGCGTACGAGGCGCTTCGGGTGGAGAGCCACCGTCCGCGTCTCGGGTTCGAGACCGACCACCGCACGATCCCGCACGAGCTGGGCTGGATCGGCAGCGCCGTCCATCTCCAGAAGGGCTGCTACCGCGGGCAGGAGACCGTCGCGCGTGTCCACAACCTGGGGAAGCCGCCGCGCCGCCTGGTCTTCCTCCACCTGGACGGCAGCGAGGTGCACCTGCCTCCGCCCGGTACTCCGGTGCGCCTCGCCTCCGAGGGGGCGGAGGGCCGCCAGCTGGGCTTCGTGACGACGTCCGCCCGCCATTACGAGCTGGGGCCGATCGCGCTCGCGCTGGTGAAGCGGAACGTGCCGGTGGACGCCGAGCTGCTGGCCGGGGACACGGCGGCCGCCCAGGAGACGGTCGTCGAGCCGTAGGGCCGACGACCGCCGGGGCGTCCCGTCCGGCACGAACGAGAGGCCCTAGACCTCGATCAGCACGGTGAACGGGCCGTCGTTGGTGAGCGAGACCCGCATCTTGGCGCCGAAGCGGCCCGTTTCCACGTGCGCGCCGAGCGCCCGCAGCCGCGCCACCACCTCGTCGACGAGCGGTTCGGCAACCGGGCCCGGGGCGGCCGCGTTCCACGTGGGGCGGCGACCCTTGCGGGCGTCCCCGTAGAGGGTGAACTGCGAGATCACCAGCAGGGGCGCCCCCACGTCCGAGCAGGACTTCTCGTCCTCGAGCATACGAACCGACCATAGTTTTCTGGCCAGTTGCGCCGCCTTCTCCTCGGTGTCCGTGTGCGTGACCCCCACCAGCACACACAGCCCTTCGCCGGTGATCTCACCGACGGTCTCCGGTCCCGACTCGCCGGGCACCACGACGCTCGCGCCGTCGACCCTCTGTACCACTGCTCGCATACGGAGCAACCTATCGGGACCGTCCGGGCCGCCATTCAGGGCCGAACGGGTGCGATGCGCCTGCATGGGGACGTATCGGAGTGGCACCATGCACGAAGGCGGTGCAACCCCTCGGCCCTCCGGGCCCGGGAAGGACCATGCACCGGTCGAGGGGACGGATACACGCACATGAGCACTTCTGGCGCCGGGCAGTCGCTCGGTCCCGTACCGATCCGGCCGCATTCCACTTCCGCGGTCCGCCCGCCGCGGCAGCGCAACGGCGCTGAACTGCCCGCGCACCCGGAGCACGACCTCACCGCGCTGCGCCTGCCGGAGCTGCGCACGCTGCGCCGCGACTCGCAGCGCGACGAGGCGGACCTCAGCTATGTGCGGCGCCTGGTGCAGGGCCGTATCGACATCCTCCGGGCCGAGCTGGCGCGCCGCCAGGGCCCCGGCACGACCGGCACGCCCGGGACACCGGTGGTGGACCGGCTGGTCGTGGACCGGCTGTCGGAGATCCTCGCCGACCCGCCGTCCAGACGGGGGTCCTCCGCCCGCCATGTGACGCTCTCCACACCACGCGGCGAGGAGTACCGCCGGCTCGCCTCCGAGATGCTCGACGAGATCCAGCTCTCGGACCTCGACGCCCGCACCGACGAGGAGTTGCGCACGGCGATGGGCCGGCTGCTGGGCTACGAGCAGCAGGTCTCGCACCGCCGCCGACTGCTCCAGCGGACGGCCGACGATTGCAGTGCCGAGATCGCCCGCAGGTACCGTGAAGGCGAAGCACAAGTAGACGACCTGCTCACCTGAAGCGATCCTTCCGGTGGGCGGATCCCCTGCCCCGGAAGGCCGCCGATGTCCTCCTCGTCCTCCTCCAACGCCGTCGCCATATCCCCGGTCCTCGCCGAGGTGGTGCGTTCCGGCTTCGTGGAGGGCCGGCACAGGGGATCGCTGGTCGTCCTGGCCGCGGACGGCAGCGTGGAGCTGGCGCTCGGTGACCCGTCGCTGCCCGTCTTCCCCCGCTCGTCCAACAAGCCGATGCAGGCCGCGGCCGTACTGCGGGCCGGGCTGGACATCGACGGGGAGCGCCTGGCGCTCGCCGCGGCCAGCCACTCGGGCGAGGCCTTCCACCTCGAGCTCGTACGCAAGATGCTCGCCGGACACGGGCTGACCGCCGACGAGCTGCGGACCCCGGCGGACCTGCCGCTCGACCCGGTGGAGGCCGAGGCGTACCTCGCCTCGGGGCAGGTGCGCGACAAGGTCACGATGAACTGCTCCGGCAAGCACGCCGCCATGCTCGCGGTCTGCGCCGTGAACGGCTGGGACCGGAAGGACTACCTGGACCCCGCCCACCCCCTCCAGCGGCTGGTCCGCACGGTGGTCGAGGAGGCGGCGGGCGAACCGGTCGGCGCCGTCGGCACGGACGGCTGCGGCGCGCCGCTGATGGCCGTCTCGCTGACCGGTCTGGCCCGCGCCTTCCGGCACTTCGTGCTCGCCGCGCCCGGTACGGCCGAGCGCCGCGTCGCAGACGCGATGCGCGCCCACCCCGAGTACGTCGCCGGTACCCGCCGGCCCGACACCTGGCTGATGCGCGAGGTGCCCGGAACGCTCTCCAAGATGGGCGCGGAGGCGGTGCAGGCGGTGGCGCTGGCGGACGGCCGCGCCCTGGCTTTCAAGATCGACGACGGTTCCACCCGGGCGCTGGGACCGGTGCTGGCGCGCACGCTCACGCTGATGGGCGTGGACTCGCCGGTGGTCGCCCGGATCGGGCACCTTCCGCTGCTCGGCGGGGGCGTCGAGGTCGGGTCGGTGCGGGCGGCGTTCTGACGCCGGGCGCGGCGGAAATCAGGATGCGGCGGCTTCGTCCGCCCGCCTAGCGTGTCGTGCATGACTGTCGAAACGCGCCTGATCGCCGAGTCCGAGTACCCCGACTGGCTCAGGGCGCTGGCCACCGGCTTTCTCCGGCCGCCGGTGGTCACCGACGAGGAAGTGGCCGAACGCCGGTCGGGTACGGACCTCGGCCGGGTCAGGGGTGCGTTCGACGCCGGCCGGTGCGTGGCGACGTACCGTTCCTTCGCCCAGCGGCTCACCACGGTCGGCGGGGCGCGGCTCGCGGCGAGCGCCGTCTCCAACGTCACGGTCTCCCCGACGCACCGCCGCCGGGGCCTGCTCAGCCGGATGATCGACGCCGATCTCGCCGAGGCCAAGGAGCGCGGCGACAGCGTCTCGACGCTGATCGCCGCCGAGTACCCGATCTACGGCCGGTACGGCTACGGCCCGGCCACCACCACTGCCGAGTGGTCCGTGGACGTGCCCCGCGCCGGCCTCGACCCGCGGGCGGCGGGCCCGGACGACGGCGGCCGCGTCGACCTCGTCGACGGCGACGACGTACGCAAACTCGGGCCGGAGCTGCACCAGCGGCTGGCGGCCACGCAGCACGGCGTCGTCGACCGCGACGAGCGCTGGTGGCGGGTGAACACCGGCCAGGCGCAGCTTCCCGCGCATCCGTGGACGGAGCCGTTCTACGCCGTGTACCGCTCGCCGGACGGCACGGTCGAAGGGCTGCTGACCTACTCGGCGGACGACAAGTGGGGCGACGGCAAGCAGCCGCTCAACACCGCCGCCGTGCGCGACATGATCGCGCTGAGCCCGGCCGCGGAGCGCGCCCTGTGGCGCTTCGTCTGCTCGGTCGACTGGATCACCACGGTCCGCTCCGGCCGGCGTGCCCCCGACGACCTGCTGCCCCACCTGCTGCCCGACCCGCGTGCGGCGCGGATCGTCACGCAGGCGGACTTCCTGTGGCTGCGGCTGCTGGACGTCCCGGCCGCGCTGACCGCCCGGACGTACCCGGGCTCGGGAACCCTGGTGCTCGACGTGAGGGACGACTCGGCCCTCGCGTCCGGCCGCTTCCGGCTGGACGCGTCGCCCTCGGGCGCGTCCTGCACGCCCTCGTCGCAGTCGCCGGACCTGACCCTGGACGTACGGGAACTGGCCACGCTCAGCCTGGGCGACGAGTCCGCGACCCGCCTCATGGCCCTGGGCCGCCTCGACGAGCACACCGCGGGCGCGGCCGCCCGGGCGGACCTGCTGTTCCGCACGGGGCGCCGGCCCTGGTGCCCGGACGTGTTCTGAGGGCGGGACGGGGCCCACGCGATCGGGGTCAGGCACCGGCGGTCAGCGCGGGGGCCACGAGCAGGAAGCCGCCGATGGTGGCGCAGGTGGTGTTCTCGGACCTGAGACCGACCGTCAACAGGGCCAGGCCGAACGCGGCCGTGAGACCGAAGCGCCATTGCACGTACTGCTCGACGACCAGGGACACCAGAGGCACGGCTGTTCTCCTCACGCTCTGAAGGGGAGTTGCGGATGAAGTCAGCCGAGTTGGCCGCCAACTTGTTGAAGTTGTCCCCGGTTGGCCAAGATAGATAAACAACTTCCTGGTAACTCCCGCCATGGGTGGCGAAGTTGTAGCGTTCAGATGTGACCCACGAGCAACAGGCAGTGGCCGCCCGGGGCAGGCCCTCGTACGGCGAGGTGGCAGACGCCCTGACCGAACGCATCCGCACCGGTCTGCTGAGAGCCGGCGAGCGGATGCCGACGCAGGAACAGCTCGCCGCCGAGTTCGGCGTCGAACGGCGCACGGTCCGCCAGGCGCTGGAGCTGCTGCGCGACGCGGGTCTGATCACGGAGGGCGGCAAGGGCGCGCCCGCCCGGGTCTCCGTCCCGTCGCCCAGGGACGCGGAGGAGACGCCCAGGACGACGGCCGCCGCCCTCGGGCCGCGTCTGATCGCGGCGTTCGAGAAGCCGAGCGTGCGGGTCGACGCGATCTGTCTCACCACGGAGACCCTCAACCAGGCCCTCGCCGAACCGCTGCGGCGGGTCCAGGCGCGGGAGATCGTGACGCCGGAGAGCGTCCGGGTCAGGGTCCTCGTGCCGGCGCACGACGTGCGGCTGGCCTTCCCGCGGCCGGCGGAGGGGGCGGCCGACGACGACAAGGTGCACAGGCACTGGCAGGTGCGGCGCGACGGCCACGGGCGGGGACTGCTGCTGAGCCTCGAGGCACTGGCCACCCGGGGCATCGACGTCGAGGTGACGCTGAGGACGCTGCCCTTCACTCCGCCGGTGAAGCTCTATCTGCTGAACGGCGCGGAGGCCCTCTTCGCGTACTACAACGTCCATGAGCGCACGGAACGCATCGCCGGCACGGACACGAGGATCTTCGACGCCCTCGGCAGCGACTCGACGCTCTTCCCCTTCGAGTCCGGCGGGGGGCGGCGGGACCAGGCGTTCGTGGCCCAGTCGCAGACGTGGTTCGACAGCCTCTGGGGCACGCTGGCCGCGGACGTCGTGTTCGACGGCTGACGAGCCGCCGAACACGAGCGCCGTCAGGGCCCCGTGCCGACTGCCGGAGCGATCAGCAGGAAGCTGCCGATGCCGGCGCAGGCCGCGTTCTCCGCCTTGATGCCGACCGCGAGCAGGGCGAGCCCCAGGGCGGCCACGAAGCCGTACCGCAGCTGCACGTACTGCTCGGCGAGGAGGGTGATGAGAGGCATGGGGATCACTCCTTCGAGGGAGAGGCGCCGGGCTCGCACTCCGTTGTGCTGCGGGGCTGAATGGACCGGATGTTAGGTCAACTGCCGTACAAATTCGTCTGGTTGACCTGTATGGGTGATGCCCCCTGGGGGCATGGTCGCAAACTTGTCTGGTTGCTTGTTTCTTGTCGGGTCGGTGCGAGGCATCTCTCCTTGGCTGTACGTCAGTTGTAAGGTTGCGGCGTGACGAGTCATGGATCTGCCCCGCGAGACCACACGCACAGGTACCTGTCGGTCGCCGACGCCCTGCGCAGGGAGATCAACGACGGGACACGCCGGCCGGGCGACCGTCTGCCCACGCAGAGCGAGCTGGTCTCCCGGTTCGGTGTGTCCCGGGCGACGGTGAACCGGGCCATCGAAGTCCTCAGGGAGCAGAGGCTCATCGAGTCGCGGCAGGGCAGCGGGACGTTCGTGAGCCGGAGCGAGCGCAGCATCCCGGCGCAGACCGGCGCGGGCGACGGCGAGGACGTGTGGGCGGTCGTCTCCGAGCGTGTCCCGCCGGTGGTGCTCGCGCCCTACCTGGAAGAGGCGTTCGAGGCCACGGAGGTCACCCTCGACGTCTTCTCGATGACCACGGAGACCCTCGCGGCCAGGGTGTCCGCCCAGAAGACCCGCATCATGGACGGCGAGATCCAGCCGCCGCGCAGCATCAGCGCCCGGCTGATGCTCCCGGACACCGACTCTCCCGTCCTGGCGATCCCACGGCTGGAGGACGGGCGGGACGATCCCCGCGTACGGCGCCGGCTGCGAGGCATTCTCCAGGCGCACGCGTCCATGCTCAGCCAGTCTCTGTACGAGCTGCGCGACCGCGGGCTGGTGTCCGAGGTCTCCGTCGAGGTCCGGCTGGTCCCGTTCGCGCCGCAGCTCAAGCTGTACATCCTCAACCGCCGGCTGGCGCTCCAGGGCTTCTACCCGCCGGAGCTGGGGACGATCACCGTCGCACCGGACGGTGAGGAGGTGACGATCCTCGACGCGTACGGGACCGGGGCGACCCTGTTCCCCTTCCGTGCCGCCGCCGACTCCACACCCGAGCAGGTCGGCATCGTGCGGGCGTTCCAGTACCTCTTCGATTCGATGTGGAAGCACCAAGCCAAAGAGGCGGATTTCTGACCGTGCCATCTGTCACCACGTCCGTGGCGGTCCCGGACGCGATGCGGGAGATGTTCTCCCGGGCCCAGTGCATCGTGTTCGACCTGGACGGCCCGATCGCGCGGGTCTTCGCCGGCGAGCCCGCGGCGGTCATCGCCCGCGAGCTGTGGGAGATCGCCGAACGCGACGGCCGCCTGGTCGAGGAACTGCGCGGCTGCCTCGACCCGATGGCCCTCCTGTACGGGCACACCGCGGAGATGCGGAGGAACAACGGCGGCGGCGGCTGGGCGGAGACCGTCGCCAAGATGCACGACCAGCTCGACGCCTACGAGCGCAAGGCCGCCGAGTCGGCGACGCCCACACCGGGCGCCGCGGCCTTCATCGAGGCGTGCCATGCCTCCGGAAGGACCCTCTCCATCGCGACGAACAACCATGTGGACGCGGCGACACGGATCCTGGCGCGCATGTCGGTGCGCCACTGCTTCGAGGGTCCGGTGGTCGGCAGGGGCCGGGACGCGCTGCTGATGAAGCCCCATCCGGCGCCGCTCAGGAAGGCCATGCTGCGCGGCGTCGCCGTGGACCGGCACCTGATGATCGGCGACACCGGCACGGACTTCCGGGCCGCCCGGGAAGTGGGGATGCCGTTCTACGGGTACCACCGGTCCGAGCGGGGAAGGCGACGGCTGCGGGAGGCCGGTGTGCCGCTGATCGCTTCCGGGATGGCGGATTTTCTTCCGTTCGCCTGAGGGTGCGGCGGCCGAAGACCCACAGCGGTGCGGCGGTTGTACCGTGCTTGTGGAGGAGGACCGCACCACCCAGGGAGGTCCGTGAACGAGGAGGCGGCCGCATTCACACGGGGGCAGCGAGCATGACGGCCGACCCTTCGGCGAGGGTGTGGCAGCAGGCCGTGCGGCTCAGCGCCGGCGAGGCGCTGATCGAAGGGCCGCTCAAGGGGTACCACCACGAGACCTACGCCTTCCCGCTGCCCCACCCGGCGGGCGGCGCCGGGGCCGTGCGGTGGAAGTGCCGGGAGCCCCGCGAGGGGATCCTCCGCTTCGACCGGCGCTCCTTCCCTTCGGAAGGGGCGCTGGTCCGCGCTCTGGCCGGTCATGTCTCCAGCGTCCCGGAAATCATCGTGGTCGACGACATCGGCCTCCAGCGGTTCATCGAGGGCTCGACGCTCGCCCTGCACGGGCGGCCGGGGACCGCTGTCGAAGAGGCTCATGTCGCCCAGATAGAGCGGCTGTTCCGCGAGCTGGCGGCCGTTCCTCCGGCGGCGCTGCCGCCGGAGGAGCCGGCCCACGCGGCGGTGGGCGCCGCCGACGGGGACTGCGGCGCGTTCGCCGAGGGGCTGATCCGTTTCACGGAGGAGCGCGTCCACCAGGCTCACCGGCCCGTCTACGGGCGGCTGTTCGAGGAGCTCGGCGTGCCCGAGGAAGGGCTGCTCCGGCTCGCCGAGCGGACCCGCTCCTTCAGCAGGCGTCCCTTCTGCCTCCTGCACGGGGACCTGCACCGGGAGAACTTCATCGTCGACGGCGACGGCCGGCTGTGGACGATCGACTGGGAACTGGCCATGTTCGGCGACCCGCTGTACGACCTCGCCACCCATCTGCACCTGATGGGATATCCGGCGGAGCAGGAGGCGGCGGTGGCGCGCCGCTGGCGGGACGCGGTCGAGGAGGCGCGACCGGGCAGCTCGCGCGGCTGGCGCAAGGACCTTCCGCATCTGCTGCGCTACAAGCGGGCCCAGTCCGTCTACACGGACGTCATCCGCGCCGCCCTCGGTGTGGCCCGGGGGGACATCGACTGGCGTGCCCTTCAGGCGACCTCGCACAAGCTGCGGGCGGTCCTCGCCCGGGGGCGTGCGGCGCTGGGCTCGGCGCCGCCGCCGGACGTGCCCCGGATCATGACCGCCCTGGTCTCGTTCAGCGTGTCCGCACCCTGAACAGCACCCCCGACAGCGCGACCGCCACCGCCAGGATCGCCCCGCACCACGCCAGCGCCGTCCACGGCGCCGTGCCGACCGGCTCGTCGTGCAGGAGGCCGCGGAGGGACTCGATCAGCGGCGTGACCGGCTGGTGGTCGGCGAAGCCGTGGAGCCAGGACGGCATGGTTTCGACAGGGACGAACGCGCTGCTCGGATAGGGCAGGAACATCATGAAGAAGGTGAAGCCGGACGCTGCTTCCGGTGTCCTCGCCATGAGGCCGACCGCCGCTGACAGCCAGGAGAGCGCCACCAGGAACGCCAGCAGGATGCCCGCCGCGGCGAGCCAGCCCGCCGCGGAGGCCGACGGGCGGAAGCCGATGACGAGGCCGACGGAGAGGACGAGCGCGGTCGAGAAGACGTTGCGCACGGTGCTCGCCACGACATGACCGGCCAGGATCGACGTGCCGCCGACGTCGAGCGACCGGAAACGGTCGATGATGCCGCCCTTCATGTCCTCGCTCACCCGGACCGCCGTGCCGGACGAGCCGAAGGCGGAGCAGAGCACGAGGATGCCCGGGACGACGTAGTTGACGTACTCCGTACCGGTGTTGATCGCTCCGCCGAAGAAGTAGACGAAGACGAGCATCAGCATGACCGGCAGCATCATCGAGGTGACGACGGCGTCGACGTCGCGGCGGCTGAGGCGGACGCAGCGGCCGGTCATGGTCAGGGCGGGGGTCAGCAGGCGCCCGGCGCCCGACGTCTCAGACATGGGTGGGCTCCTGCCGGGAAGCGGCGCGGGTGCGGGTGAGGGACAGGAAGACGTCGTCGAGCGTCGTCGTGTGCAGTGAGAAGCGGGAGACGTCCCGCCGCTCCGGGTCGAGGTCGTCGAGCAGCGCCCGCACCTCGAGGGCGGTGCCGTCGGTCGGCAGGCCGAGCGTGAGCGACTCGGGGGAGCGGTGCACGGCCCGCTGCTCGTGCCGCGCGTAGGCGGCCCGGTCGGTGAACACGACGTCCAGTCGGTGGCCTCCCACCTGCGCCTTGAGCTGCGCGGCGGTGCCTTCCGCCACCATGCGCCCCGCGTCCATGACGGCGACGCGGTCGGCGAGCCGGTCGGCCTCCTCCAGGTACTGGGTGGTCAGGAAGACCGTGGTGCCGCGGTCGGCGAGGTCGCGGACGACCTGCCAGAGCTCCTGGCGGCTGCGTGGGTCGAGGCCGGTCGTCGGCTCGTCCAGGAACACGACCTGGGGGTCGCCGACGAGCCCGGCGGCGAGGTCGAGGCGCCGGCGCATGCCGCCGGAGTACGTCAGGGCGAGGCGGCGCCCGGCGGTGGCCAGGTCGAAGCGCTCCAGGAGCTCGGCCGCGCGACGGCGTGAAGCCGCCCGGGACAGACCGCTGAGGCGGGCCATCATGCGGAGGTTCTCCTCGCCGGTCTGCTTCTCGTCGACCGCCGCGAACTGGCCGGTGAGGCTGATCGCCCGGCGCACCCGGCCCCGGTCGGCCGTCACGTCGTGACCGGCCACGCGGGCGCGTCCCGCGTCGGCGGCGGTGAGTGTGGCGAGGATCCGCACGGTCGTCGTCTTGCCCGCTCCGTTCGGTCCGAGCAGCGAGAAGACGTTGCCCGTTTCGACCCTGAGGTCTACGCCGTCGAGCACGGTCACTTTCCCGTAAGCCTTGCGCAGGCCGTGCGCCTCGATCGCCGGCCCGGTGGTGGACGTGGCGTCCGGCGGCCTGGCCGTCGGTTGTCCGGTGCTCATGATGGCGAGCCCCCTTCTGCGTATGAGATACGCGTTACTGTGTAAGGGTTACGCATTACTAGGATGGGCGTCAAGCGCGAGAGGGCGGCGGCAGCGGACGACAGCAGAAGGCGGCGGAGTCGATGGCGGGCAGTGGACGCAGGCGCGCCCCGGACGGTGCGAGGACGGAGTCCGGGCTGCCCGCGAGCATCGAGGCGGCGTGGGGCCTGCGCAAACGCCCCGGGAAAGGCCCCAAGCCGGGGATCGGCATCGAGCGGATCGTCGCGGCCGCCGTCGCCGTGGCGTCCGCCGAAGGGCTCCCGGCGGTCTCCATGGGGAGGGTCGCCAAGGAACTCGGCGTCTCCACCATGTCGCTGTACCGGTACGTCGCCGCGAAGGACGAGCTCTACATCCTGATGCTGGAGGAGGCCGTCGGCCTGCCGCCCGAACCCCCGGCCCCCGGGACCGGCTGGCGTGAGGCGCTGGCGGCCTGGGCGTGGGCGCAGCGCGAGGTCTTCCACCGCAGTCCGTGGATGCTGCGCATCCCCATCTCCGGCCCGCCGGCCACCCCCAACTCGGTCGCCTGGTGGGACCGCGGCCTCGCCGCCCTCGCGGACACCGGTCTCGACGAGGGCGAGAAGATCTCGGTGGTCCTGCTGGTCGGGGGTTTCGTGCGCAACGAGGCACTGCTCATGGCCGACCTCGGAGCGGCGATCGCGGCGAGCGGCGAGTCCCCCGACGTGGTCATGCGCCGCTACGCGAACACTCTGGAGCGCTTCGCCGACGCCGAGCGTTATCCGGCGCTCGCCCGCCTGCTGGAGTCGCGGGTGATGTACGAACCGGACACCCAGGACTTCGAGTTCGTCTTCGGTCTGGAGCGGCTGCTGGACGGGGTGGGTGTCCTGGTCGAGAAGCGCCTCGCGGGCGGGGCGCGGTCCGAGGGAGGGCCGCGGGAATGAGCGGCGCGAACAGCGGAACGGGGCTGCGCGGGCGCAAGAAGCGCCTCACCTACCGGGCGATCTCCGACGCCGCCGTCGCGCTCTTCCTCGAGCGGGGCTTCGACGCGGTCTCCGTCGCCGAGGTGGCGGCCGCGGCGGACGTCTCGAAGCCGACGCTGTTCCGGTACTTCCCCACGAAGGAGGACCTGGCGCTGCACCGGTTCGCCGATCACGAGGACGAGACCGCGCGTGTGGTCGCCGCCCGGCCGGCCGGTGTCCCGCCGCTCCAGGCGCTGCACCGCCACGTCCTCGACGGCCTGGCACGTCGCGACCCGGTCACCGGGCTGAACGACGAAGAGGGCGTGCTCGCCTTCCACCGGCTGCTGTACGGAACGCCGAGCCTGGTGACGCGGCTGCACGCCTACCGGGCCAGATCGGAACGGGCACTGGCGGAGGCGCTGTGCGCGGCGGGGTCTCGAAGGCTCGGCGCCCGGCTGGCGGCAGGGCAGATCGTCGCCGTGCTGCGCGTCCTCGCGGAGGAGAACTGGCGGCGGATCGAGGCGGGTGAACGGGCCGGGGACATCGCGCCGGACGCGGTGGCGGCGGCCGATCAGGCCTTCGCGCAGCTCCGGGCCGGTCTGGGGTGAATCCCGGTGCGGCGGGCTTCACCCGGCCGCTGCGCTGCCGGGGCCGTCGCCCGCTCCCCGTCGTCCGGCCGGCGTGCGTGTCAGACTTCCGGGATGACCACAGAGACGATCACCACCTCCGCCGCGGGGAGTTGGCAGCTGGGTGACCTGACGGTCAACCGGATCGGGTTCGGCGCGATGCGCTTGACGGCGGACGCGGACGGCGCTCCCCTGGACAGGGCCAGGGCGGTCGCGGTGCTGCGGCGGGCCGTGGAGCTCGGCGTGAACCACATCGACACCGCCGCTTTCTACTTCTCGGCCACCCGGTCCGCCAACGAGCTGATCAACCGGGCCCTGTACCCGTACCCTTCCGACCTCGTCATCACCACCAAGGTCTGGCCGGGCCGCGACCCGTCCGGGAACTGGTGGTGGGCCTCGCCGGAGCAGTTGCGGGGACAGGTCGAGGAAAACCTGCGGCAGCTCGGGCGCGACCACCTGGACGTGGTGAACCTCCGCGTCCCGCGGAGCGGTGAAACCGGCTCGCTGGCGGCCCACTTCGAGGTCCTCGCCGGACTGCGGGACGCCGGTCTGATCCGCCATCTCGGCATCTCCAACGTCAGGCCGCACCACCTCGAGGAGGCCCGCGCCATCGCGCCGGTCGTGTGTGTGCAGAACCCGTACGGGGTGGGTGCCTCGCCGGAGCACCACGCGTTCCTGGACTCCTGCGGCGAACAGGGCGTGGCGTTCGTGCCGTTCTTCGCGATCGCGGGCGACGGCCGGGAGGCCGGCGCGAGCGGCGCCGACGGCGAGGAGGTCCGCGCCGTCGCCCGGGCGCACGGCGCGACCCCGGCGCAGGTCCGGCTCGCCTGGACACTGCAGCGCGGCCCGCACGTGCTCGCGATCCCGGGCACCGGCAATCCGGACCACCTGGCCGACAACGTGGCCGCCGGCTCCCTCCGGCTCTCGGCCGACGAGATGGCACTGCTGGACGGGGCCGGGCGGGAGCCTCAGCCGTAGCGGCGCAGCAGCGCTTCGAGGTAGTCCTCCAGACGCCCTGCGACCACCCGCGCGGTCAGGTCGGTGCGCCCGAGCTCCCGCCATGGGACGGCGACCTTCTCGGCGTCCGGCGCGAAGGCGAGCGCGTCGAGCATCCGCCAGTAGAGGTGGTCGGCCGGATCCTCCGCGAGCCGCCCGCCGGCGGCGGCGTAGCGGTCCGCGAAGCGCAGGCCCTCTTCGGGGCCGTGCAGCAGGGCGAGCGCCGTGGAGCAGTGTGCGACGTCCAGGTCGGCGGGGCCCCAGGAGGTCTCCACCCAGTCGACGACACCGCTGATCCGCGGCTCCTCCGCCGCCCCGGTGAACAGGACGTTCCCGGGATGGAAGTCGCGGTGCAGGAAGCAGGCCCGGTGGGCGGGCGGGTCCCGGCGTATGACGTCGACCGCGCGCCGCCACACGGCGGGCCGGTCCGTCGCCCCGGGCAGCCGGACGCGGTCGGGAGCGGTCCACGCCTGGTAGGCGCGAGGCCGCTCCCCTTCGGGTACGTCCAGCCGGTGGATGCGTACCAACTGGTCCGCGAGCAGGGCGGCCCGGCGGCCGGCGCCGCTCTGCTCCAGCCGGACACGCCCCGGGAGCAGGCTCATCAGGAGCGAGGGATGGTCGCAGTGTTCTGCGTCCGGGTCTACGGCCCGGAACTCGGCCACCGGCACCACGCCGGCCGGTGCGAGCAGACGCAGCGTGCGGGCCTCGCGAGTGAGGAGTCCCGCCGCGTGCCGGACGTAGAACGGCTGGACGAACGACCGGAGCACCAGCGTGCGTTCCGCGCCCGCGGGCCCCGTGACGCGCAGGCGCCGCATCGTGGACGTCCATCCGCCGAGAAGCCGCTCGACGCCCTCGATCCGTTCGCCTTCCGCGAGTTGCCCACTCACCCAGGCGCGCGTCGCCGCCCAGTCCTCGGCGCGCTCCTGGCTCCGTCCGTGGTCCGAGTCCCCGCCCATGGACGAAACCCTACGGCCCGCGCTGCGCCTCATGAGCCGGCGAATCCGCTCAACGCGTCGCGGCGTCGGCGAGGATCGCCTGAAGCCGTGCCCGGCATTCGGCGACGAAGGCGGGATAGGTGTCCCAGTAGTAGGAGATCCCGCTGATGCCCACGGCGATCGCCCAGGCGCGGGCGCGGGCCCAGGTCACGTCGTCGAGGCTCAAAGCGTCCCAATAGGCCTGCCGTGCCTGTGCCGGCAGGTCCCAGACGGTGGAGTGCTCGGCATCGGGGAAGCCGACCGAGAGCGCCCCGAAATCTATGACCGCGTGGAGCTTTCCTTCCCGGACCAGGAGGTTGGTCGGCTTGAGGTCGCCGTGGAGCCACACGTGAGGTGCGGAGGGCTCGGGCAGCGCGAGCGCGGCGCGCCACAGCTGTTCCAGGGCGTCGACGTCGAGCTCGGAACCCACGGTGGTCCGGCAGTCGTCGAAACCTCGGCCGACCCACTCGTCACACGGCCCCAGGCTGCCTCCGCGGTACCAGCTGAGGTCGTCGGCGCGCGTCGCTCCCATGAGGTCGACGCTGTGCAGCTCGCCGACGACCGCCGCCAGGTCGGCGCCGAACGCGGACCAGTCCGTGACGGTGTCCGGGCCGGCCTGGTCACCGTCGATCCAGCGGTGTACCGACCAGATCGTGGGGAAGGCGGCCGTGGGCGTCCCGGCGTGGACGGGCTCGGGGACCGGACGGGACAGGAGGGGCGCCAGGCGGGGAAGCCACTCCTGCTCCTTCCGCAAGGACTCTCCCTTGTCGGCGGTCCGTGGAAGGCGCACGAGCAGGTCGTCGCCCAGCCGGTACATGGTGTTCTCCGTGCCCTCGCCCGCCGGCGCGAGCGACAGACCGGCCCACTCCGGCCGCTGCGCCTCCAGCAGCGACCGGACCAGCGTCTCGTCGACCGGGATCTCGTTCTCGTGAAGCGTCACGCCGGAAGTCTCGCCGCGGACGGAGCGGGAAGCGAGTGACTTTCCGGAGATGCTGGTTGCTGCGTGGTCAGTGGAACCACACGACGAGCCGCACGTTCTCCGCCTCGTGGACCTCGCTGAGCGTGCCCATGACGCTCCATACTCGCCCCCAGTCGCTCCCGTCACCTGCGGCAGCGGCCCGGCTTCGGGTGCCGGTGCTGTCTGTTTCGTGCCAATCGACGGCGGTGACCTCAGCCCAGGTGACCCATGTCGTTCCGAATACGTCACCGGGTCCCCCATGGGCCGCGTACTCGCTCCTCAGCCCTACCGACGCATCGTCCGGGAAGCCACGGCCTTCGGCCAGAGGGACGAAGCCGAAGGAATTTCGGACTCCGAAGAGACAGGCGAGGCCGTCATAGGCGTTACCCCGGTTGAGCAGGAAGAGATCGATGGCGGCTTCCCACACGGAGTCCGGGTCGTCGGGACCCCAGAGGCGCGCCCCTGGTCGACATTCGATCATTCCGCTGATGTCGGTGGACACACCCGGATCTTGCCCGACCGGCCCAGGACTCGGCATCCACATAATTCGGCCCGCGCCTCCCCGGCGGCCACCGACAGCAGGCGGCCAACTGAACGCGCATGTCCGCCCATAGCGTCGGTGCCCGGAACCTCCTTACCTTGTCGGCGGGTCCTCCCGGACGCGTCGTCTTCCGGCTGAGGGATCACGCGAGCGTGACGATTTGGATCGCCTACGACGACGAGAGCGAAATTCCGAGTCGACGTGGGCCGTTGCGCGGGAGACCCTCGACGCGGATCGCACCGAGGAGACGAGTTGATCACGGACCATCAGCAGAAGCTGCGCGAGCGCTACCTCGCCGCCATCGTCATGCCGGCTCCCGAGCCGTGGCAGCCAGTGCTGGACCGCAGGACTCCCCTTGGGGGTCTGCTTGGCATCGGGTTCGCCGTTCATCCCGACAGCGGTCACGACCTCGTCATGGTCGTGTCCAGCGACGGCCATGGAGTCTTCGATGCGGTCACCGGCGAGAAGATCGCCCGCGACCGGGATCCTGACCCCGAAACGAGCACCCCCGACGCCCACCCGGACCTCGCCTGTCCTGGGCTCGGCCCGATCGCAGGCGTCCCGGTGCGCATTGCCGGGCTCTTCGGCGGCGGCCTGCACAGCACGACACCGGACGGCTGGACCCTGGACGTCGTCAGCCCCGAGTGGCCTCACGACCGCATCATCCTCTCCGCCGACGGAGGGTCTCACAAAGGGCCGGCGGGAGGGACGTGGTGGCACGTCTTCCACTCCGAGTACTCAGAACTCCGCGCAGCCGGGTTCTCTCCCTCCGGCCTGACCCTGGCGGTCGCCACCAGCAGCGACCTCACTGTCTGGAGCCGACCTGAGCTCCACTTTGACGACTGAGCGGACAGCGGAGCGCCGTGCGAGGGGAGGGCAGATGGACCGGGCAGTACTCGCCGGGATGGCTCAGTCCTCGCCTGCACGGGAGTCCGCCAAGCCGAGCGGTGACAGGTTGTCCTCCCTCAAGCAACAACCATCTTGCTCAGGCGCAACCGGTGACAACAACTACTGAAAGGGGACAGCTGACGCTGGAAGTCATACTCCGTCCGGGTGTTGCTTGCGACACTATTGCAAGCAGTTGCTTGCAATAGTTAGCACGGGTGCGGCACCATCGGTGCATGGCATCGCTCAACGTCGGCAATCTCGGTGAGTACCTCCGCGAACAGCGGCGCAACGCGCAGCTGTCCCTGAGGCAGCTCGCCGACGCCGCCGGGGTGTCCAATCCGTATCTGAGCCAGATCGAGCGCGGGCTGCGCAAGCCGAGCGCCGAGGTTCTTCAGCAGGTCGCCAAGGCCCTGCGGATCTCGGCGGAGACGCTGTACGTGCGGGCCGGGATCCTGGACGAGCAGGAGCGGGACGAGCTGGAGACGCGTGCCGTCATCCTGGCCGACCCCTCCATCAACGAGCGGCAGAAGCAGGTGCTTCTCCAGATCTACGAGTCCTTCCGCAAGGAGAACGGGCTCGAGACCGCCGCTGCCACGGAAGCCCACGAGGACACCGCCGCTGACGGCCCCCGCACGGCCGGCACGGGCGATGCCGAACCGAAGACGAACTGATCTGCGTTCCGGGAGGACCACAGTCATGGCCATCACCGATGACCTGCGTAAGACCCTCACCGACCCGACTCCCCTCTACTTCGCCGCCGGCACCGCCGACCTCGCCGTCCAGCAGGCCAGGAAGGTGCCCGCGCTGATCGAGCAGCTGGCCGCCGAGGCGCCGAACCGTATCGACGCCGTGCGCAACACCGACCCCAAGGCCGTGCAGGAGAAGGTGACCGCGCAGGCCAAGGAGGCGCAGGCCACCGTGCAGGCGAAGGTCGCCGAGGTGATCGGGAACTTCGACACCGACCTGAAGAAGCTGGGCGAGAGCGCCCAGGACCTCGCGCTGCGCAGTGTCGGCGTCGCCGCCGAGTACGCGGTCAAGGCCCGTGAGACGTACGAGAAGGTCGCCGAGCACGGCGAGCAGACCGTGCGTGCGTGGCGTGGCGACGCGGCGGAGGAGATCACCGAGATCGCCGTCGCCGTGGAGCCCGAGCCGGCGAAGGGCAAGCAGAGCGACGCCGAGCAGAAGCCCGTGGCCGCCGCCGCGGAGCCGCAGAGCGCCGAGGCCAAGAAGTCGGCCGTGCGCAAGCCCGCCGTGCGCAAGCCGGCCGCCAAGAAGAGCACGCCGCCGGCCGCGAAGTGAGCGATGCGCGGGCGCCGCTGGAGGCGGCGCCCGGCACGTTCATGGTCCTGCGGGCATCCTCGGAGGTACCTTGGGGCGTGTCCGAGCCGCGAGGCAGGCGACACCAACCACTGAGTAGGCGGTGCTGAGGATGCTGGCTGACAAGTTCGACTTCGGGCTATGGATGATCGTCAATCTGGTCTTCCTCGTCACGTCCGTGGCCGCCTTCGTCATGGCCGCCGTGGCCCGCGAGGACGCCTACCGGGCCGCCGACAAGAAGACCAAGCCGTTCTGGCTGGTCATCCTCGGTGTCGCTGTCGCCGTGAACCTGATTCCGTTTATCTCGATGCTGTTCCTGCAGATCGCCGGCCTGATCGCCACGATCGTCTTCTTCGTCGACGTACGCCCCGCCCTCCAGCAGGTCTCCGGAGGCGGCAGGCGGCGTGGCGGCTCCAGCAGCGACGGCCCGTACGGCCCCTACAACGGCGGCCGCTGACCGCCGAAAGGTCGCTCGCACCTGCCGACTCGTAGGTGTGCCTGTTCTCGACGTCCGGCGTTCGCCGCCGCCACGAGCCTCGGCCGGTGCCTGTGGTGCCCTGCCCAGGATCGCCGCACATGACCGCGGCACGCGACGGCTGACGCGATGCCCGGACCGGTGACGCGCGACCGCCTGCGTGGTGCCGGACCGGGGATGCGAGGGCCTACCGGCGACCGCGATGCCCGGACCGGTGACGCGACGCGCGACCGCCTGCGTGGTGCCGGACGGGGGACGCCGGGGACCACCGGTGACCGCGGCGCGGACCGTCGCTCAGCGGCGGGTCCCGTCGCGGCTCAGCAGCAGCACCGCCACGTCGTCGGTGAGGTCGCCGCCGTTCAGGTCGCGCACCTCGCCGACGGCGGCCTCGAGGAGCGACTCACCGTCCAGCCCGGCCGACAGTTGCCGGTTGATCATCGCGAGCATGCCGTCCTGCCCCAGCCGCTGCTTGGTGTCCGGACCCTTGCGGCCCTCTATGAGTCCGTCCGTGTACATCATCAGGCTCCAGGAGCCGCCCAGCTCCACCTGGCGGCGCGGCCAGCGGGCACGCGGCAGCAGCCCGAGCGCCGGGCCGCCGTCGTCGTAGGGGAGCAGCTGTGCGGCCCGGCCGTGCCGGGCGATCAGCGGGGAGGGGTGGCCCGCCAGGCAGAGCCCGGCCCGCCGCCCGTCGGCGGAGATGTCCACCGTGCAGAGCGTGGCGAAGATCTCGTCGCTCTCCCGCTCGTGCTCCAGCACCTGCTGGAGCGTGGACAGCAGGTCGTCGCCGCACAGCCCGGCGAACGTGAGGGCCCGCCAGGCGATGCGCAGTTCCACGCCGAGGGCAGCCTCGTCCGGGCCGTGGCCGCAGACGTCGCCGATCATGGCGTGGACCGTGCCGTCCGGCGTGCGGACGGTGTCGTAGAAGTCGCCGCCGAGCAGGGCGCGGGAGCGTCCCGGGCGGTAGCGCGCCGCGAAGCGCAGGTCCGAGCCCTCCAGCAGGGGGGTGGGCAGCAGGCCACGCTCGAGCCGGGCGTTCTCCTGGGCGCGCAGCCGGGACTCGGCGAGCTTCACCTGGGCGGTGTCGGCCCGCTTGCGCTCCACCGCGTACCGCACGGCGCGGGTCAGCAGGCGTCCGTCGAGCTCCTCGCGGACGAGGTGGTCCTGAGCGCCCAGCCGTACGGCCTCCGCGGCCAGCTCCGTGTCGCCGGACGCGGTCAGTGCCAGCACGGCGTGCCGGGGCGCGAGGCGCAGGACGTGCTTGAGCGCGCCGAGGGCGTCGTCCTGCGGGCGTCCGGGGAGCGCGAGGTCGACGAGGACGCAGTGGACGTCGTCCGTGAGCAGCCGCTCGGCCTCGGTGAGGTTCCGGGCGGTGCGGATGCGGACGCGCGCACCTGCGGCGTCCAGCAGACCGGGAACGCTGAAGGTGCCCGCAGGGTCGTCCTCGATGACGAGGAGTATCAGGTCGCCGCCGGCTCCGCCGGGGGCGGTCTCCGCGACGGGGACGTTCCTCTGTCGCGGTACGGGTACGGGCATCGGTGTTGTTCCTTCCCTCCCCCCGAGGGCACGGCAGGACGACGATCGACGACCCGCCAGACGGGGACCATAGCGGTATGCGGTGGCCGAACGGAATGGCGATCAGCGAAGAGCCGATGGCATATGCCGCGCATAGGGGCGTAGTTGCCGGGTGGCCCATGACGAACATCACCCCGGGCGCCCGTTTCGCCCCTTCCCCCACGTGGCGTGCGTCACGTGCGACGTCGTGTCCGCGTCCAGCCGCCGTGGTCCCGGCGGCTGGGCGTCACTTGTCGGGGCGGACGACGCCGAGGATGGACATCGAGCCGGCTCCTGCCACGGTTACGTTCCTGCCGGGCCGCGGCGCGTGGATGATCGCGCCGTCACCGATGTACATGCCGACATGGCTGGCGTCCGAGTGGTAGATGATCAGGTCGCCGGGGCGCATGTCCTGGATGCGGATCCGGGGCAGCCGCCGCCACTGTTCCTGCGAGGTGCGGGGGATGGTGCGGCCGGCGGCGGCCCACGCCTGTGAGGTGAGCCCCGAACAGTCGTAGGAGTCCGGCCCCTCGGCGCCCCACACGTACGGCTTGCCGAGCTGCTTCGTCGCGAACCGGAGTGCCTCGCGGCCCTGTTCGCTCGCCGTGCCGCCCACGCCCTTCAGGGCGCCGGAGTCCAGCCAGGCGGCCTGTGCGTCGTACTGCGCCCGCTGTTCCAGCTGCAGGAGGGTCGCCAGCTCCTCCTTCTCGAGCTGGTCCTCGAGCTTCTTGGCGGCGGCGATCCGCTCCTTGATCTCCTTCTGGGCCTTCTCCTTCTTGGCCCGGTTGGCCTCGAGCCTCTCCCACTGGGCGCTGGCGTCCTTGGTGTAGGTGGCCAAGTCGTCCTGGGTGCGGGTCAGTTCTGTGATCAGGTCCTTGGTGGCCTTCTGGCCCTGCTGGATCCGGCCGACGCCGTCGAGGAAGAGCTGGGGATCGTCGACCAGCGCCAGTTGCGCCTCCGGAGGCAGCCCGCCCGCGCGGTACTGGGCGCGGGCGGCGGCGCCGGCGCGGTTCTTCAGCTCTTGGATCCTGGCCTGGCCCTTGGCCATCTCCTGCGCGAGCTTCACGATCTCGGCCGACTGCCTCTGGGTCTGTTCCTCCGCGAGGTTGTACGCGTCCGTCGCGGACGCGGCCTTGCGGTAGAGGGCGTCTATCTCCAGACGGACTTCCTCGAGCGACCCGTTCGGCGCGGCGGGCGGGGGCGGCGGGAGCGCGCCCGGCCGGGTGACGGACGCCGGGGTCGTGGGGGCCGGCTCGGGGGCCGCGAAGGCCGTGCCGGGGGACGCCAGCAGCGTCAGAGCGCAGACCAGTGTGATCGCGGCAGTGGCACAGTGGCGTCGGTTCACGACTCCCCCTTCGGACGAACGCCTGGAATCCGGCTGCTGCGGAACAACCGAATGTGATTAACCGTCAGTAACTTGGGCGTGACGTCGTGATGGTGTCATGACGTACGCGAAAGTGACAGGGTCGCTCGGCAGTTCGGCGCGCAGATCACCCCCGCAGATCACCCACCCCTGAGCGCGCCCGCCGGTCTTCCCACTCCACTGACGAGCAAGGCCCCCGGTGCGTTCCCGTGTTCGGGTCGTTCACTCGATCGTGGTGCCGTTCATCCCGAATTGGGGGCGAGTGCCGCCCACTTCACGGTCACCTCTCCCTGCCGCCACCGTCTCCGGTCGTCCGCCAGCGGCCAGGTGTCCGCGAGGTCCGTCACGGCCTTGATCCAGCGCTGCCTGGCGCCCAGGGACGCGTACGGGGCCGCCGCCGCCCAGGCCCGGTCGAAGTCCCGGAGGAAGGCGTGCACCGGCTCGCCCGGTACGTTGCGGTGGATGAGCGCCTTGGGCAGCCGCTCCGCGAGGTCGGAGGGGCGTTCGAGCGAGCCGAGCCGGGTCGCGAACGTCACCGTCCGGGGCCCCTCCGGGCCGAGCGCCACCCACACGTGCCGCCGCCCGATCTCGTCGCAGGTGCCCTCGACCAGCAGGCCGCCGGGGGCGAGCCGGCCGCACAGTCGCGCCCACACGGCGGCCACCTCCGGCTCGTCGTACTGGCGCAGCACATTGGCGGCCCTGATGAGCGTGGGCCGGTCCGCCGTCGGGACCTCGAAGCCGCCGTGGCGGAAGGCGAGCCCTGCCCGCTCGTACGGCTTCGCTGCACTGACCCGCGCCGGGTCGATCTCGATGCCGACGACCTCGCACCGCGGATCGGCGGTGCGCAGCCGCTGAAGCAGTTCCACCGCGGTCCACGGGGCCGCCCCGTACCCGAGGTCGACGGCCACGGGGGCCCCGTCGGCGCGGCGCAGGGCGGGGCCGTGCGCATGCGCGATCCAGCGGTCCATGCGGCGCAGCCGATTGGGGTTGGTCGTCCCGCGGGTCGCGGTGCCGACGGGACGGTTCATGCAGAAGAGGGTATGCGGTCGGACCGGCGCACAACGGACGTGGTCGGCGGCCCCCGGCGCAAGGGGCGCGGCGGCTGTGGACGGTAATGATTCGGCAAAGTGATCCCCGGGGGAAATGGAAGGGGCCGCTCCGCTGTTGTCAGCGTGTGCGGGACCCGCTTGCCCCGCGCATTGCCGTGCCCGCAGCGAGAGGACCGCCGACGTGAGCCAGTACGTGTCCCGCCTCGGCAGCAGCCGGATGGCACCGCGTATCCGGTTCCCCGGCGGCAACCGCAAGCCCCGCCGGGTCGCCATGCTCAGTGTCCACACCTCCCCGCTGCACCAGCCGGGGACGGGCGACGCGGGCGGCATGAACGTCTACATCGTCGAGCTGGCCAAGCGTCTCGCCGCCATCAACGTCGAGGTCGAGATATTCACCCGGGCGTCCGCCGGCGGCCTGCCGCCGGCGGTGGAACTGGCCCCCGGCGTCCTCGTGCGGCACGTCGACGCCGGTCCCTACGAGGGCCTGGCCAAGGAGGACCTGCCGCCTCAGCTGTGCGCCTTCACCCATGGCGTGATGCAGGCGTGGGCGGCCCGCCGCCCCGGCCACTACGACCTCGTCCACTCGCACTACTGGCTCTCCGGCCACGTCGGCTGGCTGGCGGCGGAACGGTGGGGCGTGCCGCTCGTGCACGCCATGCACACCATGGCCAAGGTGAAGAACGCCGCACTGGCAGAGGGCGACACCCCGGAGCCGGCCACCCGCGTGATCGGCGAGACGCAGATCGTGAACGCCGCCGACCGGCTGATCGCCAACACCGCGGGGGAGGCCGACGAGCTCGCCCGCTTCTACGACGCCGACCCGGCGAAGATCGCCGTCGTCCACCCGGGCGTGAACCTGGACCTCTTCCGCCCCGCGGACGGCCGCGCGGCCGCCCGGGCACGTCTCGGGCTCCCCCAGGAGGCGTTCATCCCGCTGTTCGCGGGCCGGATACAGCCTCTCAAGGCCCCCGACATCCTGCTGCGGGCCGTCGCGACGCTGCTGGAGCGCGACCCGTCCCTGCGGCGCCGTATCCACGTCCCCGTCGTCGGCGGCCCCAGCGGCAGCGGGCTCGCCAAGCCGGAGGGGCTCCAGAAGCTGGCCGCCAGGCTGGGCATCGCGGACGTCGTCCACTTTCGGCCGCCCGTCGGCCAGGAGCAGCTCGCGGACTGGTTCCGTGCCGCCTCCGTACTGGTCATGCCCTCCTACAGCGAATCCTTCGGGCTCGTCGCCATAGAGGCGCAGGCCGCCGGGACGCCGGTGGTCGCCGCCTCCGTCGGCGGTCTGCCGGTCGCCGTCCGCGACGAGCGCACCGGCTTCCTGGTGCCGGGGCACGATCCCGCGCACTACGCGGACGTCCTTGCCGGCTTCGTGCGCGACCCTTCGCGTACCGAGCGGATGGGGGCGGCGGCGGCCCGGCACGCGCAGTCGTTCGGCTGGGACGCGGCGGCGTCGGCGACCGCGGACGTCTACCAGGCGGCCATGTACGAACACCGCCGCCGTACGCGCGCCGTGCACCACTGACAGGTCACCCCTGGCGGGCCGCGCGGCTGTGACGGCCGTCGCACGCGGGCCGTGTACCGCTGACGTACGCTCGCCCCATGGCTGACGTACAGCAGGCGACGCGGGTCATCGAGCAGGCCTTCAAGGACGCCGACCTCGAATGGGAGAGCCCCGGCACGGGCTCCTACGTCGTCAAACTCCCGGGCACGCGCAAGCTTTCCACGACGTGTTCGTTCCTCGTCGGCAAGCACTCGCTCTCGGTCAACGCCTTCGTCATCCGCCACCCCGACGAGAACGACGCGGCCGTCCACCGCTGGCTGCTGGAGCGCAACCTCAAGCTGTACGGGGTGAGTTACGCGATCGACCGGCTCGGCGACATCTACCTCGTGGGCAGGCTCCCGCTGTCCGTGGTCACGCCGGAGGAGATCGACCGGCTGCTCGGCTCGATCCTGGAGGCGGCGGACGGCTCGTTCAACACGCTGCTGGAGCTGGGCTTCGCGAGCGCGATCCGCCGTGAGTACGAGTGGCGCGTGTCGCGTGGCGAATCGACGCGCAACCTCGATGCGTTCACGCACCTGACCCAGCGGCCCGCCGACTGACGTTCCTACTTCCGCGTTGCCCGGTGCACGACTCTTTCGGTGCGCCGGGTCCTCGTGGCATGCTCACCGCCGACGTAAATATGAACGTCGTTCACATCCATGGAAGGTGGCGTCATGGGGACGGATCAACGAGCCATCAGCAGACGCGCACTGCTCGGCGGTGCGACGGCCGTCGCGGCGACCGCCGCGAACGGCGGCCTCGTGGCGGCACCCGCGGCGGCTCGGTCGCGCACCACCCCTGAACTGTGGCGGGAGTTCCGCCGCGCGCCCTACACGCACCCGCAGATCCCGTACATCGGCAGTGCCGGCAGGGGCGCCGGGGCGCGTCACTTCCCGCGGCGTCCCGTCAGAGCCGACGTGCGCGACTACGGGGCCAAGGGGGACGGCTCCGTCGACTGCGCACCCGCGATCAACCGCGCCGTCGCCGCTGTCGGCGAACGCGGCGGCGGCACGGTCCTCGTCCCGCCGGGCACGTACCGCATCGACGACGTCATCCGCATCGGGCACAGCGACGTCGTCCTGCGCGGCGCAGGGAGCGGCCGCACCACCCTCCTCGCCACCAGGAGCCTCACCGAACTCATCGGCCCCTACGGCTCCCGCTACGGCGGGGACAAGTCCTCCTGGTCCTGGGCCGGCGGCCTCATCTGGCTGTGCCCGAAGGACCGTTACGCCTCCCTCACCGCTGCCATCAGGGCCAAGGCATGGCCCTTCGAGGGCTGGACCGGCAACCTGCGCGACGAGTGGACCACCCTCGCGACCGTGGCCCCCGCCCGCCGCGGCGACCGGTCCGTCACCGTCTCCGACACCTCCGGACTGCGCCGCGGACAGCTCGTGATGCTCCGCCTCGCCGACGACGGCGGCCACACCCTGCTCCGGCACATGGCCGGCGACGGGGAGGGGACGAAGACGTATGTCTGGGACGACAAGACCAAGTTGACGTCCTACGTCCCCTACGAGTGGCCCGTGCGCATCACCTCGGTCACACGCGGCCGGGTCACCCTCGAGCGCCCGCTGCCCCTGGACGTACGCCCCGAATGGGACCCCCGACTCACCACCCTCGTCACACCGCTCACCGGCTCCGGCGTGGAGGGACTGACGCTCGCGGCGATCGAGACGCCGCAGTCCCCGCACCTGCTCGACAAGGGCTACAACGGCGTCACCTTCCAGTGCGCGTACGACTGCTGGGCCGACGACGTCACCGTGCGCCATGTCGACAACGGGTTCGGCCTCGTCGCGGCCTCTGCCTGCACCCTGCGGCGCACCCGCGTCGAAGGGCGCGGCTCGCACCACCCCTACTTCTGCCGCGAGGGCTCGCACGACAACCTCGTCGAGGACTTCACCGTCGCGCGCCGCACCGTCCCGGCACCCGCGGGGACCCAGCTCCACGGCATCAACGTCGAGGGCCTGTCCAGCTGCAACGTCTGGTCGCGCGGTGTGATGGAGATGGGCACCTTCGACACCCACCGCGGCATGCCGTTCGCATGCGTCCGCACCGAGATCACGGTCGAGAACAACGGCCGCCACGGCGGCGACGCGAGCGCCGGCCCCCTGTACGGCGCCCGCTTCACCCACTGGAACGTCACGGTCACCAACGGCCGCGCGGGCCTGGTCCGGATCGACGGGATCGCCCCGTACAGCGCCACCGTCGCCATCAGCGAGGTCCGCGAGTTCGACCAGACCGACGTGCCGGACTTCACCGGAGCGCTCAACTCCCGCCTGGAGGCGTACGGAGCCCCCGGCACGGTCCACCCCGTCAACCTCTACGAGGCGCAGCGCCGACTGGGCCGCTGAACAGCGGCATGTCCGCGCGGGCCGGCCCCCGTCAGCCCCCGACGGGGGCCGCGCCCTGCTCGGTCTCCTTGTCGTTCACGGCGGTCACCTCCGCGGCCTTCGCGACCTCCACGGTCCTGGTCGCCGAAGGCTCCACCGGACCGCCCGTCTCCGCCAGCGCCCGCCGCAGCAGCAGCGAGTAACCCGCCGCTGCCACCGCGCCGACCACCGCGCAGCCCATCCACAGGACGTCGGAGCCGGGGCCGTCCACGACCCAGCCCGCCAGGATCGGAGCGACGAATCCGGCGACGGCCCAGGACATGCCCATCACTCCCTGGTAGCGGCCCCGGGCGTGCTCGGGGGACAGCCGGGCGGTGGCGGCGGCGTTCGTCGGGACGTGCACCATCTCGCCGAGCGTCCACACCACCACGGTCGCCGCGAACACCAGCGGGGTGCCCGCCAGGGCCGTCGCCCCCGTGCCGACGGCGAAGAGCAACGAGGAGACGGTGAGCAGCGCGGCCGGCGAGCGCTTGTCCGTGATCCTGTTGACGAGCAGCTGGAGGGCGACGATCACCACACCGTTGACGGCGATGACCATGCCGTACGAATCGGCCGACAGCCCCTCACCGGCCATGGTCAGCGGCAGACCCACCCACGGGGCGGTGAAGATCAGGCAGACCAGCAGGTTCAGCAGGACCAGGGTGCGGAACGGGGCGTCCTTCAGCACGTCGAGGACGGTTACCCGCTCCTCCTCGACCCTGTCGCCGGCACTGTCGACCCGGGCCGCGGGCCGGGTCTCGCCCAGCCGCATGAAGACGATCACCGCGCACAGGGCCGTCGCCACGGCGTCGGCCACGAACAGGGTGCGGTAGCCGAGGAAGATCGCGGCGCCGCCGCCGAGCGCGGCGACGGCGAAGCCCAGGTTGAGGGCCCAGTAGTTCAGCGCGTAGGCCCGGCGCAGTTCGGACTCCGGGACCATGTCCGCGATCATCGCGCTGATCGCCGGCCGCACGGCCTGCATCGCCACGCCCATCAGGAGCACCACGACCGCGATGCCCCAGGCGCTGCTGACCACGGCGAGGGCGGCGGCGCACGCCCCGCCCGCCAGGTGCATCGAGATCATCGTGGGCCGCCGGCCCCACCGGTCGGTGAGCATCCCGCCGAGCGGGGACCCGGCCACGCCGCCGAGCCCGTGCAACGCGATGACGAGACCGGCGTACCAGGCCGAATAGCCCAGTTCCTGGGTGAGGTAGAGCGACAGGAAGGTGAGCACGAACGCGCCGGTCCGGTTCACCAGCGTGGAGGTCCACAGCCACCAGAAGCCGGGGGGCAGGCCCGAGACGGTCGTGCGCGCTGCGCGTCCGAGTGAAGCGATGGACATACGGGAGCCCCCCACGGCTGTAATGGTCCTCTTGAGCATCCGCAACTTACTTAGCGGGAGGCGCCGGCCGCCACTCAATTGACGGCGATCGTCAACGGTCCGCTCCTCGGGCAGGCGCGCGGCGCCGGCGGCGGGTCGATTAGGCTCGGACGCATGGCCGACGCACCGTACAAGCTGATCCTCCTCCGCCACGGCGAGAGCGAATGGAACGCGAAGAACCTGTTCACCGGCTGGGTGGACGTCAACCTCACGGAGAAGGGCGAGAAGGAGGCAGTCCGCGGCGGTGAGCTGCTCAAGGACGCCGGTCTGCTCCCCGACGTACTCCACACCTCGCTCCAGAAGCGCGCCATCCGCACGGCGCAGCTCGCCCTGGAGTCCGCCGACCGCCACTGGATCCCGGTCCACCGGACCTGGCGGCTGAACGAGCGCCACTACGGCGCCCTTCAGGGCAAGGACAAGGCCCAGACGCTGGCCGAGTTCGGCGAGGAGCAGTTCATGCTCTGGCGCCGCTCGTACGACACGCCTCCGCCGGCCCTCGCCGACGACAACGAGTTCTCGCAGGCGAACGACGCCCGCTACCAGACCATCCCGAGCGAGCTGCGTCCCCGCACCGAGTGCCTCAAGGACGTCGTCGAGCGCATGCTGCCGTACTGGTACGACGGCATCGTCCCCGACCTGCTCACCGGCCGCACGGTCCTGATCGCCGCCCACGGCAACAGCCTGCGCGCGCTCGTCAAGCACCTGGACGGCATCTCCGACGCGGACATCGCCGGCCTGAACATCCCCACCGGCATCCCCCTCGTCTACGAGCTCGACGCCGACTTCAACCCGGTCAACCCGGGCGGCACCTACCTCGACCCGGACGCGGCGGCGGCCGCGATCGAGGCGGTCAAGAACCAGGGCAAGAAGAAGTAGCCCAAGCACGATCAGGCCCCCTGCCCGCCGGTTTCCGCGGGCAGGGGGCCGATTGCTGCGGGCGGTGCTAAGGGCTGTTCTGCTCGATCAGCAAGCCGTCGGGGCCCATCGTGTAGAACCGTGGCGGCCCCATTGCTTCCATCAGTTGCCTCCGCTCCGCTTCCTTCTCTGCGAGGTCGGGGCCGTTCGGGTCCCGTACGAGGAAGCCATGGAGTTCGATGTTCTCCGCGTCGACGTCCTCCGGTTCCGGCATGCCCTCCTGGATGAAGCCGCAGAGTGCGCGCAGCGCGTCCTCGCCGAGCTCCAGGGGGTGGAACGGCAGGGCGTAGGGCTCCTCTTCCTCGCCCGGCCAGGGGACGACATCCGCCGGACGGTGCCCGGCCCAGTAGGGAAGCTCGAAGGCCAGCGGTTCCCCGATGTTCTCGATGATCCCGTGGTCCGGTGACAGGCTCAGAGACCGGATGAGGCGTCCGTCCTCCCACACACCGAACGCCAGCCAGTCGACCACGCTGTGCATGGCGTGCAGGACCAACCGCCGGCCGGAACTCGCGGCCACGAGATGCTCGGGGAGCTGCGAGGGGTAATCGATCATCACGCGCCGATCGCAGACGATCTCCACGCCCGGCCAGCTCGCGGCGTAGGCCGTTCCATCGGAGGGATACACGCCCTCGTAGAGGTCCGAACCCTCGCACTCCTCGACGTCGCACCCCGGATAAAGACGTCGCATCATGGTCGACGTCTGTCCCCGGTCCGCCGTTCCCACCTGCCGCAACAGGTCCGGCACACAGCCGTCGGCGTACACCAGCAGACCGGTCTTCGCTCCCAAGGCCCCTCCCCGAACGCGCTCGATCGTGGCCTGCACCGTATCCCTCGCCTCCGACAACGGAAGGGGACGGGACGGCGCCCGGCCCGCACCGCGCGCATGGTCCCGATGGGCGTGATGCACTGGAGTGACAGGAGGTGCGTCGTGTCCGGTCGTGTCGGCAAGCCCCGCAACATCTTTCTCGTGTGGCTGATCTGGCCGCTGATCACTCTGGGTGTGTATCACTTCGTCTGGTACTACAAGGTCAACCGCGAGGCCCGGGACTTCGATCGCCGGATCGAGGTCAATCCGGCGTACGCGGTTCTGGCCGTGCTCGTCGGCTGGCTCGTGATCGTGCCGCCCTTCGTGTCGGTCTACAACACGGGTCAGCGCATCGCCGACATGCAGAAGGCGGCCGGGATGCAGCCCAGTTGCAATCCCTGGATCGGGTTGATCCTCATGATCGTCGCCGGTCTGCACGCGCTGTACTACCAGCACGAGCTGAACCAGATCTGGACCCACTACAGGAACCCGGCGGAGGGCGAGCAGGTGCCCCTCGCGGCCTGATGTCCGAGGGGACGGTCGAGCCGCGAACAAGCCCCCTGCCCGCAGGGACCAACGGGCAGGGGGCTTCAAGTTCGGGGATGCAGGGGGCAAGGGGTCAGCCTGTGCGGCCGGTCACTTGTTGTGTCCGCCCGGGGCGTGGCCCGCCGGGTTCCGGTTCTCCGTCTCCTGGGTGTGCGCGCCGCCCTTGCAGTCGGGCTGCTGGCCTCCGGGCTCCTGGCCGGCCGGGTTGGTGCAGGAGACGGGCACAGGCTGGATCTTGGCGTCGGCGATCCCGGCGCCGCCGAGAGCGAGCGCACATGCCGCGGCTCCCGCCGCGAACCCCGCTCCCAGCCTCTTCACCGTCAAGCTGCTGGTCATAGTCGCTCAGCCTCCAAGCTTGATCGGGCTGCGCGGCAGAGCGTCGCCGGCTGTCGCGCATGTCCGCTGCCGACGCTTCTCGGGTGGACCGGCGATGTCAACCAAATCGGGTAAATTTACTGTAAATAGGGGTAATTGGTATTCGCGGTGCGCCTGCAGCACCGGTGCGGCCCGGCACAGCGAGGGCCCTGTCCGCGACCGGACGCGCCACAGCGAGGGCCCCGTCCGCGAGCGGACGGGGCCCTCGTCGTGCGTGTGCGTGTGCGCGTCAGCCGCAGCAGCCGCCGCACTGGCAGGGGGCGCCGGACTGGCAGCCGCAGCCGCAGCCGGAGCCGCAGCCGCAGGCGCCGAGGACCGGCAGATGGACCGCTTCGCGCGGGGCTTCCTGCCGGGGGTCGGTGGTGGGGGATTCGGCCATGGGTCCCTCCTCAGGGGCGTACGGGAATGCCGCCACGCCCATTGCAGTCCCGCCGAGCCGGGCGCATCAACGGCGCATGCGCGCAAGCGCCCCCTCGTGCGCCCCCTCGGCGCCGTTACGCGCCCTCCACCGTCGTCTGCTGCTGGATCTCGTCGGCGTGCTCACCCGTCACCAGGTACACGACGCGCTTGGCCACCGACACCGCGTGGTCCGCGAACCGCTCGTAGTAGCGGCCGAGCAGCGTCACGTCGACCGCCGTCTCGATGCCGTGCTTCCAGCGGTCGTCCATCAGGTGCTGGAAGAGCGTGCGGTGCAGCAGGTCCATCTCGTCGTCGTCCTGCTCCAGCTGGAGCGCGAGGTCGACGTCCTTGGTGATGATGACCTCCGCCGCCTTCGCCATCAGGCGCTGGGCCAGCTGCCCCATCTGCAGGATCGTGGCGTGCAGGTCGTTCGGCACGGCACGGTCCGGGAAGCGCAGCCGGGCCAGCTTGGCCACGTGCTGGGCCAGGTCGCCGGAGCGCTCCAGGTCGGCGCTCATCCGCAGCGAGGTGACCACGATCCGCAGATCCGTGGCGACCGGCTGCTGCCGCGCCAGCAGGGCGATCGCCCGTGCCTCCAGGTCGTGCTGAAGATCGTCGACCTTCTGGTCGCCGGCGATCACGTTCTCTGCGAGCTTGAGATCGGCGTCGAGCATGGCCGTGGTGGCGCGCCCGATCGCCGACCCGACCAGCCGGGCCATTTCGACCAGGCCCTCGCCGATCGAGTCCAGTTCCTCGTGGTACGCGTCCCGCATGGTGTCCCTCTCTTGATACGACCGGGGTCCGGGTGGGGCTCGAACCCCCACGCTCCCACGTTCCGCCGGGCAGGAGTCCGACGGCTCCATCCCAAATGAACCAGCACTATCCCCTTGGTGAACTCTGAGCGACGACTGTTCGAGGTGCCACCCGTTTGGCTGGGAGAGTGCCCCGCGACCCGCATAACCTGAATGCATGGACGTGAACGCGGCGGTTGCCGCAGCAGCAGCGATCGCCGGTCTCTGCACCGGTGTCATCGCGGTGCTGGCGTTCCGCTGGAGCGAGCGCGAACAGAAGCGGCCCACCCGGACGTCGCTCCACACCGATGCCGTGCTCCCGCCCGGCGTCGACACGGTCCTGTCGGTGCTCCGCAGTTCGGCCGTCGTCCTCGACGAGTCCGACTCCGTCGTCAAGGCCAGCTCCGCGGCGTACGCCCTCGGCCTGGTCCGCGGCGGCAAACTCGCCGTGGAACCGATGCTGCACATGGCCCGCGACACCCGGCGTGACGGGGAGATACGACAGGTCGAGCTGGACCTGCCCCGCCGCGGCACCGGTCGCGGCGAGGCGCTGGCCGTCTCGGCCCGCGTCGCGCCGCTGGGCTCGCGTCTCGTGCTGCTGCTGGTCGAAGACCTGACGGAGGCCCGCCGCATAGAGGCCGTACGGCGTGACTTCGTCGCCAACGTCAGCCATGAGCTCAAGACCCCCGTCGGGGCGCTCTCCCTGCTCTCCGAGGCTGTCATGGACGCCTCCGACGACCCCGAGGCCGTCACCCGCTTCGCCGGCCGGATGCAGATCGAGGCGACCCGGCTCACCAACCTCGTGCAGGAGCTCATCGACCTCTCCCGGGTGCAGAACGACGACCCGCTGGAGGATTCCGAGCCCGTACGGGTCGAGGAACTGGTCGCAGAGGCCATCGACCGCTCCCGGCAGACCGCGTCCGCCAAGCAGATCACCATGGCCGCGGGAGCCGCCGCCGACCTGCGGATCTGGGGGAACCGTGGCAAGCTCGCAGCCGCGCTCGGCAATCTCGTCGAGAACGCCGTCAACTACTCCCCGGCCCGTACCCGCGTCGGCATCTCCGCCCGCCGCGTCTCGGCCCCCGGCGGGGACCTGATCGAGATCGCCGTGACCGATCAGGGCATCGGCATCTCCGAGAAGGACCGCGAGCGGATCTTCGAGCGGTTCTACCGGGTCGACCCCGCCCGTTCCCGCGCCACCGGGGGCACCGGCCTGGGGCTGGCCATCGTCAAGCACGTGGCCGCCTCGCACGGCGGGGAGGTCACGGTGTGGAGCTCCGAGGGACAGGGCTCCACCTTCACGCTGCGGCTGCCAGAAGCAGGCGCGGCGAAAGAACGCGCAACCAGCGGCCAGGATCGCGTCGAAGAGGACGACGACCGGCCTTACGACACCGATCCGAACACCGAAATTCCTGCCCCGGAGGTCCTTCCGTGACCCGAGTGCTCGTCGTCGAGGATGAGGAATCCTTCAGCGACGCCCTGTCCTACATGCTCCGCAAGGAGGGCTTCGAGGTCGCTGTGGCGACCACGGGCCCCGACGGACTCGACGAGTTCGAACGCAACGGAGCCGACCTGGTGCTCCTCGACCTGATGCTGCCCGGACTGCCCGGCACCGAGGTGTGCCGCCAGCTGCGGAGCCGCTCGAACGTGCCCGTGATCATGGTGACCGCCAAGGACAGCGAGATCGACAAGGTCGTCGGCCTGGAGATAGGAGCCGACGACTACATCACCAAGCCCTACTCCACGCGGGAACTGGTCGCCCGCATCCGCGCGGTGCTCCGCCGCCGCGGCGAGCCGGAGGAGGTCACGCCGGCGGCCCTGGAGGCCGGGCCGGTGCGCATGGACGTGGACCGCCACGTCGTGACCGTCTCCGGCGGCAAGGTGGACCTGCCGCTCAAGGAGTTCGACCTGCTCGAGATGCTGCTGCGCAACGCGGGCCGCGTGCTGACCCGTATGCAGCTGATCGACCGGGTGTGGGGCGCGGACTACGTGGGGGACACCAAGACCCTCGACGTCCATGTGAAGCGGCTGCGCGCCAAGATCGAGCCGGACCCGGGCGCGCCGCGCTATCTGGTGACGGTCCGCGGCCTGGGCTACAAGTTCGAGCCGTAGGAGTCAGGCGGACCGGCCGTCCGCCGGACGCACAGCGAAGGGGCGCCCACCGGAATCCGGCGGGCGCCCCTTCGGCGTTCGTGAGCGGGGGTCAGTGGCCCGCGCTGTGCGACGCGGACGCCGAGTCGGTGGGCTGCTCGGGCTCGCTGCCGGCCGCCTCCGTGTCGCCGGCCGGCGCCTCGGGGGAGGCCGGGGTGCCGGTGGGGGTGCCGGACGGGCTGCCCGAGGGGGAGTTCGTCGGCGTGGCGGGCGACGGCTTCGGCTTCGGCACCTCGGTCGGGCCGAAGTCCTTGAAGTAGTTCGTCGCCGGGACGACCAGCGCCTGCAGCTTGACGTCGCCCGTCTCGCTGAACCGGAAGACGACCTCTTGCATGGAGCCGTCGTTCATCGCCTGGTTGCCGTTCTCGATCACGGCGGACGCGTTGTCCTTGCCACCGATGATGAGGCGGCCCTGCGCGGGGACGGTGACGGCCTTGGAGCCCTTGGCGGGGGTCAGCTTCACCTTGACGTCGGAGCCCGGCAGCGTGACCGACTCGAGGGTCTGCGGCTTCACGCCGTCGTTGAAGATCGTCAGGGCCACCACGGCGGGGCCCTTCACGTCCGGCTTCGGCTGCGTGATGACGTTCACGTTCTGCAGCTTCAGGTTGTCGACGGCGGTGGCCGCGTTGTCCGGCCTGACACCGAGGGTCTGCGCGTCGTTGCCCGCACCGCAGGCGGAGAGCGAGGCGATCGAGAAGACGATGGCAGCGCCGGCGAGGGCACCGCGTCGAAGGCTGCTGCTCACGGCGGCGCTTCTCCTTCTACGTACGGACGGGGTGGTGGCGGCTGTCACCGGCTAAGGGCGTGTCAGCTCGCGCTCAGGTTACCGAGCCGCCGATCACGTCCCGCACCCGACCCGCCCTTTGCCGGCGGCGGACGAGAAGGACCCGTCCGGGCGGACATCAGGTCGGACATCCGGCCGGCTTGTCGGCGGGTGTCCCGCGCGACCCTTTGAACCCTCTGACGTGACCCTCTGACGTGACCCTCTGACGTGTCCGGATGCCGTGCCCCGGCCACGCGTTCCGATCATGTGTTCCGATCACCCGCCGACCCGCCGGTTCACATAACCGTGGTGATCAATTTCCTGGGGCGTCGCGCATTCCTTGCGAATAGCAGCGGTGATCAATTCCGGATTCTCCGGCGCGTCGGTCCGTACGGGTGAGCGGCGGCCGAACGGAGTACGGGAAGTTCACCGTCAAGAATCCGGCAAATCGGGACGTTCAGCCTCTTCGGAGGGGGGTACGCGCTCTGTGACGCGCGCGTTTCCGTCCGCCCGCGCAGCGGCTCCGACCTGCGAATACCGCACTCCGGAAGCCGTCCGCAGCACGTTCCTGTCTCGGTTGTCAAGCCCCGAGATATGCCCTGACCTGCGAAAACGCCATTCAGAAGAAGCCGTATCCGTGTTACCCTGGATAGCCACGGAAGGGGTACCTGTCACATGACGTTCAAGGTTGGCGACACCGTGGTCTATCCCCATCACGGGGCCGCGCTGATCGAGGCCATCGAAACTCGCCAGATCAAAGGCGTGGACAAGACCTACTTGGTGCTCAAGGTCGCCCAGGGTGACCTGACGGTTCGCGTGCCAGCGGACAATGCGGAGTTCGTCGGCGTTCGCGATGTGGTCGGCCAGGACGGACTCGACCGGGTCTTCGAGGTGCTTCGTGCACCGTACGCCGAAGAGCCGACGAACTGGTCCCGTCGCTACAAGGCAAATCTCGAGAAGCTCGCCTCGGGCGATGTCATCAAGGTCGCCGAAGTAGTGCGCGACCTGTGGCGTCGTGAGCGCGAGCGTGGGCTTTCCGCAGGTGAGAAGCGGATGCTCGCAAAGGCGCGCCAGATCCTGGTGAGCGAGCTCGCCCTCGCGGAGAACACCAATGAGGACAAGGCCGAGGCTCTGCTCGACGAGGTCCTCGCGTCCTGACGCACAATAATGCCGCGGTGCCCGCTGGCACGCTGTGAAATCACCCTCCGTGAAATCCAGCCTGCCGCCGGGCGCTGCGGCATGTGTAGGACAGGTCGCAGCTGAAGGCTCGCAAGGGTCGCAACTTTCTGACGGTCGCGACCGTCGTCGTCCGGCACCGTGGCGTGCCGGGCCTCGGCGGCTGGCGCAGACCAGTGGTCACGGAAGGGCCCGTCAAGGCGTCGCGCCCGGCACGCTGTGGCCATACCCATGTCGGCTGAGGAAACAAACCTGCCGGAGTGCAACCGATGTCAGACGTATCGCGCCACCACCGCACCGCGGCCGTGATCCCGGCCGCGGGCCGGGGTGTGCGGCTCGGTCCCGGTGCCCCGAAGGCGCTCCGCGCGCTGAACGGCACGCCCATGCTCGTCCACGCCGTTCGTGCGATGGCCGCATCCAGGGCCGTCTCGCTGGTCGTGGTGGTCGCGCCGCCCGACGGCGCCCCCGAGGTGAAGCGGCTCCTCGACGCGCACTCCCTGCCCGAGCGGACGGACTACCTCGTCGTCCCCGGCGGGGACACCCGGCAGGAGTCCGTACGCCTCGGTCTCGACGCGCTCCCCGACGACATCGGCACCGTGCTCGTGCACGACGCGGCCCGCCCGCTGGTGCCCGTGGAGACCGTCGACTCGGTCATCGAGGCCGTACGCGACGGCGCTCCCGCCGTCGTGCCCGCGCTGCCCCTCGCGGACACCGTCAAGCTGGTCGAACCGGCCGGCAAGGACGAGCCCGAGCCCGTCGTCGCCACTCCCGACCGGGCCGCTCTGCGCGCCGTGCAGACACCCCAGGGCTTCGACCGCGAGACCCTCGTGCGCGCGCACGCGACGGTCACCGACAACGTCACCGACGACGCGAGCATGGTCGAGCAGCTGGGCCTGCGGGTCGTCGTCGTACCGGGGCACGAGGAAGCGTTCAAGGTGACCCGGCCGCTCGATCTCGTACTGGCCGAGGCCGTACTCGCCAGGAGGAGGGCCACCGATGGCTTCTGAGGAGCTCCGCCTGCCGCAGGTCGGCATCGGCACCGATGTGCACGCCTTCGAGAAGGGCCGCGAGCTGTGGTGCGCCGGCCTGCTCTGGGAGGGACCGGAAAGCGACGGGTACGGCCTCGCGGGGCACTCCGACGGTGACGTCGCCGCGCACGCCGCCTGCGACGCCCTCTTCTCCGCTGCCGGCGTCGGTGACCTCGGCGCGCACTTCGGCACGTCGCGGCCCGAGTGGTCCGGCGCCTCCGGGGTCGCCCTGCTCTCGGAGGCGGCGCGGATCGTGCGTGCCGCCGGGTTCGAGATCGGCAATGTCTCCGTTCAGGTGATCGGCGTACGCCCCAAGATCGGCAAGCGCCGCGAGGAGGCGCAGAAGGCGCTGTCCGCCGCGGTGGGCGCGCCGGTCTCGGTGTCGGGGACCACCACCGACGGTCTCGGCCTGACCGGACGGGCGGAAGGGCTCGCCGCCATGGCGACCGCGCTCGTGGTCCGCACGGGGTGACGGGGGGCCGGCACGGATGTGGTCCGTGTCACCTTGATGTCATGTCCTGGCAGGAAACGGTCGCGAGGCACTACCACGCGCCCACTACCCTTGTTGCGTGACCATTCGCCTGTACGACACCAGCGCCCGGCAGATCCGTGACTTCGCCCCCCTCGTGCCGGGTTGTGTCTCGATCTACCTGTGCGGTGCGACTGTGCAGGCCGCCCCGCACATCGGGCACATCCGGTCGGGACTGAACTTCGACATCATGCGCCGCTGGTTCGAGTACCGCGGCTTCGACGTCACGTTCATCCGGAACGTGACCGACATCGACGACAAGATCATCGCCAAGTCGACGGACCAGGGCCGCCCTTGGTGGTCCATCGGTTACGAGAACGAGCGGGCCTTCAACGACGGCTACGAGGCCCTCGGCTGCCTCCCGCCCACCTACGAACCGCGCGCCACCGGCCACATCACCGAGATGGTCGAGATGATGCGCGGCCTGATCGAGCGGGGGCACGCCTACGAGGCCGACGGCAGCGTCTACTTCGACGTGCGGTCCTTCCCCGAGTACCTGGCGCTGTCCAACCAGGACATCGACGACCTCCGCCAGCCGGACGAGGGGGTCTCGGGCAAGCGCGACCCGCGCGACTTCGCCATGTGGAAGGCGACCAAGCCGGGCGAGCCCTCCTGGGAGACCCCGTGGGGCCGCGGCCGGCCGGGCTGGCACCTGGAGTGCTCGGCGATGGCGCACAAGTACCTCGGTGAGGCCTTCGACATCCACGGCGGCGGTCTCGACCTGATCTTCCCCCACCACGAGAACGAGATCGCCCAGGCCAAGGCCTACGGCGACGCCTTCGCCTCGTACTGGGTGCACAACGCCTGGGTCACCATGAGCGGCGAGAAGATGTCGAAGTCGCTCGGCAACTCGGTGCTCGTCTCCGAGATGGTGAAGAACTGGCGGCCCATCGTCCTGCGCTACTACCTCGGCACCCCGCACTACCGCTCGATGATCGAGTACAGCGAGGAGGCCCTGCGCGAGGCCGAGTCGGCGTTCGCGCGGATCGAGGGCTTCGTCCAGCGGGTCGTCGAGAAGGCGGGGCCGGTGGCGGCTGCCGCCGAGGTGCCGCTCGCGTTCGCCGAGGCCATGGACGACGACCTGGGTGTGCCGCAGGCCCTGGCGATCATCCACACCACGGTCCGGCAGGGGAACAGCGCGCTGGCCGCCGACGACAAGGAAGCCGCCGTAGCACGCCTCGCCGAGGTCCGTGCCATGCTGGGAGTCCTCGGCCTGGACCCGCTCGACCCGCACTGGGCGGGCGAGGCCGACCGCGGCGAAGACCTGCACGGGGTCGTCGACACGCTCGTCAGGCTCGTGCTCCAGCAGCGCGAGTCGGCCAGGTCCCGCAAGGACTGGGCGACGGCGGACGCCATCCGCGACCAGCTGAACCAGTCCGGACTCGTCATCGAGGACGGTCCCGACGGACCGCGCTGGACACTCGGACCGCGCTGAGCACCGGGCGCATGTGCCGCCCGGGGTTCCGGGCGGCACACTTTCACTTAACGACGCGATCCAGAGGAACGAAAAGTCATGGCCGGGAACAGCCAGCGCAGGAACCGCCGCACGTCCAACAAGAAGGGCGCGCAGGTCGGCAGCGGTGGCCAGCGTCGCCGCGGTCTCGAGGGCAAGGGCCCGACGCCGCCCGCCGCCGCCCGTAAGGGGCACAAGAAGAACCGGGTCGCCAACGCGCAGGCGAGGAAGGCCTCCACCCGTCGGCCCGTCGCCCGTCGCGGCGGCAAGGGCACGTCCGAGATGGTCGTCGGCCGCAACCCGGTCTTCGAGGCGCTGCGCGACGGCGTGCCGGCCTCCACGCTCTACGTCCAGCAGTTCATCGACAACGACGAGCGGGTGCGCGAGGCGCTCCAGCTCGCCACCGGACGCGGCAACATCAACATCATGGAGGCGCCGCGCCCCGAGCTCGACCGGCTGACGAACGGGCTCAACCACCAGGGCCTGGTGCTCCAGGTCCCGCCGTACGAGTACGCGCACCCGGAGGACCTCGCCGCCGCCGCGTTCGACGACGGTGAGGATCCGCTGATCGTCGCCCTCGACGGTGTCACCGACCCCCGTAACCTGGGCGCCGTCGTCCGCTCCGTGTCGGCCTTCGGAGGCCACGGCGTGGTCGTCCCCGAGCGCCGCGCCGCGGGGATGACCGCGGGCGCCTGGAAGACCTCCGCCGGCACCGCCGCCCGGACGCCGGTCGCGCGGGCCACCAACCTGACGCGCGCCCTGGAGTCGTACCAGAAGGCCGGTCTGACCGTCGTGGGTCTGGCCGCCGACGGTGAGAGCGAGGTCGGGGACCTCGAGGCTCTCGCCGGCCCGCTGGTCATCGTCGTGGGCAGCGAGGGCAAGGGTCTGTCCCGTCTCGTCGGCGAGACCTGCGACTACCTGGTCCGCATCCCCATGCCGGGCGGCGCGGAGTCCCTCAACGCGGGTGTCGCGGCCGGTGTCGTCCTGTACGAGGCGGCCAAGCGGCGCGCCTGAGGACCGTATCGGGCCGTTTTCGGACGGCCGTGGGCGCAAACCGGTCGATTAGGAACGCTTGACGGGTCTCGGACAGATCGGGCCCGTCCCGGCCGTGCCCTAAACACGCATCACTCGGTTAGATGAGTGTGGACACCAGAACGCCCCGGTCCGGGTTCGATGATCAGCCTGCGTTGAGCATGGTGAAGGTGGACTGCGATCCCGCGCAGGTCATCGTCAGCCACGCCAGTTTCCGGGTGCAGCTCGCCCGGAGCCCCCGCCCCGCACGTGCCACGGCGGACACCGCGCGCCTCGCCCCGCTCGCCGGAGCCGGCGCGGCGGCTCGGCCGCGCAGGGCGCCCGTCGTCTGGAGCGGCAGGTCGGCTCCCGGGGACTCCGGGGCGACCGGGCTGCTCCAGGCCGTACGCAACTCCACCCTCGAGCACGACGCCTACAGCGCGGGCGCCACCCAGGTCATGCCCCGCGTCGACCTCGACGAGACCGTGGCGGCCCCCACGGTCCCTGCCCCCGGGGGCCCCGGCCGGGACAGGCCCCTGCTGCCTCCGATGCGGCAGGCGGTCGGCGCCTACGACTCGTACGACACCGCCCCCTCCCACGGCGAGCAGCCGTACGACGCGGGGACGTACGAGGTCGAGGCGTACGACGACGAGGGCTTCGAGCAGGAACGGGCCGGGCGGCGCTCCCCGCAGCGCCACGGCGCGGACTCCGTGCGGCACGCCTATTACCCCGGCCGCCGGATGAACCTCGGAGTGGTGCTCCTGCCGCTCCGGGTGCTTCTCGGCCTCATCTCCGTGTACGCCGGCATGGGCAAGCTCTGCGACCCCGTCTACTTCGACGGCGGCGACCGCGGCTCCATGGTCAAGTGGCTCAACGCCCTGAACCCGTGGGCGCTCGGCGAGCCGATGCGTGACTTCGCGATCGCCCACCCGGTCGGCGCCGGGCTCACCGTCGCCTTCCTCCAGGTCATCGTCGGCGTCCTCACCGTCCTCGGGCTGTGGCAGCGCGTCGCGGCGGTCGTCGGAGCGCTGCTCTCGGCGGCTCTGATCATGACGGTGAGCTGGCGTTCGGTCCCCGTCTACGAGACGCCGGACCTCATCTACCTGGCGGCGTGGTCGCCTTTGATCATCGCCGGCGCGCCCGTCTACTCGATCGACGGCCGTCTCGCCGGCGAGGCCTGGCGCACCCTCGGGCCGCGTTCCGAGCTGTGGGACCTGCGCCGGCGCGTCCTGCGCCGCGGCGGCCTCGTCGCCGCGGTCGTCGTCGGGCTCACGATGCTCGTCGGCTCGATCCTCGGCGGCGCCGTCCGCTCGAACGACATGGTCACCGTGCCCGGCCCGAACCAGAACCCGACCAACTACCTGCCCGGCGCCCCGCTGCCCGAGGAGTCGGGAACCGGCGCCGGCTCGCCGCGCCCGCGCAAGGAGAAGCCCTCCCCGTCCGCCAGCCGGCCCACCGAGAAGCCCCAGGAAGCGGCGTCCACGCCCGCACGGGAGGCCGTGCGGGAGAGCGGGCAGGTCGCCGGTACGCCCAGCGAGACGCAGGGCAGCGGCCCGCAGTCGCCCAGCGGCTCCCAGCCCGCCCCTCCGCCGTCCTCCGGCACCACGGGGCCGACCTCGACCGGCGGCAGCAGCTCGGGCGGCACGACCGGCGGCGGATCCGACGACGGTTCCGGCGGCAGCAGCGGCGGCTCCGACGGGGGCGGCGGCGTGATCGGCGGCCTGCTCGGCTGACCGTCCGTCCGGCCGCGAAAGACGCGGAGGGGCGGCCACCGGGGATCGATCCGGTGGCCGCCCCTTCGTCCGTCCGGCGGGAAGCGCAGGACGGGAACGTCAACGCACCTGGGTGGAAAGCTCCTTGGCGGCCTCCGTCAGGTCCTTCGCCGTGTCGATCGCCCGCCAGTAGGCCCCGTTGGGCAACGGGAAGCCGGCCAGCCGTCGTTCGCGCGCCAGCCGTGGGAACGTCGTCCGCTCATGGTCGCCCACATCGGGCAGGAGCCCCGTGAACTCCGCGGAGAAGACGTACACGCCGGCGTTGATCAGGTACGGCGACGGCGGCGACTCGATGAAGTCCGTGATGTGCCCGAAGGCGTCCGTCTCTACGGCACCCCAGGGGATGCGCGGACGCGCGAGCGCGAGGGTCGCGGCGGCGTCGCGTTCGGCGTGGAAGGCGGCCATCTCGCGCAGCGAGAAGCGGGTCCAGATGTCGCCGTTGGTCGCGTACCAGGGCTGATCGGGATGCGGCAGGGCGGCCGCGGCGTACTTGAGGCCGCCGCCCCGGCCCAGGGGCTCCGTCTCGACGACGGTCTTGACGCGCAGGGGAAGCACCGCGCTGTCCAGCCACTCCTGGAGGACCTCCGCGAGGTGCCCGCAGGACACCACGACGTCGGTCACGCCCTCCTCGGCCAGCCAGGCAAGCTGGTGGCCGATGATCGGGGTGCCGGTCCCCGGGATCTCGACCATCGGCTTGGGGCGGTCGTCGGTGTACGGGCGCAGCCGAGAGCCCTGGCCGCCCGCCAGGACAACGGCCTGCGTCGGAAACGTAGGCGTTTGCATGACCTGAACGATATGCGGCGGGCCGGCCGCCCCTGGGCCCGGGACTGCGTCGGTGGCCGCCCCTAGGCCCGGGACGGCGTCGGTGGCCGTGCGGGGCGGTGGGAGCGGCCCTTGGGGGCCGCAGGAGCGCCTTGGACGGCGCTCAGGGCCCGGTGGGCTGCCCCGGGCCCCTCATGGTGCGCGACGGCCGTCAGGAGCCCTGTGCCTGCTGCGCGACGCCCGTGGCGAACGACGTGTCGCAGACGGGCCGGGAGAACGACTGGGCGCGGGTCGGCCCGTAGAGGTCCACCGCGGCACGGCCGAGGGCACGCGCGAGGGACATGCAGTGCTCGGCGAGCGACGGGCGCGCCTCGATCTCCCGCTGGAGGTGGGTGAGGGCGACACCCGGGTCCTTGGTCTGCAGTTCCATGAGCAGCCGGTCGCGCAGAACGTCCTGCGGGGCGCGGGACTTGGCGCGTACGGACACGTTCTCCGAGGAGGCGGTGAGCATCTGCGACTGGGTGGCCTGCCCTGCCCACGGGACGGCGGTGACCGCGAGGGTTCCGGAGAGCACCAGGACGACAGGCAGAACGAGGGCGAGAGTGCGGCCGATTCGGCGGGCTGTGTGGGTCACGCTCGCGAGCGTAGCGGCCAGTGATGATTTGGCGACATTTAGTCACTCACGCGAGGGATGGTTCGACTGCGGCTTTCGATTACCGTGTTGACGCCGGTCGGTGAAATGAGCTGAACGTCAGCCTCTGACGGCTTATTTGCCGAATTACCCGAAAAGCCGGGCCCGCGCACCGAAGTGCGGGGCCCGGCCTTTCGTCGCTGCTGTGCTTCGCGGCCCGGCCGCGCGGCGGGTCAGCCGCTGAGGCGCTCGCCCGTCGACGTCGAGAAGACGTGGATCTCGCCGGAGCGCGGCACGACGTGGAGCTCGCTGCCCTTGTCCGGGACGGCGCGGCCGCCGACGCGGACGACGAGGTCCTTGTGCTCGCCGCCGACCTGGGCGGAGCCGTACACGTAGCCGTCGGCGCCGAGCTCCTCCACGACGTTCACGGACACGGCGAGGCCGGCCGGAGCGTCCTTGGAGAGGGTCTTCGTGTCGCCCGCGCCGTGCTCGACGACGTCGAAGTGCTCGGGGCGGACGCCGACCGTGACGGTGGTGTCGCCCTTGTCGGCGGCGGCGGACAGGGCCTCGCGGGAGACCGGGACGACGCTGTTGCCGAACTTCACGCCACCGTCGGTGATCGGGACCTCGACGAGGTTCATGGCCGGGGAGCCGATGAAGCCGGCGACGAAGAGGTTGGCGGGACGGTCGTACATGTTGCGCGGCGAGTCGACCTGCTGGAGCAGGCCGTCCTTCAGCACGGCGACCCGGTCGCCCATGGTCATGGCCTCGACCTGGTCGTGCGTGACGTACACGGTGGTGATGCCGAGACGGCGCTGCAGGCTCGCGATCTGCGTACGGGTGGAGACACGGAGCTTGGCGTCCAGGTTCGACAGCGGCTCGTCCATGAGGAAGACCTGCGGCTCACGCACGATGGCGCGGCCCATCGCGACACGCTGCCGCTGACCACCGGAGAGGGCCTTCGGCTTGCGGTCCAGGTAGTCGCTGAGGTCGAGGATCTTCGCGGCCTCTTCGACCTTCTTGCGGATCTCGCTCTTGTTGACGCCGGCGATCTTGAGCGCGAAGCCCATGTTGTCGGCGACGGACATGTGCGGGTAGAGCGCGTAGTTCTGGAACACCATGGCGATGTCCCGGTCCTTCGGCGGCAGGTGCGTGACGTCGCGGTTGCCGATCCGGATGGATCCGCCGTTGACGTCCTCGAGACCCGCGAGCATCCGCAGGGAGGTCGACTTGCCGCAGCCGGACGGCCCGACGAGTACGAGGAATTCGCCGTCCTCGGTCTCGATCTCGAGCTGGTCGACGGCGGGCTTCTCGGAGCCCGGGTAGATCCGGGTCGCCTTGTCGAACGTGACAGTAGCCATGCTGATGTGTCTCCTTCACCGGCAGGAACGTGCCGGACGATCCGAGTAAGGGAGTGGTCTGGTCCAACGGAGTGGACCTGCGGTGACGCTACCTGGCGATCGGGGATCTGTCAGTAGCCGGTGGCAGGAGAAATCCCGCCGGGGCGGCGTGAGCGTTGGTTACACTTCTCTCGCTGCCTCCTTAGCTCAGTTGGCTAGAGCGCTTGACTTGTAATCTTGAGGTCGTCGGTTCGACTCCGACAGGAGGCTCCAGCACGCGAAGGGCCCCCGGACAGACCGTCCGGGGGCCCTTCGCCGTGTGCCGGTCAGTGGCGGCCGGAGATCTTGTCCGCCAGGGTCGCGAGGCGGGCCGTCGTCGGGGTGTGGGTGGCGGCCTCGAGCCGGTCGGCCCTGCGGTAGGCGGAGTAGAGGGTGTGGACGCCCAGCCAGCGCAGGGGTTCCGGTTCCCACTTGCGGACCTTGTGGTTGACCCAGGGGAGCGCCGTCAGGTCGGTGGGGCCCGACTGGCCGGAGTCCTGCTGGATCAGGTCGCGCAGGGTGCGGGCGGCCAGGTTGGAGGTGGCGACGCCGGAGCCGACGTAGCCGCCGGCCCAGCCGAGGCCGGTGGAGCGGTCGAGGGTGGCGGTGGCGCACCAGTCGCGGGGGACGCCGAGGACGCCCGACCAGGCGTGGGCGATCTGCGCGCCGGCGAGCCGGGGGAAGAAGCGGATCAGGATCTCGCGCAGCGCCTCGACGGTGGCGGGGCCGGTGCGTCCGTCGTTGTCGGTCCGCGAGCCGTAGCGGTAGGGGGCGCCACGGCCGCCGATCGCGATGCGGTTGTCGGCGGTGCGCTGGGCGTACATGTAGGCGTGGGCCATGTCGCCGAGGGTTTCGCGGCCGGACCAGCCGATCTCGTCCCATGCGTCGTCCGGGAGCGGCTCCGTGACGATCATGGAGGAGTTCATGGGGAGCCAGGTGCGGTGCTGGCCCTTGAGGGACGCGGTGAACCCCTCGGTGCAGCGCAGGATGTAGGGGGCGCGGACGGTGCCGTACGGGGTGACGGCGTGCTTGGGCCGGATCTCCGTGACGGGCGTCGACTCGTGGACGGTGACGCCGAGCGCCTCCACGGCGGCGGCCAGGCCCTTGACCAGTTTCACCGGGTGCAGGCGGGCGCCGTGCGGGGTCCAGCTGCCGGCGACGGCGCCGCTGACGTGGACGCGTTCCGCGGTCTCGCGGGCGCCGAGCAGCGTCCGGTCCTTCTCGCCGAAGGCGATCTCGACGGAGTGGAAGTCCTTCAGGCGCTGGAGCTGGGCGGGCGTGCGGGCGACCTCGAGTACGCCGCCCTTGTGGATGTCGGCGTCGATCTTCTCCTCGCCGGCGACGCGGACGACTTCGTCGACGGTGTCGTTCATGGCCTGCTGGAGGCGTACGGCGGCGTCGTGGCCGTGGAGCCGGGCGTAACGGTCGCGTCCGGCGATGCCGTTGTAGAGCCAGCCGCCGTTGCGCCCCGAGGCGCCGTAGCCGCAGAACCTGGCTTCCAGAACGGTGATGTTGAGGAAGGGGACGGCCTTCTTGAGGTAGTACGCGGTCCACAGGCCGGTGTATCCGCCGCCGACGATGCAGACGTCGGCGCTGCTGTCGCCTGGGAGGGGTTCGCGGGGGACGGGGGCGCCGTCCTGCGCGTACCAGAACGATATGCCGCCGTTGACGGTGTTCATGTGGGTCGCTGCTTTCCCTGCCGTTGGGTGGGCCGTGTGGCGGGAATTTACTGCTCCGGGCCCCATTCCGCGACGTAGGGCCGTGCGCGGGCGGCGGTCGGGCGGGCGGTGGTCCGCTCCGTGGAATCTTCTGGCGCGCCGAGCGGTCGAAAAGGCAGGCTGGGCGCATGATTCGTACTGCCGCACCCGCCGATGTGCCCGTGATCCACGAGATGGTCCGGGAGCTCGCCGAATACGAGAAGGCCTTGCACGAGGCGAACGCGACCGAGGAGCAGCTGCGTGAGGCGCTGTTCGGTGAGCGGCCCGCCGCGTTCGCGCACATCGCGGAGACGGAGGACGGCGAGGTCGCCGGTTTCGCGCTGTGGTTCCTGAACTTCTCCACGTGGCGCGGTGTGCACGGGATCTATCTGGAGGACCTGTACGTACGGCCGGCGCTGCGGGGCGGCGGCCACGGGAAGGCGCTGCTCACGGAGTTGGCGCGGATCTGTGTGGAGCGCGGCTACGAGCGCCTGGAGTGGTCGGTGCTGAACTGGAACACCCCGTCGATCGACTTCTACCGGTCGCTGGGGGCACGGCCGCAGGACGAGTGGACGGTCTACCGGCTGACCGACGGGGCGCTCAAGAGCCTCGGAGCCTGACCTTCGGAACCTGGGGCCGGACCCAGGGGCCCAGGTCATGACGGGCGGAGGCCTGGGGCCTACGGGACGAGGACGACCTTGCCGACGGTGCCGCGTGTCTCGAGGGCGCGGTGCGCGTCGGCGGCGTCCGCCAGGGCGTAGCGCTGGACGGCGGGGCGGAGCCGGCCGGCGGCGGCCTCGGCGAGGGCGCGGCCCTCGAGGGCGCGCAGACCGCCGGCCTTCTCGAGCATTGCGGGGCCGAGTACGCCCTGTGAGGTGATGCCGCGTTCGGCGAGCTCCTCCTCGGTGAGGGTGAGTGGGCTGTCGGAGAGGATGCCCTGGCTGGACCAGCCGAAGACGATGTGTCTGCCGCCCTTGCCGAGGAGGTCCACGGCGGCGCGGCCGGCCTCGCCGCCGACGGAGTCGTAGACGACATCGGCGCGCCGGTCGCCGAGGTGGCCGCGTACGGTGTCGGGCCAGTTCGGCCGGGTGTAGTCGACGGCCAGGTCGGCGCCGTTGTCGCGTACGCGGGCGGTCTTGGCGGGACCGCCGGCCAGGCCGACGACGGTGGCGCCGGCGTTCTTGGCGTACTGGACGATCAGGGTGCCGATGCCGCCCGCGGCGGCGGGGACGATCACGATGTCGTCGGGCCGGAGGTCGGTGTACTGGAGGATGCCGAGCGCGGTCCTTCCGGTGCCGATCATGGCGACGGCCGCCGCCTCGTCGAGTTCTCCGGGGATCTCGTGGAGCCGGTCGGCGTCGGTGACGGCGAGTTCGGCGTAGCCCCCGGGCGCCATGCCGAGGTGGGCGACGACGCGCTTGCCGAGCCAGGCGGGGTCGGTGCCCTCGCCGAGGGACTCGACGACGCCGGCGACCTCGCGGCCGGGGATCGTCGGCAGTTCCACGGCGACCGGGTACGGGCCCCGCGCGCCCTCGCGCAGAGCGGTGTCGAGGAGATGGACACCGGCGGCGGCGACGGCGATCCGTACCTGGCCGGGGCCGGGTACGGGGTCGTCGGTCGTCTCGTAGGTCAGGTTCTCCGCGGGGCCGAAGGCGTGCAGGCGGACGGCGTGCATGGTGTGGGCTCCCTTGTGACGGGGTCGACTGTGCTGGTGTCGTCGGGCCCACTCTTCAACCTCAAGCGCGCTTGACGTCAAGGCGGTTGCGGGCCGCCGTGTGCGAGTTGCCGCGCAGCGCGAGCGAGGCCGCCTCCAGCGCGCTGTTGAAGGACACCTCCGAGAGCAGCCCCGGTGCCGCCACCTGGTCCCCGGCGAGGTAGACGCCGTCACCGCGGTCGATGGCCGGACGGTCGCGCCAGGTGGTGCCGGGCAGGTCGACGGCGCCGGTGCGGCCGTTCGCGAGCGCTTCGCGCCGCCACACGGTCCGCTCCCGCCAGCCGGGGAACCCGAGGTCGAGGAGGGCCTCCGCATGGGCGGTTCCCTCGGCCTTGGACCCGTCGGGTCCGACGGGGAGCTGGCCCTGTACAAGCTGCTCCCCGGCGGGGGCGAGGGTCGGGTCCTGGGCGGTGAAGCGTTCCAGCCAGCCGGGGGCGTCGAGGTCGGAGACCACGAACGCGTCGCCGCGACGCGTCCGCAGCGCCAGGTCGACAAGCGTGGTGCGGCCGCTGGTCCAGCGCAGGGAGTCGTCGCCGAGGAGGCGGCGGGCCGCGTCGAGGGTGGTGGCGACGATGACGGGGCCGTGCCCCTCGGGCAGGGCGTCGACGCGTGACGTGGTCTCGATGCGTACGCCGAGGTCCCAGGCGCGGGCGGCCATCCGTTCGACGACCTGCCCCCAGCCGCCGCGCGGGTAGTGCGCCTCCGGCGGCAGGGCCGTGGCGCGCCGGAGGCGTTCCTGGACGAACGCGGCGGAGAGCGAGCCGGGGTCGTGGTGGAAGAGCGCGACGCCCATGTAGTGGGCGGCCGCCCGGGCGGCGCGCTCGCCCACGACGGTCGTCGCCCAGGTCAGGAAGTCGGTGTCGACGGGGGCCGAGCCGGCCGGCCGCCGGGCGAGCCGGAGCATCCCGAGGGGCGGGGTCCGGCGCAGCACGCCGTCGCGGCGGAAGCGGAAGCGGGCCCCTTCGAGCGGGGACAGGGGCGCGAGGGGGCCGAGCAGGCCGCGCTGCTTCAGCCAGGTCCAGTGGGGGCCGCGGTTGTAGAGGGCATGGGGACCGTCGTTGGTCCGGTAGGGGCCTTCGCCGGTGCGGGCGCGTCCTCCGAGGGTGTGGTGGGCCTCGTACAGGGACACACGGGCGCCGGACTCGGCGGCGGTGATGGCCGCGGTGAGGCCGGCGAAGCCGCCGCCGATGACGGTGATCTCATGCATGGCTGTCTCTCCCGGATCGTTCGGCTCGTCGCTCTCACGGCTGCGACGGATCGGGGGCCGGGGGATGTGACATCGGACGGGCGGGAAGGCGTTGTCAGTGGCGCACGTCACCATGGGGGGATGGCGAAGGCGCGGAGACCGGCAGTGGTGGCGGCGAGGGTGACCGAGGTGCGGCTGCCGCAGCTCGAGGAGTTCGGCGGCGGCGCTCTGGAGCCGGACGGGGATTACGACGGGGTGCGGTTCGCGGGGCTGGACCTGGGCGGCCAGCAAGGCTCAGGGGCCCGCTTCATCGACTGCGCGCTGACGGACTGCGCCCTGGACGGTACGCAGTTGACGCAGGCCCGTTTCGTGGACTGCGTGCTCGAGGGGGTCCGCGGGGTGGGGGCGGATCTCGCCGGGGCCTCGCTGCGTGACGTGGAGGTGCGGGAGGCGCGGCTGGGCGGGGCGCAGCTGCACGGGGCGTCGCTGACGGGGGTGGTGCTGCGCGGCGGAAAGATCGACTATCTGAATCTCCGGGAGGCGAGACTGACGGACGTCGTGTTCCATGGCTGCGTGCTGTCGGAGGCCGACTTCGGGGGTGCGCGGCTGGAACGGGTCGAGTTCCGGGACTGTGTGCTGCGCCGGGTGGATCTGACCGCGGTGCGGATGAAGGACGTCGACCTGCGGGGGGCCGCGGAGCTGGACATCGCGCGCGGTGTGGAGCGGCTGGCGGGTGCGGTGATCAGCCCGGGGCAACTGCTGGAGCTGGCACCCGCGTTCGCGGCGCAGATCGGCGTACGGGTGGAGTAGGGGCCGGGGCGGGCCGGGCCCCGGGGTCAGGCCGTGCGGGGGAAGCGGGCCTGGAGGTCCCAGATCACCGGGTTGTCGCCGAGGCCCTCGTGCATGTCGGTGAGGTCGGCGATCAGGTCGTGCAGGAAGTCGCGTGCCTCACGGCGGAGTTCGGCGTGGTTGAAGGTGATCGGCGGCTCGTCGCCGGGCATCCAGTCGGCCTCGACGTCGACCCATCCGAAGCGGCGCTCGAAGAGCATCCGGTCGCTGGACTCCGTGAAGTCGAGTTCGGCGTACTGGGGCTTCGACGCGCGGCTGCCGAGCGGGTCGCGGTCGAGCTGCTCGACGATGTCGCACAGGGCCCAGGCGAAGTCGAGCACCGGGACCCATCCCCAGGCTGTGGAAACCTCCCGGTCCTTCTCGGTGTCGGCGAGATAGACGTCGCCGCAGAAGAGGTCGTGGCGCAGCGCCTGTACGTCCGCGCGCCGGTAGTCGGTCTGCGGCGGGTCGGGGAAGCGGCGCGAGAGGGAGTAGCCGATGTCGAGCACGTGGTCGATGGTGTCATGCCCGGCGGCGCCTGCTGTACGACCAGGTGACGGCGGTCAGCAGGAAGGGGACGGCGGCGAGCGGTCCGAAGAAGCAGGCCCAGACGGTCTCGGCGGTGCCCGTCAGGTAGGTCCGGCTCTCCACGGTGAACAGGACCACCAGCTGCCACAGCGCGAAGACGATCGTCAGGGCGGACGCGGTCCAGGCGAGAGCGGCGAGTGTGCGGGGGCGCAGTGGCTGCCACCGGTCGCTGACCAGGAGCAGGGGGAACAGGGCGGCGAGCTCGGAGAGTACGGCGAGGCCGACGACGTAGGCGATGCCCCAGCCGGGGATGCCGAAGGCGTCGCGCAGGACCTGGTCGCTGTAGCCGACGTAGACACCGCTCGCCATGGCGATGCGCCACAGACCGGAGGGCAGGGCGCACAGCGCGATGGCGTGGGCGGCACGGCGGGCCCAGCGCGGAGCGGGGGTGATCGCGGGCCCGGTGGCGGCGGGCGGGGCTGACGGGCGGCAGTACCCGGTCGGGGTGGTCATGACATCCACGATGACCGCGGAGGGCGCGGGGACGCTTCCGTCTGTGCGGCGGACCGTCTCCGCCGCACGGCGGAGACGGCCCGCCCGCGGGTCGCAGACGCGTCTCCGCCGGGCCGTCACAGGGTCGGCCCGGTCACGGGCGGTGCTGCCGGCCGCCGGGGCCGGAGCGGTAGCCGGAACCACCGCGGCCGGCATCGCCGCCGCAGGCGTCGGGCGTCATGGCAGCAGGCGCTGTTCCTTCGCCACCGACACCGCGCCGGCCCGGGTGTCGACGCCGAGCTTGGCGTAGATGCGGCCCAGGTGGGTCTTCACGGTCGCCTCGCTGATGAACAGCGCGCGGGCGATCTCGCGGTTGCCGAGGCCGCGTGCCAGCTGGCCGAGGATGTCGCGTTCCCGGTCGGTCAGCGACGGGCCGGCGGCTCCGCGCATACGGTCCATGACCCGGCTCGCCACGGGCGCCGACAGCGCGGTGCGGCCCTGCGCGGCGGCGCGGATCGCCGCGAACAGTTCCTCGGGGCGTTCCGCCTTGAGGAGGTAGCCGGTCGCCCCGGCCTCGATGGCCCTGGTGATGTCGGCGTCCGTGTCGTACGTGGTCAGGACCAGCACATGGGTGCCGGGCGAGGCGATACGGCGGGTGGCCTCGACGCCGTCGATGCCCGCGCCCAGCTGGAGGTCCATCAGGACGACGTCCGGCTTCAGTTTGGCGGCCATCGCGACGGCCTCCTCGCCGCTGCCGGCCTCGCCGACGACCTCGATGTCGGGCTCGCTGCCGAGGAGCGCGAGCAGTCCGGCGCGGACGACGGCGTGGTCGTCGCAGAGCAGGATCCGTACGGCAGTCACGGCCGGGCCTCCAACGGGATCGCGGCGGACAGCACAGTGCCCTCGCCGGGTGCGGATTCGACGGTGAGGGTGCCGCCGAGCTGTTCGACGCGTGCCCTGATCGCGGGCAGGCCGTGTCCGCGGACGCCGGGGGAGGAGCGGCCGGCGGCGGGGTCGAAGCCGCGTCCGTCGTCCGCGACGTCGAGGACGACCTGGTCGTCCATGAGCGTGAGGGTCAGCGTGGCGGCGGTGGCACCGGCGTGTTCCCGTACGTTCGCCAGCGCGCCCTGGGCGATACGCAGCAGCGCGGACTGGACCCGGTCGGGCAGCGGCGCGGGCGGGCCGTCGAGGTGGAAGCGGACGGGGAGGGCGTCGGTGGACTCCCGGGCGGCGAGCGCCCGGAGTGCCTCGGGAAGGCTCCCTCCCTCGGCGAGGTCCGCCGGGGCCAGGTCGTGGACGAAGCGGCGCGCCTCGGCGAGGCTGCGCTCCGCGATGGACTCGGCGGTGCGGACATGACCGCGGGCGGTGGACGGGTCGCTGTCCCAGGTGCGGTCAGCGGCCTGGAGCAGCATCTGCTGACTGGACAGGCTCTGCGCCAGGGTGTCGTGGATCTCCATGGACAGCCGCTGCCGTTCGGCGAGGGTGCCCTCACGGCGCTCGGTCGCGGCGAGTTCCCGGCGGGTGCGGACCAGGTCGTCGATGAGTGCCCGCCGGCGGTCCGCGAGCCGCTCCGCGTGGACGAAGACGGCCGTGGCGACGGCTGCGACGGCGGGCGGCGCGATGACCAGGTTCGGGTCGAAGCCGCCCTGCGCGAGTTGCAGCTGCGCGGCGACGACGAACACCGTGAGCAGGGCGACCAGGGCGATCGCCGCGCGGGTCGGCAGCGCGCGCAGCCCCGTGTAGAGGAGGGGCACGGCGCACCAGGCGAAGCTCGGGGCGAGGAGGACGAGGACCACCCAGACGGCCACGACGGTGACCAGCCACATCAGCCGGCGGGGGGTGGCGCGCGGGCCGAACACGGGGCCCACCGTGTAGAGGACGGCGAGCGTCGCCGAGAGCCCGATGATCCACGGGGACCGGAACTCCCAGGGGTGGCGCAACAGATAGCGGGCGAGCGAGGCGCCGAGCAGCAGGAAGAACGCCGCGTGCATCACACCGGCCAGCCAGCGGGCGTCGGGGTCCCCCTCGCCGTGCGGCCCGCCCGCGTGCTCGCCGTGCCGGTCCCGCACCGGGGGACGGGTCCGCTCCCGGGGCCGTACCCGCCCGGGGGCTCGGGCCCCGCCCCTGTCCTGCTCCTCGTCCACCGTCGTCTCCTCGACCGACCAGGCCTCTGACCTGGGCCTGCTTCTTCATGGTGGCCCGGCGGACCCATGGCGGCATCAACCGATCGGCTGACCCGCCCGTCGTCCATCATGCGCGCGAGGGGCAGCCGGAGCGTGGACCGTACAGGGCCGTCCACGGCCGGAGGATCGATGGCAGAGCGAGAGCCACGGCGGAACAGCCGCCCTGATGAAGGAGCCACTCGGATGAAGAAGACCCTGATCGGTGCAGCCACCGCGGCCGTTGTCGCCGCCGGTACATTCGGCGCCGTGGCGGCGAACGCCTCCGCCCCGGCCGCGGAGACCAAGGCCGCCGTCACCGCCGACGTCTCGTCCCGCGGCCTTCAGCAGTCCACGCACCTGACGATCGACGCGGCCACCAGGGCCGCGCAGGCCGCTCTCGACGCCGCGGAGCAGGAGAACCAGCGCGTCACCGTGGCCGTCGTCGACCGGAACGGCAACACGATCGTCACCCTGCGCGGCGACGGCGCGGGCCCGCAGTCGTACGAGTCGGCGGAGAAGAAGGCGTACACCGCGGTGTCCTGGAACGCTGCCACCTCGGACCTGGTCGAGCGGCTGGAGCAGGCCCCGAACCTGAAGGACATCCCGGGGACGCTGTTCCTCGGCGGCGGTGTGCCGGTGCAGGCCAAGGGCGCGCCGGTCGCCGGCATCGGCGTGGCGGGCGCGCCGAGCGGCGAGCTGGACGAGAAGTTCGCCCAGGCGGGCGCCGCCGCGCTCGGCCGCTGACCGGGCGGGCACAGCCGACCGGACGGGCGTCCTGGGGTACAGAGACCGGACGGGCGTCCTGGGGCAGGCCTGTTCAGGGCCGCCCCGGGGTGCCGCCTGCTTAGATCTCGGAGTGGACCCGTACGTCTTTCGCCGCTCCGCCCTCCTGCGTACCGCCCTCGCCCTGTCGCTGGTCGCGGCCGCCGCCACGGGCTGCGCCGGTGGCGGCGCGGGCGTGCGGGGAACACCGGGCGCCGCGGGGCTCCGGGATCCGTACTTCCCCCGGCTCGGCAACGGCGGTTACGACGTCCGGCACTACGGACTCGCCCTCGGCTACGACCCCCGCACCGGCCGGCTCCGGGGCACCGCGGAGCTCACGGCGCTCGCCACCCAGCACCTGAGCGCCTTCCACCTGGACCTGCGCGGGATGACGGTGGAGCGCGTGACGGTCGACGGCGCGGAGGCCGCCGTCAACCGGGCCGGTACGGAACTGACGGTGCGTCCGCGCCGGGACATCGACAAGGGCGCCGAGTTCCGTACGGTCGTCCGGTACACCGGGGTCCCGCAGACGGTCACGGACGCCGACGGCTCCAAGGAGGGCTGGCTGCGGGTGCCGGACGGCGACGCCCTCGCGGTCGGCGAACCGGTCGGTTCCATGGCGTGGTTCCCCGGCAACCACCACCCGTCGGACAAGGCCGCGTACGACATCACCGTCACCGTTCCCGACGGCTACGAGGCGGTGTCGAACGGCGAGCCGGCCGGTGAGCGCACCAAGGGCGGCCGGACCGCCTTCACCTGGCGGTCAGAGGAGCCGATGGCGAGCTTCCTGGTCCTGCTCGCGGTCGGCGACTTCCGTACGGCGACCACCCGCACCGCTGCCGGACTGCCCGTCGTGACGGCCGTCGATCCGGCGGCGGCCGGGAAGAGTTCGGCGCTGCTGCGCAGGATTCCGCGGATCGTCGAGTGGGGGACGGAGAGATTCGGGCCGTACCCGTTCTCGTCGGCGGGCGCCGTCGTCGTGCCCGCCGGGGAGGTCGGATACGCGCTGGAGACGCAGAGCCGGCCGGTCTTCCCGCTGGACCGCTTCGACGAGGAGACCCTCGTCCACGAGCTGGCCCACCAGTGGTTCGGCAACTCGGTGACGCCCGCGACCTGGCGGGACATCTGGCTGAGCGAGGGCTTCGCCACCTACGCCGAGTGGATGTGGCTGGCGGAGGCCGGGGACACCCCGGTGCGGGAGAGCTTCGAGGACGCGTTCGCGGACCGGGAGAACTGGGCCTTCGCCCCGGCGGCGCCTCCGCGGGCCGAGGACATCTTCGCGGCGCCGGTCTACGGGCGGGGGGCGATGGTGCTGCACAAGCTCCGTGAGGCCGTCGGAGACGACGTGTTCTTCGGGATCGCGCGCGGCTGGGCGCGGGAGCACCGTCATGCCAACGCGTCCACAGGGGACTTCACCGCCTATGCGGAGGCGAGGTCGGGCAAGGACCTGACGGATCTGTGGAAGGTGTGGCTGTACGGGGACGAGAAACCCCCGAGGCCTTGAGCGCCACAGGGCCCCGGCTGCGCGCCGGGACCCTGTCGAACGCCGCGTCACATCAGGACGTCAGGACCTCAGGACGTCAGGACCTCAGGTCAGAGGTTGACGCCGAAGTCGCGGGCGATGCCCTCGAGGCCGGAGGCGTAACCCTGGCCGACCGCGCGGAACTTCCACTCCGCGCCGTTGCGGTAGAGCTCGCCGAAGACCATGGCGGTCTCGACGGCGGCGTCCTCGCTGAGGTCGTAGCGGGCGATCTCGGCGCCGCCGGCCTGGTTGATGATGCGGATGTAGGCGTTGCGCACCTGGCCGAAGTTCTGGCTCCGGGAGACGGCGTCGTAGATCGAGACGGGGAAGACGATCTTGTCCACGTCGGCCGGCAGGCCCGCGAGGTTGACGTTGATCTGCTCGTCGTCGCCGCCGCCCTCGCCGGTGCGGTTGTCACCGGTGTGGACGATGGTCTGGTCCGGCGTCGCCTTGTTGTTGAAGAAGACGAAGTGGGCGTCGGAGGCGACCTTGCCCGCGTTGTTCACGCCGATCGCGGACGCGTCGAGGTCGAAGTCCGTGCCGGTGGTGGTGCGGACGTCCCAGCCGAGGCCGACCGTGACGGCGGTCAGGCCCGGGGCCTCCTTGGTGAGCGAGACGTTGCCGCCCTTGGACAGGCTTACTGCCATTGGGAAGTCCCCTTCATTTCGTATCTGCGGGCTACGGGTCCTCCCGAAGCTACCGTCACAGGTCATAACGCGGGCAGGGGACTGTCAGGTTCCATCCGCCGGGGTCCGTTTCCCACTCACCGTGAGCGGGGACGGCGTGGGGCAGGCGCGCGGCGGGAGCGGGATCCCGGGGAAGGCCGGGCGGAAAAGAGGGTGACGGGCGCCTCCGGGGCGCGGGACCATGGAGGACATGTCCGGGCCCTACATCATCCGCGGCTCCGTCTCCCTTCCGGAGGCCGAGCTCATGTGGCGTTTCTCGCGGTCCTCGGGACCCGGTGGCCAGCACGTCAACACCAGCGACTCGCAGGTGGAGCTCCGCTTCGATCTCGCGAGGACGGAGGCGCTGCCGCCGGTCTGGAAGGACCGCGCGCTGGAGCGGCTCGCGAGCCGGATGGTGGGCGGTGTGATCGCCGTACGCGCCTCGGAGCACCGCTCTCAGTGGCGCAACCGCGAAACCGCGGCGGTACGGCTGGCGTCCCTGCTGGCCGAGGCGACCGCCCCGCCGCCGAGGCCGCGCCGGGCGACGAAGATCCCGCGCGGCATCAACGAGCGCCGGCTGCGGGAGAAGAAGCAGCGCGCGGAGACCAAGCGGGGCCGCGCCGGCCGCGACTGGTAGGGAGCCGCACGCCGCCTCGGGCCGGTGCGCCCCGCACGCTACCTCGGGCCTGTGCGCGCACCTCGGCCGCAGGCCACGTCGGGCCCCGGTACGCCCACCCCGGCGCGTTCACCCCAGGTGCCGGTACCGCCCGCGGAAGTACGTCAGGGGCCCGGCGACCACGTCGGAGAGGCCCACCTTCAGGACGTGACCGATCACCAGTGTGTGATCGCCGGCCTCCACCCGCTGTTCCGTGCGGCACTCGAGGGTCGCCAGCGCGTCCTTCACCAGAGGCGCCCCGCAGATCTCGCCGCGTTCATGGGCCAGATCGTCGAAGAGCAGGCGGTCGCTGAGCCGGCCCTTCATGGCGAAGCGGCCGGCGATCTGCCGCTGGCCCTCGGTGAGGACGGAGACGCCCCACAGCGGCTGTTCCGCGAGCAGGTCGTCCATGCGTGAGCCGTTGCGCAGGCTGACGAGCACCAGCGGCGGGTCGAGGGAGACGGACATGAAGGCCGTCGCCGTCATGCCGACGTCCTCACCGCGCGGCCCGTGGTCGGCGTCGCGCGCGGTGACCAGCACCACGCCGGCGGCCAGACGGGACATGGCGGCACGGAATTCCTCATTGCTCACCCCCTCAGGATGGGGGATGGCAGGAGTGGCCGGAGCGGGGGTCGTCTGCAACACACACGGAACGCTAGTGTCGGCCGTTCCGCCGCCGCATCGGGCCCGGGGACCAGCCGGGTCCTAGGACCGCAGGCCGACCACCATGAGTAACCATGGGTACGTTCCGATGGTTTTGCGTTCAATAATTGACTTCAAGAAAGCTACGGTGTGTCCGGCCGGTCAGCATCTGACCCTTCATCACCTGATGTGACTTGAGTCACAGAGGCCAGTATTTGTTGACCCTGTGTACCGGGTGGGCTGCTGGCTGTGATTCAGTGGCCGGGATACCGCTACAAGTACGCCAATCAGACGCCCTGGAGTTTGCTGTCGAGGTCTCGGGGAGAGCGAGCGATGGAGACCGAGTCGGAGCCCTATGTCCGTCTTGCGACCCTGCGGCAGCTGCACCGGGTCGTCGCGGAGCTCAACACGGCCCGCAGCCTGGCCGACACCCTGCAGACCGTCGCCGACGGAATCGTCACCGGACTGGGCTACGAACTGGCCTGCGTCAATCTGGTGCGCCCCGACGGTGACCTCGTCGTCGCCGCCTTCGCCGGCAGCGCCGCCGCCGAAGCACTGATCACCGGCCGCGTCGGTTCGCGTACTTCCTGGGACCGCCGCCTGTCCATGGGCGAAGCCTGGGGCGACCTGCGTTTCATCCCGCACACCGAGGGCTGGGTCCTCATAGAGGACGACGTGCCCCAGTGGCACACCGACGGCCCCGAGCCCCGCTTCGAGGACGAGTGGCACCCGCAGGACCGTCTCTACGCCCCGATGTACGCGTCGGGCGGCGGCCGCGAACTGCTCGGCGTGATCTCCGTGGACCGGCCCCGCAACGGCCGCCGCCCCGGCCCCTGGGGCCAGGAGGCGCTGCAGATGTACGCCTCCCAGGCCGCGATCGCCATCAGCAACGCACGACTTCGAGCCAATATGCAGCGCGCCCTGGTCCGCCTCGAGCGCGAGCAGCAGGCACTGCGCGCGAGCGAGGAATCCTTCCGTCAGGCGTTCGAGTACGCGCCCAGCGGCATGGCCATCGCCGAGATGGGCGGCGACCAGCACGGCCGCCTGCTGCGCACCAACGACGCCCTGTGCCGGCTGCTGGGCCGCCCGGCCTCCGCGATGCGCCGCTACTCCTTCGCCGACCTGGTCCACCCGGAGGACGTCGGCACCCTGCTGCGCACCTCCGCCGAGGGCGGACGCGCGGAGATCAGACTGGGCCGCCGGGACGGCAGCTATGTGTGGGTGTCGCTGCGGAACTCGGTCGTCGCCGACACCGCGGACGGTCCCCGCTTCCTCCTCACCCACGTCGAGGACATCGAGGACCGCAAGCGCCACGAGCTCCAGCTCGCCCACCGCGCCTCGCACGACGCGCTCACCGGCCTGCCCAACAGCGCCGAGCTGCGCGCCAGGCTCAGTTCGCGCCTGTGCGAGCGGCCGCACGCGACGTACGCGACGGACATCGAGGCGCTGGACGCCGCGTACGAGACCGACCGCGGCTTCCGGAGCGACGGCTTCGACTTCGACACGGTCGGCGGCCGGCCCTACGACCACCACGTCCACACCGTCGCGCCCGACGGCGAGATCGACGACGGCGCCAAGGGGCTCGCGGTCCTCTTCTGCGACCTGGACGGTTTCAAGTCGATCAACGACCGCTTCGGTCACCAGACCGGTGACGCCGTTCTCGTCGAGGTCGCGCGCCGGCTCACCACCGGAGTGCGGGACGGTGACACGGTCGCCAGGCTCGGCGGTGACGAGTTCGTCGTCCTCGCCGACGGCCTCGGCGCGGCGGACGCCGCCGACCTCGCCGTACGCCTGCGGAACGCGATCATCCTGCCCATCCGGGTGGGCGGGCGCGGGGTGCGGGTGGGCGCCAGCTTCGGCATCGGCTGGGCGAGCTGCGGGATGTCCGTCGAGGAGGTCCTGCAATCCGCGGACCAGCGGATGTACATCGAGAAGCGGTCCCGTTCGAAGGTCCACCGCAGGGCCGGCTGAGCCCCCGCGGGGCCGGGTGACCTATCACACCCGGCGGCGCCCGGCCTGGTGACCGGCCGCGGTCCCACCGGATGAGGCCCACGACACCCAATGGGGTGAGTGGAACCGGGTAGGCTCGCCTCGCGTCAGCGTTGTGCTGACGAGATGGTGAGGAGTGACTGGGATGACGGCCGGGAACAACGGCGCGAGCACGCCCGAGGACGACGACCCGTTCGGCTACCTGTACGCCGACGGGCAGCAGGCAGGCGCCACGCCGCCGCGCCAGGGCGGCTACGGCTACCCCGGTCCGGCCGCGCAGCCCGGGGTCCCCCGCACCTCGTACAACCAGGTCCGCACGGTCGGTGAGCGACAGTACGGCCAGCAGGTCCCGCAGCAGCAGGCGTACGGCCAGCAGCCCGGCTACGGCCAGCAGCCGACGGCCGCGTACGCCGCACCGGAGACGTACCCCGGTGCTTCCGCCCAGACGCGCCAGGTCCCGGTCCAGCCCGGCGGCCACGGCCAGGGCGGTCACGGCGGCGGCCGCGGCGGCGGCCCCAACACCAAGGGCCTGCTGATCGGCGCGATCGCGGTGGTCGCGGTCGTGGTGATCGGTATCGCCGCGGCGCTGATGACCAGCAACGGCGACAAGGACGACACGGCCGGCAAGGGCGGCGGAGGCACCACTCCGTCCGCGGGCGAGACCGTCGAGGAGAAGCCGTCGCCGTCCGAGAAGGAGCCGGAGCCCGTCGAGCTGCCCAAGCAGGACGCGGCGACGCTGACGCTGGGGCCGCCCGCGGCGCTCGCCAAGGACGTGCCCGGTGCGAAGGGCGCGGACGGCGCGTACGTGATGTTCAACGGTGTCGGCGGTTCGGCCGGCTGGTCGGTGGACGTCCCGGAGGCCGGCGCCTACACGATGTACATCACGTACAGCGTGCCCGGCAAGGACGCGAAGACCTCCCTGACGATCAACGGCGGGCAGCCCCGCGAGCTCAACATGTCGAACTTCGCGAAGGCCGCGGAGGGCGACTGGGAGAAGGGCTGGACCAACACCTACGCCTTCGTGAACCTCGAGAAGGGCAAGAACGACCTCAAGATCTCCTGCGAGCAGGGGAACCAGTGCGAGGCCTATCTCGACCAGGTCTGGCTGGAGGCCGGCCAGAGCAAGAGCTGACCGCGGGCCGGGCTACGGCCGCACGGCGGCCGTAGCCCGTACGCGTCACCCGTCATCGTCCCGGCCGCGCCCCGCGCGAGCCGGGACGAGGCGTTTCAGGTCCGGCTCCCGCGCGGTCACTTCCCGGAGGCGGCCTGGGTGTGCTCGACGACGGTGACCCGCCCCAGCAGCCGCTCGTACGCGGCCGCGTCGAACTCGCCCGCCGCGGTGGCCAGCACGGTCGCCGTGGAGAGGGCCACCGCCCGGGACAGCCGTTCCGGCCAGGAAAGTCCCGCGACCAGTCCGGAGAGCAGGCCGGCGACGGCCGAGTCGCCCGCGCCCGTCGGGTTGCCCCTCACCGGCTCAGGCGGGGCGGCCTGCCAGGTGCCGTCCGGGGTGGTGGCGAGCAGCCCGTCCGGGCCGAGCGAGGCGACCACGGTGTGCGCGCCGCGGCGGCGGGCGTCACGGGTCGCGCGGAGCGGCTCGCGTGAGCCGGTGAGCTGCGCGAGTTCGTCGGCGTTGGGCTTGACGAGATCCGGCCGGGCGGCGATGCCGCGTCGCAGCGGTTCGCCGCTGGTGTCCAGGAGTACGGGCACTTGGCGGGCGCGCGCCCGGCGCACCAGCTCGGCGTACGCGCCGACATGGATGCCCGGCGGCAGGCTGCCGCACAGCGCGACCGCGTCGGCGTCGCGCAGGAGGGAGTCGTACGAGGAGAGGAAGGCGGTCCACTCCTCGGGCAGGACGGTCGGTCCCGGCTCGTTCAGCTGCGTCGTGTCGCCGCTGGTCCCGTCGGTGACGGCGATGGTGCGGCGGGTGGTGCCGGCGATCTCGACGAGCGCGTCGTGCGGTGCGAGCGGGGCGAGCATCCCGCGCAGCACGGCCCCGGTGGCCCCGCCGGCGAAGCCGGTGACGACGCACTCGTGGCCGAGGGCCGCGAGCACGCGGGCGACGTTGATGCCCTTGCCGCCGGGGCGTTCCACGACCTCGCCGACCCGGTGAGTGGTGTGCGGGGTGAGGGCGGCCACCTTGTACGTGATGTCGAGGGCGGCGTTGAGCGTGACCGTAAGGATCACCCGTGGACACCCCCGAAGAACGCGTTTGCCGTGCTCGTACGGGTCCTGATCATGCCAAACGGAAGGCGGTTGGCCCAAGACCCGGTGTCCAACCGCCTGCCGTGAGGTGCCGCGCCGTCAGCCCGCTTCGGGGCGGACGATCCATTCGCCGCGACGCATCACGCCCTTGAGGGCGAAGTCGGCGTCGAGGACCACCAGATCCGCGTCCTTGCCGGGATCGAGCGAGCCGACCCTGTCGTACGCGCCGAGCAGCTTCGCCGGGTTGGCGGAGATCGCCGCGACGACGTCCTCCACCGGGATGCGGTCGACGGTGACGGCCCGCTTGAAGGCGGTGTCCAGGGTGAGCGTGGAGCCCGCGATCGAATCGCCCTCCACCAGCCGCGCCACACCGTCCTTGACCTCGACCTCGAGGGGGCCGAGCTGGTAGCGGCCGTCGCCGAAGCCCGCGGCGTCCATGGCGTCCGTGATGAACGCGACCCGGCCGGCGCCGGCGCTGCGGAAGGCCAGCTCGAGCGCGGCCGGGTGGAGATGCGTGCCGTCGTTGATCAGCTCGACGGTGATCCGCTCGTCCTCCAGCAGCGCCGCGATCGGGCCGGGTGCCCGGTGGCCGAGCGCCGGCATCGCGTTGAACAGGTGCGTGGCGACGGTGGCGCCGGCGTCGATGGCCTCGCGGGTCTGCTCGTACGTCGCGTCGGTGTGGCCGATCGCGGCGATCACGCCGTGCTCGGCGAGCAGCCGTACGGAGTCGATGCCGCCGGGCAGTTCGGTGGCGAGGGTGACCATCTTCGCGGTGCCGCGGGCGGCGTCGATCAGCTTGCGGACCTCGGCCGGGTCGGGGTCGCGGAGCAGTTCCTCGCTGTGGGCGCCCTTGCGGCACGGGGAGATGAAGGGCCCCTCGAAGTGGATGCCCGCGAGGTCGCCCTGCTCGACCAGTTCGGACAGGAAGCCGGCCCGGTGGGCGAGGAAGTCCATGTCGCCGGTGACGGTGGAGGCGACGAGTGTGGTGGTGCCGTGCCGCCGGTGCGTCATGACGCCGCGCAGGACGTCCTCCGCGGTGCCGGAGGTGAAGGAGGCTCCGCCGCCGCCGTGGTTGTGGATGTCGACGAAGCCGGGGACCACCCAGTGGCCGGACAGGTCGTGGACGTGGGCCTCCGCGGTGGAGGCTTCCGTGACGATCTTCGTGCCCTCGACGACGACGCGTCCGTTGTCGACGGTCCCGGTCGGCAGCACCACCCGGGCACCGGCCAGGACAGTGCTCGGCGGGTGGTGCGGGCTCCTGGCGTGGACCGTGCTCGTGGCGCGAGCGGCGCTGGCGGCCATCAGGCGGTTACCTCCGTGGCGAGTAGATCCCAGGCGAGCAGCCCTGCGCCCAGGCATCCGGCGGTGTCCCCGAGGGCCGCCGGGACGATCGTGGGCAGCTTCTGGAACGTCACACGTTCCTCTACGGCCGCCCGAAGGGGTGAGAACAAGGTTTCCCCGGCCTCGGCGAGGCCGCCACCGATGATCAGCGTGCGGGGGTCCAGCAGGGTGAGCGCGGTGACGAGGCCGTCGGCGAGTGCGTCGACCGCCTCCTGCCACACCCGGGTCGCCGCCTTGTCGCCCGCCTCGACCGCCCTGGCGCAGTCGGCGGCGTCGGCGGTGGGGTCACCGGCGGCGGCGGACCAGGCGCGGGTGACGGCGGCGGCGGAGGCCAGTGTCTCCAGACAGCCGCGCTGCCCGCATCCGCAGGCGGGGCCGCCGGGCCGTACGACGATGTGGCCGATCTCGCCGGCGCAGCCGTGGGCACCCGCCTCGATGGTGCCGGCGATGCCGATGGCGCCCGCGATGCCGGTGCCGAGCGGGACGAACAGGAACCGGTCGGTGCCCCGGCCGGCGCCGATGCGGCCCTCAGCGAGGCCGCCCGTGCGCACGTCGTGCCCGAGCGCCACCGGGACGCCGTCGAGCCTGCTGCTCAGCAACTCCCGCATGGGGACGTCGCGCCAGCCGAGGTTGGCGGCGTAGACGGCGATGCCGTGTTCGGCGTCGACGATGCCGGGCACGGCGACGCCGGCGGCCTCGGCGGCCTGCCCCAGGTGCTCCTGGCCGTGGGCGCGGAGATCGGCGGCGAAGCCGAGGATCGACTCCACGACGGCGTCGGGCCCGCGCTCGCGCCCGGTGGGCCGCCGTGCCTCGTGCAGGAGCGTGCCGTCCGCCCCGACCAGGGCAGCCTTCATACCGGTGCCGCCCACATCGAGGGCGATGACGTGTCTCACGGGAACAGTCTGGCGCGTGGAACGGGTAAAGGTCTAGTCCACTCGCCGAGATTGTTGCCACGCCATACAAACCGGGTGGGGCGGGCGCGGGGCCCGCCACGGGCGCTCCCCGCGCGCCCCATGCCCCGCGCGGGGCCGTGCGGGCGTTGTGAAAGTGAGACCGCAGTGGTGTAGACCTTGTACGCCGGATGGGGAAAGATCGCTCCTCATCTCACAGGACGTCGCGGGGGACCGACTGGGACAAACGGACAACACGTACTAGGTAGCAGAGGGTGGGGAAGAGCTGTGCAGCGGCGCTTCTTGGGTCTGACAGCGGCTGTCGCCGCACTCGGAATGACGGTTTCGCTCGCGGGCTGCGGCAGCTCCAGCGGTTCCGGGGACGGTGTCACGCTCAAGCTGGTGGCCGCCGACTACGACGTCGCCGGCGGTGAGAGCAGCAAGAAGTACTGGGCCGATCTGACGGCCGCCTTCGAGGCGGAGAACCCCGGCATCACGGTCGACGTCCAGATCGAGTCCTGGAACGACGTGGACCGCAAGGTCGCCGAGATGGTCAAGGCGGGCAAGGCCCCCGACATCGCGCAGATAGGCGCCTACGCCGACTACGCCGCGGCGGACAAGCTGTACTCCGCCGACCAGATGCTCTCCATCCCCGTCCAGTCCAACTTCCTGCCCCCGCTGACCGACGCGGGCGAGATGAAGCGCACCCAGTACGGACTGCCGTTCGTCGCCTCCACCCGGCTGCTCTTCTACAACAAGGAACTCTTCGAGGACGCCGGGATCAGCGGCGCCCCCGGAACGTGGGAGGAGCTGAAGGAGGACGCGGAGCTGCTCAAGCAGAACACCGACGTCGACTACCCCTTCGCGCTGCCGCTCGGCCCCGAGGAGGCCCAGGCCGAGACGATGATGTGGCTGCTCAGCGGCGGTGGCGGCTACACCGACGAGCTCGGCAGGTACGCGATCGACTCCCAGCAGAACATCGACACCTTCGAGTGGCTGAAGGAGAACCTGGTCGACGAGAAGCTCACCGGCCCGGTCGCCCCCGGCAAGCTCAACCGCAAGGACGCCTTCGCCGCGTTCACCCGGGGCGACGTCGGCATGCTCAACGGTCACCCCTCGCTGCTCCAGGCCGCGGAGAAGGCGGGCATCGACGTGGGCAAGGTCGCGCTCCCGGGCAGGAGCGGCGCCGCCGACACGGCGATGGGCGTGGCCGACTGGATCATGGGCTTCAAGCAGAACGGCCACCGCGCGGAGATCGGCAAGTTCCTGGACTTCCTCTTCACGGACGAGAACGTCCTGGAGTTCGCCGGGCAGAACGATCTGCTGCCGGTGACCGTCTCCGCCCAGGAGGAGATGAAGAAGGACCCGGATCACGCGGACCTCAAGGAGTTCCTGGAGGTGCTGCCGGGTTCCGTGCTGCCGCCGGTGGGCAAGACGTCGTGGGCCTCGGCCAGCGAGAACATCAAGAAGAACATCGGCGACGCCGTGGGACCGGGCGGCAGCCCCGCCCGCACGCTGGACCGGATCTCCCAGGACGCCAGGGCGGCCGAGAGCGCGGAGTGACTGCGGAGCCTCTCCACAGGCCGGTACGGGCGTCGGTGGGCACCGATATGTTGGATCGTATGACCGACGACCAGGCGCCTGAGGAGCAGGAGGCCGGCGACCGGCCCGGCGCTCAGGAGCTCTCCGAGCGGGACCGGGCCGTCCTGGCCATGGAACGCCGTTCCTGGCCGGGCCCCGGCGTCAAGGAGCGGGCCGTCAGGGAGCAGCTCGGCATCTCCCCGGTCCGCTACTACCAGCTGCTCAACGCCCTGCTCGACGACGCGCGTGCCCTCGCCCACGACCCAATCACGGTCAACCGGCTTCGCCGTGTGAGGGACGCGAGGAGAAGTCGCCGCTAGGGTCGACGGCATGGGCAGCTCCCCGTATGCAGAAGCCGCAGACTCCATGCCGACGCCGTCCACTCCCGCGGGCCGTGACGGCCTCGCGGCACTCCTCGAACGGCCCGGGCAGGCCGTGATCGCACTCGACTTCGACGGCACGCTCGCCGAGATCGTGCCCGACCCCGAGCAGGCGCGCGCCCATGAGCGCGCCGTCCCCGCGCTGGCCGCGCTCGCGCCGAAGGTCGCCTCGGTCGCGGTGATCACCGGCCGCCCGGCCGGGGTCGCCGTCCGCTACGGCGGCTTCTCCGGTGTCACCGGTCTTGACCACCTCGTCGTCCTCGGGCACTACGGCGCGGAGCGCTGGGACGCGGTCACTGGGACCGTACGCGCGCCGGCCCCCGATCCCGGGGTCGCGGCCGTGCGGGCCGAGCTCCCCGGCTTCCTCGACCGGATCGGCGCCTGGCAGGGCACCTGGATCGAGGAGAAGGGCCGGGCCGTCGCGGTGCACACCCGCCGCGCCGCGGACCCGCAGGCCGCGTTCGACGCCCTGCGTGAGCCCCTTGCCGAGCTCGCGTCCCGGCACGGCCTGATCGTGGAGCCCGGACGCATGGTCCTGGAGCTGCGCCCGCCGGGCGTCGACAAGGGCGTCGCGCTGTCCGAGTACGTGCGCGAGGTGGGCGCCGGGGCCGTGCTGTACGCGGGCGACGACCTGGGCGACCTCGCCGCCTACGGCGCCGTCGAGAAGTTGCGCTCCGACGGCGTGCCCGGCCTGCTGGTGTGCAGCGGCAACGAGGTCCCCGAACTGGCCGACCGCGCCGACCTGGTGCTCCCGGGGCCGGCGCAGCTGGCGGACTTCCTGGCCGCCCTCGCCCGGCGGGTCTAACCCTCCTCGCGCAGCGCCTGGAGCTGGTCGAGGAACCACTGCCGCGGCGGCAGCGCGGTCGCTGCCGCCGCCAGGCGCTTGGAGCGCTCGGCCCGCTCGTCGGCGGACATGGTCAGCGCCTCGTGGAGCGCCGCCGCCGTGCCGCTGACGTCGTACGGGTTGACGGTGATCGCGTCGTCGCCGAGCTCCTCGTGGGCGCCGGCCTCCCGCGAGAGGACCAGTGCGCAGCCGAGGTCGGTGACGACGGGCACCTCCTTGGCGACCAGGTTCATGCCGTCCCTGATCGGGTTGACCAGGGCCACGTCGGCCATCCGGTAGGCGGCCAGCGAGCGGGCGAAGTCGTCCTTGACGTGCACGACGACCGGCGTCCAGCCGGCCGTGCCGTACCGGGCGTTGATCTCGTCGGCGAGCCGGGAGACCTCCGCCGTGTAGTGGCGGTAGACCTCGAGGTCCTGGCGCGAGGGGTAGGCGAGCGCGATGTGCACGACGCGTTCGCGCCACTCGGGGTGCTCCTCCAGGAGTTCCTGGTAGGCCTGCAGACCGCGCAGGATGTTCTTGGACAGTTCCGTGCGGTCGACGCGCACGATCGTCCGGCGGCCTTCGCCCGCCTGTGCCCGCAGGGCGGCCATCCGCTCGTCGACATCGGGGCGCGCGGCACGCTCACGCAGGAAGTCGGCGTCGGCACCCAGCCCGTGGACGCCGAGCCGGGTCCGGTGGCGGCCCCGGCCGGGGATCCGGAATTCAAAGCTCGGCTCGTTGTCCTTCGGCCACAGCGACGTCCCGTCGTACGGCGCGAGGACGGCGGTGGCGCAGCTCTGGAAGGCCCGCAGCCACCGCTTGGTCAGGAACCCGAGCCGGTCGGCGCCGAGCATGCCGAGCAGCAGTTCCTCCGCGATGTCGCCGGGCAGCATCGCGAAGTACTCGGGGGGCGCCCACGGGGTGTGCGAGAAGTGGCCGATCCGCAGATCGGGGCGGAGTTCGCGGAGCATTCCCGGTACCAGGGCCAGGTGGTAGTCCTGCACGAGAACCACGGCGTCGTCGGCCGCCTCCGCGGCGAGCGCCTCGGCGAAGGCCCGGTTGTAGAGCCGGTACGCGCCCCACTGACGCCGGAACTCGCGGCCGAAGGCCGGCTCGAGGGGAGTCTGGTACAGCATGTGGTGGACGAACCACAGCACGGAGTTCGCGATGCCGTTGTACGCGTCGGCGTGGACGGCGGCGTCGATGTCGAGCATCCGCACACCGGGTTCGCCGACCCCGCGCCGGACCGCTTCGCGGTCGCCGTCGCCGAGGGCCGCGCACACCCACAGCGACTGCGCGTCGGAGCCGATGGCCGACAGGCCGGAGACGAGTCCTCCACCACCGCGGCGGGCGTCGAGCTCTCCGTCCTCGTTCAGCTCGTAGGAGACAGGGCCGCGGTTGGACGCGACGAGGATCTGGGCTGCGTCGGAGACCATGTGCCGAAATCTAGCCCGTACCGCAAAAGCTCAAACGTGCGTACGGCCCCGCGCAGGTCAGTGGTCACGGCGGCGGCCGCGGGTGGCGGCCACGGCGACGATGCCCGCCGCCGTCAGGCTCAGCGCGACGCCGCCCAGCAGCCACAGCTGCTCCGCCGTGCCGCCGGTGCGGGCCATCTCCACGTGACGGACCGGTTCCCCGCCGTGGAGGCCCTCGGCCCCGCCCGCGGCCCCCTCCGGGCCGCCCGCGTCCCGGGCCGCGGCGTCCGCGTCCGCGGCCCCGCCGTCCGTGCGCTGCCCGGAGGCGTCCGGGGCGGCCCGGTGCGCCGGCCGCTCACCGGGGAGCGTTCCCGGCGCCGCCGGCCCGGTCGGCACCGCCACCGCGGGGACGGCCGGTCCGAACGCCGCGGCGGCGGTGACCGCCAGGGTGCCGAGGAGCCGGGTCAGCCGTTCCGTGCCGCCGGAGGGCGTCTGCTTGCGGTGCCTGCCGCGACTGCCCGGGGATCCGGGGAACGACAGAACAAGAAATCCCATAAGTCCCATACATGGGAAATGTAGGCAAAATGACCGGTGAGTCCTGCTTATGCGGCGCGACGCGCCGCGTACTCACCGATCTCGAGCATCGGCGGGCGCTCCTCCGTGTCCACCGGGTGCGTCCGCGGTACGAACCCGTTCCCCACCCGCTCGAACTGCGTGATCGACGGGCGCACCAAGTGCGGGCGGGACAGCCTCAGTTGGGCCGTGCGATAGATCGTCGCGGCCATTCTGCCGAGCGCCTGCCCGTCCTGGTGGCGGTGCTTGCGGGTGCCGACGTCGACCTGGGCCAGCGCGTCCAGGCCCACCAGGTTCAGCGAGTCGACCAGCAGGCCGAGCTCCACGCCGTACCCGACGGGGAAGGGCAGCCGCTCCAGGAGCGAGCGCCGTGCCGCGTACTCGCCGCCCAGCGGCTGCACGAACCCGGCGAGCTGCGGCCAGTGCAGGTTGAGCAGCGGCCTGGCCACCAGCTCGGTCACCCGGCCGCCCTGGGCCGGTGTGCCGTCGGGGCCGGGCGCGGCGCCCCCGCCCAGCGGGCGGTCGTACATGGCCTTGACGAACTGGACGTCGGGCTCGGTCAGCAGCGGGCCGACGATGCCGGAGACGAAGTCCGCGGAGAATTCGCGCAGGTCCGCGTCGCAGAAGCAGACGATGTCACCCCCCGTCGCCATCAGCGAGCGCCACAGCACCTCGCCCTTGCCGGCCACCGCGGGCAGGCCGGGCAGTATCGCGTCACGGTGCACCACCCGGGCCCCGGCGGCCGCGGCCACCTCCGACGTGCGGTCGGTCGAGGCCGAGTCGATGACGACCAGCTCGTCGACGAGCGGGGTGTTCTCCATCAGCTCCCGGCGGATGATCGTGACGATCTCTCCGACCGTCGCTTCCTCGTTCAGCGCGGGGAGCACGACGCTGACGGTCGTGCCCTGCCTGACCTTGGCGGACATCAGCCTCTCGAGGGAGCGGTCGGACGCGGACCAGGAGCGCCGGCTCAGCCAGCGGGCCACCTCATCGAGCACTTCGCGTCTCCCTTGACAGTCGATCGACAGTCGGTCGTGTGATCCATCTCGCGGGTCGGACGACTATCTCAAGCGTCCGGGGCTTCGGTTACAGTCTTGAGCAACGCGAAGGACCCTCGCATCTCGGGGGGTCCCAGCACACAAACGCCCGGACCGCACGTCCGGAGCCATACCGCTCATCCAGAGGGGCAGAGGGAACGGCCCGTTGAAGCCCCGGCAACCCTCCCGCCGACCGCGAGGTCACGGTGGGGAAGGTGCCAATTCCGTCTCGTGGCGAAGTGCGTCACGAGGAAGATGAGGAGAAAGGGCCTCGCCATCATGGCTGCGCAGACCGTCGCAAGCACCAGCACCAGCACCTCCGCCACCGCGTCCACCTCCGTGGACCTCGGCCCCGCCGCCGCACTCTCGTGCCGCGAGTGCGGACAGCGTTTCGAACTCGGTCCCATCTTCGCCTGCGCCGAGTGTTTCGGGCCGCTCGAAGTCGCCTACGACCTGCCGAGCGGCAGCCCCGAAGAGCTCCGGAAGCGGATCGAGGCGGGCCCGGCCAACATCTGGCGCTACGCCCCGCTGCTGCCCGTCCCGGCCGACGTGGCCGACAAGCCGAACCTGAACCCGGGCTGGACCAAGCTGGTCAAGGCCGACAACCTCGCCCGCGAACTGGGCGTCACCGGCGGCCTTTTCATCAAGGACGACTCCGGCAACCCGACGCACTCCTTCAAGGACCGGGTCGTCGCCCAGGCCCTCGAGGCCGCCCGTGCCTTCGGCTTCACCACCCTGTCCTGCTCCTCCACGGGCAACCTCGCGGGCGCGGTCGGCGCCGCCGCCGCGCGGGCCGGTTTCCGCTCCTGCGTGTTCATCCCCCACGACCTCGAGCAGGGCAAGGTCGTCATGGCCGCGGTGTACGGCGGCGAGCTCGTCGGCATCGAGGGCAACTACGACGACGTGAACCGCTTCTGCTCCGAGCTCATCGGCGACCCGCTGGGCGAGGGCTGGGGCTTCGTCAACGTCAACCTCCGCCCGTACTACGCGGAGGGCTCCAAGACCCTCGCGTACGAGATCTGCGAGCAGCTCGGCTGGCGGCTGCCGGACCAGCTGGTCGTCCCGATCGCCTCCGGCTCCCAGCTCACGAAGATCGACAAGGGTCTTCAGGAGCTGATCAAGCTCGGGCTCGTCGAGGACAAGCCGTACAAGATCTTCGGCGCCCAGGCCGAGGGCTGTTCGCCGGTGTCGACCGCCTTCAAGGCCGGTCACGACGTCGTGCGGCCCCAGAAGCCGAACACCATCGCCAAGTCCCTCGCCATCGGCAACCCGGCCGACGGCCCGTACGTGCTGGACATCGCGCGTCGCACGGGCGGAGCCGTCGAGGACGTGAACGACGAGCAGGTCGTCGACGCGATCAAGCTGCTGGCCCGCACCGAGGGCATCTTCGCCGAGACGGCCGGTGGCGTGACGGTGGGTGTGACGAAGAAGCTGATCGAGGCGGGCCTGCTCGACCCGGCGCTCACCACCGTCGTGCTCAACACCGGCGACGGTCTCAAGACCCTCGACGCCGTCGCGGAGACCTCGCAGGCGACCGCCGTCATCCGCCCGAGCCTGGCCGCGTTCCGCGACGCGGGCCTGGCCGCCCACTGAGAACCTTGCTCCGCACTGCCACGCCGTACTCCGCCGAGAGGTGACGAACATGAGCGTCAACGTCCGCATCCCCACCATCCTCCGTACGTACACGGGCGGCCGGGCCGAGGTCCCGGCGGAGGGCGCGACCCTCGCCGAGGTCATCGCGGACCTGGAGAAGAACCACACGGGCATCGCCGCCCGTGTCCTGGACGACCAGGGCAAGCTGCGCCGGTTCGTCAACGTGTACGTGAACGACGACGATGTCCGTTTCGAGCAGGGCCTCGAGACGGCCACGCCGGACGGTGCGGGCGTGTCGATCATCCCCGCCGTCGCCGGCGGCTGACGGTATCGGGGGAGCGGACGCCAAGCTTTCCCCAGGGATTTACCCGCAGTTACTGAATTGCCCCCTCCGCCAGAGAAGCGGAGGGGGCAATTCTGCATGGTTGAGCGCGGTAGAGTTTGGGAAGCCCCCTTCGCCGGCCGCTCGAGAATGCCTTCAAGTTCCGCAAGAATGCGGCCAAACCATGCGATCGAATTGCCACTTAGGCGTTATTTGCCGGGCCCGACTTGCCCCGGAATTCCATGAATTGACACGGATCGGTCGTTCGGTCCTGCCCAGATTTCTCGTCCGATTGACCTGTTGCAGAGGGCAGTTGGGCAGATACATTCAGCCGCGGTCGACGCGTTCCGGCGCACACCCCTCCTGCTGGGGTGGAGGTCTGACCCGGGTCCGCGAAGTGCGGTCCTGCGCAAGGGCCAGTAATAGGGGAGTTAGGCATGGCTCAGGGCACCGTCAAGTGGTTCAACGCGGAGAAGGGGTACGGCTTCATCGCGGTCGACGGTGGTGCGGATGTTTTCGTCCACTACAGCGCGATCCAGATGGACGGATACCGCACCCTTGAAGAAGGTCAGCGAGTCGAATTCGAGATCTCGCAGGGCCAGAAGGGTCCGCAGGCGGACATGGTCAAGCTCGCCGTCTGATCCAACTGATCGAGGCGCGATCGGCCACCGACGCACTCACGCATGAGGGGCTCGCCTCCCGGCCACCGGGAAGCGGGCCCCTCACGCGTGTCCGGACACCGCCGCGGCCGCCGAGCCTTCATCGGAGGCGCGCGTGCGTCCACCCTCCCCCAGAGCTTCGCCCGGGTGGTGTCCCCACCGACCGCCGGCCCTCATGGAGCCTTCGAAGGCGCTTGCACTCTCAGGGGTCGAGTGCTAATCATTGGCGTTAGCACTCTCCCAGTGAGAGTGACAGAACTTGGATCGGGTCGGTGAGGTCCGTGAGCCTGGTGGGGCAAGGAACCACAAGGCGCGCAGGCCGTCCGTCGCGGGCGCCGGATGCGATCCGAAGCAATCCACCCCAGTCCGGGAGGACCACTTCACATGGCCAAGATCATCGCGTTCGACGAGGAGGCACGGCGCGGTCTCGAGCGCGGGATGAACCAGCTCGCCGACGCCGTCAAGGTCACCCTTGGCCCCAAGGGTCGCAACGTCGTCCTCGAGAAGAAGTGGGGCGCCCCCACGATCACCAACGATGGTGTTTCCATCGCCAAGGAGATCGAGCTCGAGGACCCGTACGAGAAGATCGGCGCCGAGCTGGTCAAGGAAGTCGCCAAGAAGACGGACGACGTCGCCGGTGACGGTACGACCACCGCGACCGTCCTCGCCCAGGCGCTCGTCCGTGAGGGCCTGCGCAACGTGGCCGCCGGCGCCAACCCGATGGCCCTGAAGCGCGGCATCGAGAAGGCCGTCGAGGCCGTCTCCGGCGCCCTGCTCGAGCAGGCCAAGGACGTGGAGACCAAGGAGCAGATCGCCTCCACCGCCTCCATCTCCGCCGCTGATGTCCAGATCGGTGAGCTCATCGCCGAGGCCATGGACAAGGTCGGCAAGGAAGGCGTCATCACCGTCGAGGAGTCCCAGACCTTCGGTCTGGAGCTCGAGCTCACCGAGGGTATGCGCTTCGACAAGGGCTACATCTCGGCGTACTTCGCCACCGACATGGAGCGTATGGAGGCGTCCCTGGACGACCCGTACATCCTGATCGTCAACTCCAAGGTCGGCAACGTGAAGGACCTCCTTCCGCTGCTGGAGAAGGTCATGCAGTCCGGCAAGCCGCTGCTGATCATCGCCGAGGACGTCGAGGGTGAGGCCCTGTCGACCCTGGTCGTCAACAAGATCCGCGGCACCTTCAAGTCCGTCGCCGTCAAGGCCCCGGGCTTCGGCGACCGCCGCAAGGCCATGCTGAACGACATCGCCATCCTCACGGGCGGCACGGTCATCTCCGAGGAGGTCGGCCTCAAGCTCGAGAACGCCGGCCTGGACCTGCTGGGCCGCGCCCGCAAGGTCGTCATCACCAAGGACGAGACCACGATCGTCGACGGTGCCGGTGACAGCGACCAGGTCCAGGGTCGCGTCAACCAGATCCGTGCCGAGATCGAGAACAGCGACTCGGACTACGACCGCGAGAAGCTCCAGGAGCGCCTCGCGAAGCTGGCCGGCGGCGTGGCCGTCATCAAGGCCGGCGCGGCGACCGAGGTCGAGCTCAAGGAGCGCAAGCACCGCATCGAGGACGCCGTTCGCAACGCGAAGGCGGCCGTCGAGGAGGGCATCGTCGCCGGTGGTGGCGTGGCCCTGCTCCAGGCCTCCTCGGTCTTCGAGAAGCTCGAGCTCCAGGGCGACGAGGCGACCGGCGCCAACGCCGTGAAGCTCGCGCTGGAGGCCCCGCTCAAGCAGATCGCCGTCAACGGTGGTCTCGAGGGTGGCGTCATCGTCGAGAAGGTGCGCAACCTGCCCGTCGGCCACGGCCTGAACGCCGCGACCGGTGAGTACGTCGACATGATCGCCGAGGGCATCATCGACCCCGCGAAGGTGACCCGCTCTGCTCTGCAGAACGCGGCCTCCATCGCGGCGCTGTTCCTGACCACCGAGGCCGTCATCGCCGACAAGCCGGAGAAGGCCGCCGCGGCCGCTCCGGGCGGCATGCCGGGCGGTGACATGGACTTCTGATCCGCTCGCGGATCGGCGGACCGGTTTCACACCGAGGGCGGCACCCCTGCACGGGGGTGCCGCCCTCGGGCGTTCCCCGGCGGCGCACGGGGCACGACGTACGCCCGCGCCCGGGCGCGGACGTGGGCCCGGAGTCCGCCCCTGGGGGTGACCGGCTCGAGGTGGGGCAAACCCCCTGCCGGATACGGCAGTTGGTCCCGTGGGGCCGGGAGCGTAAATCCGGGAGGGTCGTGCCATGGCAATCACCCGAACGTTCCGGCTCCGTCCCGCCGTCACCGTCGCGTTGACGCTGCCCGCCCTCGCGACCACGCTGGTCGCCCTCCCCGCGCCGTCCGCGGAGGCGACCGGCCGTCCCGTGTCGACCGTCCGGTGGGGCCCCTGCCCCGGGACCGGGCTGGACCCGCGGCAGGAGTGCGGGACCGTGTCCGTGCCGCTGGACCACGCCGAGCCGCGCGGCCCGCACATCGCGCTCGCCGTGTCCCGGCTGCGCAGCGAGAAGCCCGAGGCCCGGCGCGGCACCCTGCTGATCATCCCGGGCGGACCGGGCAACCCCGGTCTGCACGAGCCCTCACGGCGGGGGAAGGCCCTGCCGCAGTCGGTGCGCGACGCGTACGACGTCGTCAGCTTCGACCCGCGCGGCGTCGGGCGGTCCGCACCCGTCAGCTGCGACCTCCCGCACGAGGACCTCGCCATGGAGCGCCTGCGCCCCTGGCCGGCCCCCGACGGCTCCGTCGACCACAACGTCGCCGCCGGCCGCCGCCTCGCCGACGCCTGTGCCGAGAACGGCGGCGAGGTCCTGCGTACCGTCAGCACCCGCAACGAGGCGCGCGACATCGACCGTATCCGCGAGGCGCTCGGAGAGCGGAAACTGTCCGCGTGGGGCGTCTCCTACGGCACCTACGCCGGTGCCGCCTACGCGCAGATGTTCCCCCACCGCACGGACCGGTGGGTCCTCGACAGCAACGACGACCCCGATCCGGAGCGGGTCGCGCGGGGCTGGCTGGCGAACTACGCGGTCGGCGTCGAGGACGTCTTCCCCGACTTCGCCGCCTGGGCCGCCGACCCCGCCAACCCGGACCGGCTGGCGGGGACACCGGAGGAGGTACGGCCCCTCTTCCTCGCCCTCGCCGCGCGCCTGGACCGCGAGCCGATCCCCTGGCCGGGCGCCAACCCCGAGGAACTGAACGGCAACGTGCTGCGCCAGACGCTGCTCGACAGCCTCTACTCGCCGAGGCGGTTCCCGGTCGTCGCCCGCGTGATCGCCGCCGCCCGCTCCGGCGCCGAGCTGCCGGCCCCGAACACGTCGGCGGACGAGGCCATGCAGAACACGGTCGCGGCGTCGGCGGCGACCATCTGCAACGACGTGGACGCCTGGAGGGACGACCAGGCCTCCTACGAGAAGGCCGTGGCCGACAGCCGGGAGCGCCACCCGCTGACGGCCGGCATGCCCGTCAACGTGATGCCGTGCGCCTTCTGGGAGCTCGGCCCCACCGAGCGGCCCGTCCGCATCACGCCGCACGGCCCGTCCAACGTCCTGCTCGTCCAGAACGACCGTGACGTGGCGACCCCGCTCGCGGGCGCGAAGAACATGCGGGCGGCCCTCGGGGACCGTGCGCGGATGGTCGTCGTCGACGCGGCCGGCCACGGGGCCTACGTGGACAACGGCAACGAGTGCGGCGACGCGACCGTGACCCGCTTCCTGCTCACCGGGGAGCGCCCGGCGCGGGACCGTTACTGCGCCTCCTGACCGGCCGGCGCGGGGGCCGGACGCGGCCGGCCCATCGCGGCGGCGACCAGCAGGTACGGCACGGCGAGCAGCGCGAAGACCGTGCCGTGGGAGGCGTACGGCGACAGTGCCGCGTACGCGCCGTACGCCAGCAGCGAGGCGATGTTGGTGCCGAGGCCCGTCAGCGAGGTGATGGTCGCCCGGCTCCTGCCGGTGATCGCGGCCTGGAGGCGTACGTCGGCCAGCACGTCCGCGAGCTGGAAGACGAGGAACGCGACGGCGAGCAGGGCGAATCCGGCGGGCGTGCCCGACAGCGCGCCCGCCGCGAGGGCCGCGGCCGCGGCGGCGACCAGCGCCCCGGTCGCCCGGACCGACAGCCGTTCGCCTGCCGTCACCAGCAGCGAACCGAGCGTCACGCCCACCCACACCACCAGCACCAGCAGGGGGACGGTCTCCGTCGCCACGCCCGTGGCGGCGGCGAGCAGCGGTACGTACTCGTCCAGCACGCCCCAGACCGACGTGATCACCACGGCGAGGACCATCGCCCGCCGGACGGGACGGCTGCCGCGCACCTCGGCCAGTCCGGAGCGCAACGTGGCGAGGTAGCCCGGCCGTTCGGCGGTGTCGTGGCGGGTGGTGGCGCGGTGCTCGGGGAGCGTCGCGCCGGCCGCGGCGCACAGCAGGCAGGCGCCGATGCTGCCCGCCCACACCAGCGCGTTCCCGCCGAAGGCGAGCACGGGCGCGGCCGCGGCCGTGGCCGCCGCCGTCGCGGCCATGCCGAAGGCGGCGGCCCGGCCCATGATCCGGCCGTAGCGGTCGGTCGCGCCGAGCCGTTCGAGTTCGTCGTGCACGAGGGCTTCCATGGAGCCGGAGCGCAGGGAGCCGCCGACCGCCCAGAGCGTGAAGCCCGCGGCGTAGGCCGCGTAGGAGGGGGTCAGCGCCCACAGCGCGAATCCGGCGGCGGTCAGCAGCGGGCCCACGACCAGCGTGACTCGGCGGGACACCGCGTCGGCCCAGACACCCGACGGCACTTCGACCAGCAGGCCTACGACGCACCAGATGGCGAAGAGGGAGGAGATCTCGGCGGTGGTCAGGCCGTGTTCGGCGAAGAGCAGGGCGTAGAGGGGGTAGAGGAGGACGAAGTCCTCAAGACCCGCGTAGGTGTAGAGCCTTCGCTCGAGGCGGCGGACACCCAGGGGACGGGGGTCCGGCGGGCATGACGGAACGGTGAGCATGCGTGTGGTCCTTCTGCGGAACGGACGGGGGACGCGGGGTGCTCACCCGCGCGGCGGCCCGCGACAGCCCGTTCCAGGACCCGCTGCGGTGGATCAATGTCGTCGTCGGCTCATGCGGACCAGTTTACGCCCGGGGGCGGTCGTCGGGCGGGTGGTTTCCGGGGGGTGCGACGGCTTCCGGACCTCGTGACCCGCCGCGTGCGCGGGTGACGACCGGCCGTGCCGGCCGCCGGTGTCCGTGCGCCGGTCGTGCTTCGAGTGCGCCGCTGCCGGACGGGTGAACGCCGCGGCGGATGGCGCGTGATGCGGTTTCACCGGCGGCGGGAACGCCAAGATCAACTTGCTCCGGAAGGCCAGGGCCGCACCCGGACACACGGGTGAGGAGATCGGGATACCCGGCGGTTACGCGGCACGGAGGTGTGGTGCTCATGGCAGCAGTGGTGCGGTCGGCGGACAGGCCCCGGTCTTCGGAAGGGTTGCTGTCGGTGGACCGGTCGGCGTCTTCGGAGGGGTTGCGGCCGGTGGACCGGTTGCGGGTCACCGAGGAGGCGGTGGCCCGGCTCAGGGACGGGCTGGCGGCGGTGTCGGTGACCCTGCCGTCGCTGGGTGTGGACGTGGTGTCCCTGGCGAGCGAGGCGCCGTACCCGCTCATCGAACTGGGCCGCTGCAACCTGGACACCGCACTGCGGCTCGCGGCCGTGCTCCGGGGGCCCGGCACCGACGAGTGACCGAAGGGGCCGGCGGACGTCCGCCCGTCGTGGTTCCGGCCCGCCATGTACCGGGCGGTGCACGGCAGTTCACTCTCCTGGAATGATCGGCGGACCACTCCAGGAAGGGTGAAGGCGTGACATTCGGGGGACAGGATCCGTACGGGCGGACGGGGCGGCCGCAGCCGGGAGTACCGCCGCGTCCGGGCGTGCCGCCGCAGCCCGGGCCGTATCCGGGGCCGGGCCCGTATCCGGGACCGCCGCCCCACCCGGGGCCGTACCCGTACTCTCCCTACGGTCCGCCACCGTCGCTGTGGCAGCAGCTCCGCCAGGACGAATGGCCGCCGCTCGGCGAGGTGTTGCGGCATGTGCGCCGGATGCCCGGCTGCCTCTGGGTGATCGGCCTGCTCTGCGTGTGGCCCGCGCTGATGGTGCTGCTGGGCTACCCGCTGGCCAGGTCCGCCCGCCGTCAGGCGAGGCTGCGGTTCCCCGCGCACAGCTACCGGCGGTTCCAGGACCCCGAGGTGTGGCGTGTGCAGAAGACCAGGGCCTGGGTCGCGCTGGTCGCGTCCTTCCTGATCCTCGCCGCGTACGGGACCGAGGCGGACTGGGCGGAGGTGCAGGACCAGTATCTGTTCCGGCTGGTCGTCACGCCGTGGCTGCTGCTCCTCACCGCTCCCGTGGTGATCCTCGTCCTCCTCCGGCTCGCGCCGCCGCACGCACGGCCCGGCATGCGGGCCAGGCTGCGGCCCGCGGTCCGCTCGGTGCTCTGGTACTTCGGCGCCTTCACGGCCGTACCGCTGCTCTTCGCCGGCGTGATGCTCCTCGCCCGGAGCTACGAGAGCAGCCGTCTCAGCCCGCTGATCACGCTCGCGCTGCTGCTGCCGGTGGTGTGGGTGCTGTTCTTCGTCGTCTTCGCGTCCACGACGGCGCTGCGTACCGCCTTCAACACGGCCGACGCGCACGCGGCTCTCCCCGCTCTGCTCACCGGCGTCCTGGTGTGGGAACTCGCGGCGATCAACCTGGCCATGGCCGGAGCGCCGCCGGGGCCGCCGGCCGTCCAGTTCTGCGCGGTCCTCGGCGGCCCGGCGTCGGTGACGGCGGTGGCGTGGTGGGAGATCGCGCGCCTGCGCACCAGGTACGGGGTGACGCTGCGCGGCTGACGCGGCCGGCTCCTTGGCGCGGGCCGTCGCACGGGTCTTCAGGTTCTCGGCGCCGGACAAGAGGGAAGGCCCTTTCCCGACGGACCGGCCACGGCTCACCGTGGGCGGACGGAAACAGGGGGAGCGACATGTCGTTGACCGGAGGACGCAGGGGGCCGCGGGCTCTGGCCGCGTCGTTGCTGATGTTCGGGTTGTCACTGGGCACGGGCGGCGGCTCGGCGGACGCCTCCGCCGAGCCGCGGACGCAATCGCCGGGCCACACCTTGAAGCTCACGTCCGACGGGGGGAAGAAGGACCGCAAGCCCGCTCCGTCCGGGAGATCACTGACACGGATCGACGGCGACTGGTACCGCGACCCGATCGGTCACCGGTCGTACGTCTACCGGCAGGCGGTGTGGGGCCACCGGTCCCAGCTCGAGGGCGGCAGGAACCCGCAACGGATCGACGGGGCGCGGAACGTCGCGCTCGGCTTCGTGGACATCACGGGGCTCGACGACGTGGACACCCGCGGCCTGGAGGTGGTGGAGACCGCCGCGTTGAAGCACGACGACCCGGCGCTGTACGAGCGGTTACGCATGGGCGAACGCCCCGGGATCGAGAAGTTCGTCGTCGTCCCGCACGCCAACGAGGCCTCGGCGGGCATGGACGGCAACCACTCCGAACTGCGCATCCTTGTGTGGGACCTGGCCCTGCTGAGCAAGGACGCGCGGAAACCGGTGCCCCAGGAACGGCTCTTCGTGATCTACAGCGACCGGTCGCCGTGCAAGCCGCAGTGTGCCGGCAGGATCCCGGCCACCACCGATGTCATCTACTCCGTGGTGGACGGCAGGGGCTCGGCCGACGAGCTGAACGACCTGATCAACAGGGCCAAGGCGCAGGCCGACGCCGAGAAGACCACCATGGCCCGGGAGGTGGCGGCACAGAAGACGCTGATCAAGGAGCGCAAAGCTGCGGAGAGTCGGCGCCTGGCGCAGACCAGGAAGGAGAACCGGTTCTTCCGGAACCCCCGCGCCGCCGAACCGTGTGACGGCCAGGCCCTCGGCCTGCGCCCCCAGCTGACGACCGTCGCGCTGACCGCTCCACGCAACGCACCCCGGGCGGCCGACCCGTGCGGAGAGAACGGCACCGCGGACGACACCGAGGGCGGCCTGACCCGAGCCCTGACACAGCCCGTGCCCGAGGCGCCCGGCGGGATCGACTTCTCGTCCCTGCAACTGCGCTATCTCGCCGACCCCGGCGACGGCGGCGGTCTGCGGTACTCCTTCCAGGCTCCCCTCTCCGCCGACGGCGGCAGCTCTCCGGGAGCGGGCCTCGACGCCGCCGAGGGCAGCTCGGACGCGTTCTTCGTCTGGCTCTCCCTCGACCCGTCGGCCTTCTGGGTCAACCTCAATCCCGACGAGCCGGACCGCATCGTCGACGACCGGCTCGGCCGTACGGACGCCGGACGTGTCCTGCTCGAGGCCGATCTGCGGATGAAGAAGACGATCGGCGAGCTCATCCACCCCCACTCCGCACGAGGCCGGCAGTTCTGGGACGGCATCCGCGGAAGCTGCATGTCCTACCGGACGTGGATCCTGCCCGCACCCGCGTCGGTCCGCCAGGACGGCGACGAGCTCTACATCCTCGACGCGCCCCTCGACGTCAAGATGGAGACCCAGTACCTGAAGCAGCGGGGCGAGTCCGCCACCGGTACATGTCCCCGGCAGGACAAGGCCACCGAGGACCACAACGAGCAGCACTTCCGCGGCCTGATCCTTCCCGAGCTCAAGAAGGCCATCAACACCGCGCCCGAGTACGCAGAACTACGGCGCGTCTACCTCGCCCGGGTCGCCGCCGAGTGGTACCGCGACCTGAGCCGCAGCAAGGACACCACCTACGGCGACCTCATCGACACGGGCGACATCGACAACTGGCGGAGCGACGGCCGCTGGAAGCCCACCGACACCTTCGACCGGTTCGTCGACTCGTACACCAAGGGCGAGTTCAAGGTCACCGACAGGACCACCGAAGGCGGGACGACCTATGTACGCAGCTACGTCTACGGGGGCGTCGACTTCACCAGAATCCCCGTCACGAAGGTCTCCGACGACCGTTTCACGGCAGCCTTCGCGGACCTCCCCCAGAAGATCAACCGCTCCCTGAGCGCGCCGTCCGCCGACGGCCACGGAGCGATCTGGCTCGGCGAGCCCGTACCGCGTCAGGCGGCCGGCCCCGAGCCGCCGGCCCCCGCACCGGGTCGGGCGGCCGACCTCGACCCGCAGGAAGAGCCCCTGGGTGTCGTCGCGTCGGCCCTGCGTCTGCTGCCCGTGGTTCTGGCGGCAGCGGCGTTGCTGCTGTGGTGGAGACGGCGCCGTCCGAATGCCGCTGCCACGGCAGGGTCTCGGCGGAGCGCCGCTGCTCCCGCCGCACGCGACGGGGCCCGACGCGGAAGTCAGGACGACTTCTTCTGAAGGGAAGCCGGCTGCGCCGGGTGTCCGGGCCGGAGGCCGGCGACCGCCGGGGCCGGGGCCGGGAGTGAGGTCCGCGCCCGGCGCGTCCACAGCAGGGCGCCCGTGAACAGGACCGCGCTGCTCACCAGCCAGGGCAGCGGCCCGATCGGCAGGGAGCCCGCGACCAGACCGGTGAGGGCGGCGGTCGACTGGAGCGCGAGGGACTTCACCGACAGCGCGGTCGCACGGACGGTGCTGTCGACGCGGTGGTGGAGGAGGTCGTTCTGGTTCGGGCCGGCGGCGCCGAGGCCGAGGTGGACGAGCGCGTAGCCGGCGACGGCGAGGACCAGGGAGGCCGGGCCGTCCCAGGCCGCCGTCACACCCAGAAGCGTCAGCCCGCAGGCCCCCGTGCCGATGCTCGCGAGTACGGCGTGCTCGCTGCTGCCCGTCAGCCGGGCGGCCCACGGGGCGCAGTGGCTCCCGACCGCCGTGCAGACGAATCCCGCGCAGGCCAGTGCCGCGTACAGCACCGCGCCCGACTCGGGGGCGCCGGTCAGCCGGGCGGCCCTTCCCGGGGTGAGCAGCTCCAGGGCCGCCAGCGCCGCGCCCACGGCCCCTGTTGTCAGCAGGACCCGCCGGATCAGGGCGTCCCGCACACCGAGGCGCAGCCCGCCCAGCATCGTCGCCGGGACGCCGCGGAGCACCCCGCGCAGCGTGGCCGGCGGACGGGGCGGCTCCGGCAGGGCGGTGAGCACGTACGCGACGAAACCGACACCGACGGCCGCGCCGAGCAGGCCGGGTACCGACAGCGGCAGTACGAGGCCGCCGGTGGCGCCGGCCAGCCGGGCGCCCGGGTCGGCGCCGAGACCGAGCAGGAGCGGCAGCGTCCCGCCGAGGAGGGTTCCGGCGGCGAGCGCGGCGGCCGATGCGGTGTTGCCGCGCGCCAGGCCCGTGCGCAGCTCGGCGCCCGCGCCGGAGTGGGCCTGGACGGTGTCCACGTACCAGGCCTCCGCGGGGCCGCTGGACAGGGCGCGGCCGGAGCCCATCAGGAACATGGCGACGGCGAGCGCCCACACGGTGGTTCCGAGTGCCATCACGGTCAGGGCGCACAGGTTGAGCAGACCCGCCGCGGCGAGGACGGGCCGGCGGCCGAGGACGTCGGACAGGCCGCCGGTGGGCAGCTCCATGACGGACACGGTGAGGGAGTGGACGGCGAAGAGCCCGGCGACGACGGCGAGGCTCATGCCGCGTTCGGTCAGCAGCAGGACCTGGGACGGCAGGTAGAGGCCGACGGGGAGCCAGAAGAGGAACGTGACGGTGGCGAAGCGGCGGCGTGCGGCGCGGGGGTCCAGCGGCTTCACGAGCCGTCCTCCGTCGCTGACTCCGTACCGGCCTTCGCGCTGTTCGCTCCCACGTCCGGCGCCGTTCCGCGCGCCCCGGTCTCCGGGGCGAGTGCCAGCCCGGCCGTGAAGAGCACGACCTGCTCGGTGCGGGGGTCGCCCTCGTCGCGGGCGGCGAGCTCGCTCACGGTGCGCTCGAACGCCGCCCACAGTTCGGTGAGCGACTCCGGCGTGAGGCGGGCCACCAGGTCGGTGAAGCCGGACGGCTCCAGCCACTCCCCGTCGAGCCTTCCGGTGTCGAGGTCCTCCTGGTGCCGGGCCAGGGAGCGCGCCAGATGGTCGAGTTGGGCGCGGCGGGCCACGTCGACGAACGCCCGCGCCTCCTGTGAGCCGGCCATCGCGGCGTTGCTCCAGCTCGTGACCTCGTGGACGGACCTCCAACGCCGCTCGCGGCCGTCGCGGTGCTCCGCCTCCGTGATGAACGCGTACTTGGCCAGCACCCGCAGGTGGTAGCTGGTCGACGCGGACGACTCGCCCGTCCTGACGGCGAGTTCGCTCGCTGTGGCCGGCCCCTCCATGCGCAGCAGGCCCAGCAGCCGGATCCGCAGCGGGTGCGTGAGCGCTTTGAGGGCGGCGGCGTCCTGGTGGGGATCGAGTACGCGGCGGCGGTGTTCGTCATCGGTCACGGGGCGAGCGTAGGGCGAGCCGGGTACTTAGCAAAATAGTTTTTGCAGAATTTGTTTGGGAGTCTTGCCGCCCGGCGTCGGCGGAACAACTCATGCGGCTCTCATGCGGGCCTTAACTCCTCATCACGCCGCGTCCATACCGTCACGCCATGTTCTTCACCTACCTCCGGCGTGAACTCCGCCGCCGCAGAAAAGCGGCGCTCGTCGTCGCCTCGGGGCTCGCCCTCGGGATCGCGCTGGTCATCGTCGTCAACTCCGTCTCGTCCGGGATGAACCGCGCCCAGGACAAGGTCCTGGAATCGCTGTACGGGCTCGGCACCGACATGACCGTCACCAAGGCCGCGGAGCCGCCCGGCGAGGGCGAGACCGTGCGGCGGCCCCGCTTCCGGTTCGACGCCAAGGACGAGGGCGACGACGCGGAGCAGAGCAGCGACATCGTCATGGTCCAGGGCTTCGAGACCCTCGCCTCCTCGACCGTCGCCGAGGTCGCGAAGCAGGACGGCGTCGCGGGCGCGGTCGGCGGACTGAGCGTCAACGTCATGAAGGTCAACGGCGAGTTCAAGCGCGGGGCGGTGCAGCAGAAGCCCGGCCAGGGCGGGCCGGGCGCCGGTGGGGGCGCGGTGCGCGGTGGTGGGGCCGACTTCGACGTCGACTCGTACACGGCGTACGGAACGGACGTCGCCCACCAGGAGCTCGGGCCCCTGACCTCCTCGACGATCACCTCCGGGCGGACCTTCAAGGAGAGCGAGACCGACGCGCGGGTCGCCGTCCTCGACAGCGCCTACGCGAAGGAGAAGGACCTCGGCCCGGGCAAGAAACTCACCATCTCCGGCACGGACTTCGAGATCATCGGCATCGCGACCGCGGACAGCGGCGACGCCGCGGCCAACGTCTACCTTCCGCTGGCCCAGGCGCAGAAGCTCGCCGACGCCAAGGACAAGGTGACCACGGTCTACGTCCAGGCGACCGACTCGCAGAAGATCGACGGCGTCAAGGAGACCATCCAGAAGAACATCTCCGGTACGACCGTGACCACGTCCGCCGACCTCGCGGAGACGGTCTCCGGATCGCTGTCCACGGCGTCCGACCTGGCGTCGGGCGTCGGTAAGTGGCTCTCCTTCCTGGTGCTGGCCGCGGCGTTCCTCGTCGCCGGACTGCTGACGTCCTCGGCGGTCAGCCGACGCGTACGGGAGTTCGGCACGCTCAAGGCGCTCGGCTGGCGCAGCGGCCGGGTGACCCGGCAGGTCGCCGGTGAGGCCCTCGTCAACGGGCTCGTCGGCGGTGCGCTCGGGATCGCGCTCGGGCTCGCCGGTGCGTGGCTGATCACGACCTTCAGTCCGACGCTCACGGCTCAGCTCGGCGGCGGCGCCGGGGCGGGCGCGGCGGGCGGTGGCGGCGGCCTCCGGGTCGCCGGTCCCGGCGGCGGTGGCGGACCCCTGAGGGACTCGGCCGACCGCGCCCTCGACATCGCGCTCACCGCGCCCGTCTCGCTCACCACGATCGGCCTCGCCGTGACCCTCGCCGTCGCCGGCGGTCTCGTCGCGGGCGGCTTCGGCGGCTGGCGGGCGTCCCGGCTCCGGCCCGCCGACGCGCTGCGCCGCGTCGAGTGACCAGGCCCGGACCGGGCCCCTTCTCTTCCACGTACAACAGGAGTTGACGATGTACCAGCTCAGTGGCGTCACCAAGCGCTACCGGCGGGGCAAGGACAGTGTGAACGCCCTCGACGGCGTCGACCTGACCATCGAGGACGGCGGCCGGCTCGTCATCCAGGGCCCCACAGGAGGCGGCAAGTCCACGCTGCTGCAGATGCTCGGCGGCCTCGACCGGCCGAGCGAGGGCAGCGTGGTCCTCGACGGGACGGACCTGGCGACCCTGCCGGAGGCGAGGCTGACGCGGGTGCGGGCGGAGAAGATCGGCTTCGTCTTCCAGAGCTTCAACCTGATCCCCACGCTGACCGCGCAGGAGAACGTCGAGACGGCGCTCGTGCCGCTCCCCGGTCTCAAGGCGCGCGAACGCAGGGAACGCGCCGGTGAGGCGCTGGCCGCCGTCGGGCTCGGCGAGCGGCTGCGGCACCTGCCCGGCGAGCTGTCCGGCGGGCAGCAGCAGCGGGTCGCGATCGCGCGTGCGCTGGTGAAGCGGCCGGCGGTACTGCTCGCGGACGAGCCCACGGGAAACCTGGACGAGTCGATGCGCGACGAGATCATGGAGGTGCTGGAGGCGTTGTGGGAGGAGCACGCCTTCACGTTCGTGATGGTCACCCACGACTCGGCGCTGGCGCGCCGGACGAGGCGGATCGCGACGATCCGCAAGGGGCGGGTGACGGTGAAGGAACGAGCGGTCGACGCGGCGTAGCGCGGGGCGTGGCCGGGGTCGGCGTCGTGGCGCGGCCGGGTTGTCGGGGCTCCGCCCCGGGCCCCGCGCCTCGATCGCCGGCGGGGCTTGAACTTGCCGGCCTCGGCCTGTCCGGCGATTGAGGGCACCCTCGGAGGTGAGCAGCGACCGGGCGGCCGGAGACGTGGCGCTCGCCCGGTCGCCGGGGCTCCGTCCCGGGGGCTACTCGTCGTCGAGTTCCCGCACGATCCTGCGTTCGATCGCCTCCACCTCGAAGCGGGCCGCGGGGTCGTTGTCCCGGGCGCGGACCGCCGCTCGGACCAGCGACAGGTAGAAGAGGGCGGGGGCGCACGGGGTCCAGTTCTCCGCCGGTTCGTCGCGGAGGAAGCGCAGAACGCTCTCCGGGTCGGCCGGCACGAACGCGTGGCGGTCGTGTTCCCACTTGTCCTCGATGCCGCGGCTCCACCGCGCCCTCAGCTCCTCCTCGGTCAGATCGGTGAGGACCGCCCGGAAGAACGCCGCCCACTGGTTGTTGCGCACATCGAGGCCGAAGCCGAGGAGTTCGAGGTCGACCTCGTCGGACTCGTACACGGCCAGCTCCTCGCGCATCGCCCGGCGGGCCACGGCGTGCAGGCTGATCCTCCCGTCGGGAGCCAGGTCGTGGTTACGGGCCAGGCCCTCGTTCGCGGACGAGTTCCACTTCGACTTGTTGTGTCCCGCCACCCGGGAACTGCGGTGGGAGATGACCGTCTTCTTGTCCTTGCCCGTCTCCACCGCGACGTTCACGCCGAAGCTGCAGAACATGAACGGCTCCGCGTCCAGCGGGTCCTTGCCGTCGATGTACTGCTCGCGGAGCGTCTGCCCGTCACTCTTCATGCGGTCGAGGTTGATGGAGGTGGTGAGGAAGTCGTAGTAGTCCGCGTCCCGCAGCGTGAGCGTCGCGACCGGCTCCTCCGCGGTGTGGGTGCGGGCGACGGTCAGGCGCTCCACGGCGAAGCGCGGGTTGTTCCAGCGATGCGGTTCCCCGGCCGCCTCCTTGGCGGCTTGTTCCTCCTCGATCTCCCGCCGCCAGCGGCCGATCTCCTCCGGGAAGCGGACGCGCCCGGGAACGTACTTCACCCGCATGTTCTCCTCGGCGATCGGCCGTGTCCCGTCGCCTTCGTAGACATGGCAGTCGGTCTGTCGTCCGACCACGGTGAAACGGTCCCTCTGAGTCATCAATTCGCCTTTCGCCCCGGGCGGTTGACAGTCGGCATGACGCACGTCACGGCAGATGGACCATGATAGGGACGGGAGGGGGAGGGGATGACTGTTCACCTCGTACGTGAGGAACTCAGGGCGTCGGGGCTGGTCGGCACCGTGGCCATGGAGGCGTACGACGATCCCGAGGGGCGGCTCGACCGCAAGCTCGTCGAGGACGCGCGTCGGCGGTTCACCGAGCTGTGCGTGAAGCGGTTCGGGTTCGCCCACGAGATGCGGCTCGACGGCGGCGGCACGCTGGACGACGTCAAGGCGGGGCTCAGCCGCTTCCTCGAGCACGAGGCGACCCGCAAGATCCTTTACTGGACGGGTCATGGCTACGACCTCGGGGACCGCGGCTACATCCTGGGCTGCCGGGACAGTTTCTCCACCGGAGGCATGGACCTGAACCGGGCCATGCCTTTCACGGACCTGCTCCAGAGGTGCGCCGTCGAGCGGGACACCGAATTCCTGATCGTCGTCGACGCCTGCCAGTCGCAGAGCACGCTGGGAGCCGCGCGCCCCCTCGTCGAGGCGTACGGCCGATTCTCCGGCGGATCGCCGCGTGAACGGGGCCTCGTCGTCGCCGCCACCGCAGGCGCCGGCCTGAAGGTGGACGAGGGCCGCTGGGTGGACTGGCTGGAGCAGGCCGTCGCGGACGAGCGGCTCGAACTCGAGGGCATGGTGCGGCCCTTCGAGCCCACGGCGCTCTACCTCTCCTTACCGGACCTGTTGGAGGCCGTAGACCTCAAGGCCAGGGAAGCGGGTCTGACCGATCCCGAACAGCGGCCCAGGGCGGCCGTGATCCGGCCCTTGGACACGCGGTTCCTGCACAATCCGTACTTCTCGGAGAAGAACAAGGTGTTCCGGACGGCCGCCCGGCCGCCCGACCACCTGCCGTGGCTCCGGCCGGAACACTTCGACCAGATCTCCGACCGCGCCTCCCGGCTCCGCTTCACCGGCCGCGTACAGCCGCTGAGCAGACTGGTCACCTGGCTCGAAGCGACGACGCAGGGCATGCTCGTCGTCACCGGCGCGGCCGGCACCGGCAAGTCCGCACTGCTCGGCCGGCTGGCCCTGCTGTCCGTGCCGGAGATGCGCGAGTCGCTCCGGCCGGAACCCCCGGTCCGGACCCGGCCCCGCCCCGGTTCGATCCACGCCGCGGTGTCCTGCCAGGGCGGGTCGCCGCATTCGCTGGCCAGGACCGTGGTCGAGGCGCTGGGGCCGCTGGGTGCCGAGCCGCCGCCGGCGGGTATCACCCCGGAGCAGTGCGTGGACCGCGTGAGCTCGCTGGTGGAGCGGGTGGGTGGGCTGAACCTGCTGGTCGACAGCCTCGACGAGGCCATGCCCGGCCAGGCCCACGAGATCGCGCGCAGGCTGCTCAACCCCCTGTCGCACCGCCCGGGCGTGAAGGTCGTGGTGGCCACCCGTGCCCACCCCCGGCAGATCACCGACGGAGTGGGCCGCGAATCGCTGCTGGACGCTCTGGACCGGACGGCGCCCGACCTCCGGATCGACCAGGACGCCGACACCGAGCGGGACATCGCCTCCGTCGTCGCGGCGGACCTCGCCGCGTACGAGGGTTCTCCTTACGCGGGTCGCGAGAACGACGGCGTGCGCCTGGAGACCGCTCGGCGTGTGGCGGAACAGTGCCGGCGGCGATTTCTCGTGGCGAAGCTGGTCGCCCGGGCCCTCGCCCGGGAGCCGGAGTGCCTGTCGGGCAGCCGGCTGGAGGAGTTCGTCCGCGAGGGAGGCACGGACCTGCGGGCACGGATGGAGGACGAGCTCGAGGCCCTCGATCCGTCCGGCCGGTTCGGCGCCGCTGAACTGCTGCTGCCGCTGGCCCTGGCCCAGGGCGACGGACTGTCCGATCGCGACCTGTGGTTCCGCATGGCGCGGGCACTGCTGCGCCGCGGCTCGCCGAAGGTGTCGCGTCAGTCGCTCGACACCGTGCTGAGCAGGGTCACCGACGTCCTCCTGACCGTGGAGCACCGGCGGGGGAGACCTCCCGTTCACCGCCTGGGGCACGCCAGTTACGGAACGGCGCTGCTGGCCCGCGCGAAGCTCGGTCACGCCGCCGCCCACCGCCGCGTCTACGACGAACTGGCCGGTGACTGGGACACGGCCGACGAGTACACCCTCGCCTACCTCGGAGCGCACGCAGCGCAGGCCCGGAGCGCGGCGGTCGTGCTCGACGACGAGCCGGATCCGTTGGAGGAGCTGTTCGGGGACCCGTGTTTCCTGGTGCGGACCCGGCCGGACGTGATGCTGCCGCTCGCCGCCTCCTTGGCCGCCACCTGTGAGGGCGCGGCGCTGTACCGGCGGGTGGGCGGCGAATTCCGGCGGCACACCGATCGCCGGGAGCGCAGAGCGATTCTTCGTGCGGTGGCCCACGCCGGCCATCCGGAGTACGTACGCCGGATCGAGGGCCTGCGGGAGTTCAAGGAACTGTGCTGGGACGAGGTGTGGACCGACACGCCACCGGAGCCGCTGGAGCTGTCCCTGCCGGCGCCCCTCGGCGGAGCCCGGGCGGTGAGCTGGTCGGCCGCGGAGGGAGGCACGATCGCCGTCGCGGGGCGAGGAGAGATCTCCGTCCGCGACGCGGGCACCGGCGACCATGTGCTGACACGCCGCACCACCGGGTCGGAGCACGGCAGCCGGGCCGTTCTGACAGAGGTGTGCGAAGCGGGTACCCGGACCCGGCGGGTGACGGTCGCCCACGACGGCTCCTCCGTGCACCTGTGGTCGGGGCGTGAACGCCTGCCGCGGAGGACGTTCCACTGGGGCGGTACGCCGGGCAGCGTCGCCGCCGCGCGGCTCGGCGACGACCTGCTGGTCGCCGCGGCCGACGGCCGCCGTGTCTGGGCGTGGCGCTGGCCGGTCGTGGCAGGACTGTCGGCCGAGGTCCGCGGCACCGTTCTGCCCGTGGAGGCGGGTCGCGTCGCGCTGCTCGGGCTGCGCGACCGCGGCTTCCTGCTCACCGCGGGCCGCACGGTGACCGTGCACGAACTGCACGGCAAGCTCTCCGGTGACGAGCACTGGGTCCGGCGGGAGTGGGAGCTCGACACGCTCCACGGGACCGCGTTCGCCGCGGCGGCGCTGCCGGAAGGGGACGACAGGGGCCTGCTCGCGGTGGTCGACGGTGAACAGGTCCGTGTGTGGCGGCTGTTCGCGGAGGGGTACACCGCGACCCCGCGCTTCACGCCGGAGCTCGTCGCCGAGTCGGCCTCCAGGGACGTGGCGCTCGGGCTGTGCGGTGAACTGCCGCTCGTCGCGCTGTACGAGGACCATGGCAGCACGGTGCGGGTGACGGGTGTCACCGACAGCACCTTCGGGTGTTCCTTCGGCCTGGGCAGCAGGCGCAACGGCCTGGCTTTCGACCCGTCGGGCTCGGGCCGGCTTGCCGTCGGCGACGGCGCGGAGGTGAGGCTGCTCGATGTGCCCGCCGCGGTGCGCGCGGGCCGCGAGGTCCGGCGGCGCGATCACGACGAGCGCCCGGTCGTGCGGCTGACAGCGGCGGAACCAGGGGCTCCCGCCCTGCTCACCAGGGTCTGGGGCGGCGATGTGCTCGTCACCCGGCAGGACGCCCGTGAAGGACCGGTCGGCGCGGAAGCCGTGCTGCGTCACGACGCGAGGGTCACTGCCGTGTCCTCGGTCCGGCACGGCGGACAGTGGGTGGTCGCGGCTGTCGCCGGGCGGCGCGTCCAGATGTGGCGGCTCGCCGACGATACGGGCGACTGGGAACGCGACGGGCATGTCGGCCTCGGCGGCGATGCCGGCGACCACGCGGAGGGCCTGGGACTCGCGTCCACGCCCGACGGCCTGCACTTGTTCGTCCCCGACGGACGTCAGGTCCGGCGCTTCACCCGGCCCGACGGGACCGGTCCGTGGCAGAGCTCCGGCGAAGCGGGCGTCCCGGAGGTGCGGATCCGGGACGTGCACGCCCACTCGGCGGGTGGGCGCACCTGGGTGCTGGCGGACTGCGTGGACGCCCTGCGGCTGTGGGAGAGCACCGGGGCGGGCCTCGTCGCCGCCGGTGGGCAGCGGGCCGCACCCGACCGCCCCGTCGGTGCCGCGCTCGGCGCGAGACTCGTCGACGGCGAGCTCTTGCCACTGATCGCCTGGACCCGTGCGGGCGCGGTGCATCTGGCGGAGTGCGAAGAGGGGGAGTGGACGACGACCAGCTTCGCGCACGCGCACGGAAGCCCTGCGGCCCTCGCCTTCTGCGGGCGCGCCCGCGATCCGCTGCTGCTGGTCCTCGGCGGCGCGCGGACCGCGTCCGTGCGGCACGTCGGGGGTGAGGTGTGGCTCGACGAACTCACCGCGCCGCACCGGGGCCTGGACATCGAGGCGGCCGACGCCGCGTTCGACGCCGGGCTCGGCATCACGCTCGCGGTGCAAGGACGCGTCCGCTGCGACCAGATCAGACTGCCGGAGCCGCTGATCCGGAGTGCCGTGCAGGCCGCCCGGTCCTGACGGCCCGGGACGGCAGCCCGAACGGACAAGGAAAGGGAGAACATCCGCGATGGAGCACGACCTTGTGGTCTTCGTGCCGGGCATTCTCGGCAGCCGGCTGACCCGGGACGGACGGGACCTGTGGCATCAGTCGAAGCAGGCCGCGCTGCAGATGCTGCGCCCCTCCAAGGCCGCGGAGCGCCTCGCGCTGCCGCCCGGTATCGGCGACGACGAACCGGAAGAGCCGTGGGCGGTGGACGCCGACGAACTGCTCAAGGGACCCGACGCCTTGCCCGGTCTGGTGTCGTTCCTCGGCTACCCGGACGTCAGGGCGATGCTGGAGCGCAGCCCCGACCACCATCCGCAGGGCGGGTTGCGCCCCGGGCAGTACGTGGCCTTCGCCTACGACTGGCGTCTGTCCAATCGGCTCAACGCGCGCCGTCTGCGGACCCGGGTGGAATCGGCGCTCGCCCGATGGCGGGAGCGGGCCGCGGGCTTCTATCCCCAGGCACACGACGACGTGCCGAAGGTCGTGTTCATGTGCCACTCCATGGGCGGCCTGATCGCCCGCTACTACCTGGAGTGCCTGGGCGGCCGGGACATCGCCCGCTCGCTGGTCACCATCGGCACGCCGCACCGCGGCGCGGCCAAGGCGGTCCGCTTCCTCACGAAGAACGGTGTGGGGCCCGGCGCGGACCAGGGCAGGCTGCGCCGGAAGGCGATGCGGAAGGCGGCGCGGGTCAACTCCGCACTGGTGGACCTGGCCCGCACGTTTCCGTCCGTGGCGCAGCTGCTGCCGGTGTACAAGGCGGCCATGGCCGACGGCGGCAGCCGGTGGCGTCCGCTGACCGACGGGTTCGTGCCTGATCTGCCGTCGGAGCTGGTGGACGACGCCTTCGCCTTCCATCGCGAGTTCACCGATGCCTGGGAGGCGAGCCGGTCGGCCCTGCCCGTGCCTCCGTACCGGGTGCACTGCCTGGGCGGCAGGGCGCACCCCACCGTGCACGGTGTGGTGGTCGGCGTGGAGGGAACGCTCGAGTTCCCCACCTGGCTCGACAACTCCCAGGAGTGGACCGGCGACGGCACCGTCCCGGAGGAGTCGGCCTTCGCCAAGTGGGCCCTCGACGACATGTCGCAGGCGGTCTGGGGCGGTGAGCGCCACGCCACGATGGCGGGGGCGGAGTCGGTCGGCCACCAACTCGCCGCCATCCGCAGGGGCAAGCCCGCCAGGGAAACGCTGGCGGGGGAGGACTTCGGACTGGCGGCTCCGGACTTCGCCGTCGCGGGCGAGCCCTTCGAGGTCGCGGTCACCGGGATGGCCGACCTGGGAAGGACGGTACGGGCACGCATGGTCCGGGACGGGGTGCCGGCGGCAGCCCCGGTCCGGCTGGAACCGGACGGTACGGGCAGCCTGGTCGCGGACCTCACGGCCCCTTCCGGTACCTGGGTGCTGGAGGTCGAGGCGGAGCGGCCGCGGGTGCTGTGCCGTGACGTCGTGACGGTCGTCGAGGACTGACGCGATGTCGTCACGGTCGTCGAGGGCCGACGCGATGTCGTCACGGTCGTCGAGGCCCGATGTGGCGGATCGGACCGTCCCTCACCGGTGACGGGCCGGCAGGTGTGGCCGGCGGTCCTGGAAGTGAGCCCGGTCAGGTCCCCGACGAGGCCGTGAGGGCCGCGCGCAGGTGGCCCGAGGTGCGGGCCAGGAGCGTGGCCGCCGTCGGGGCGTCGACGTCACCCAGGATCACCAGGATCGCGTTCTTCACCTCGCCGTCCGTCGCTTCCAGGGCCGACTCGATCTCCTCGTCGGACGCGCCCGTGGCCAGCGCCACGATGCGGCGGGAACGGGCGCGGAGTTTGTCGTTGGAGGCGCGGACGTCGACCATCAGGTTCCCGTACGTCTTGCCCAGGCGGATCATCGTGATCGTCGAGATCATGTTGAGCACCAGCTTCTGCGCGGTGCCCGCCTTCAACCGGGTGGACCCCGTGAGGAGTTCGGGCCCGGTGACGACCTCGATGCCGTGTTCCGCGGCCGCGGCCAGCGCGCTGTCCGCGTTGCAGGAGAGCCCGATGGTGAGGGCGCCGAGGGCGCGGGCGTGTTCCACCGCGCCGATGGCGTACGGGGTGCGGCCGGACGCCGAGATGCCGACGACCGTGTCGTCGGCCGTGAGTTCCAGGCCGTCCAGGTCCGCCGCGGCCAGTTCCTTGCTGTCCTCCGCGCCTTCGACGGCCTTGACCATCGCGGTCGGGCCGCCCGCGATCAGGCCGAGGACCTCCGACGGGTCGGTGTTGAAGGTGGGCGGGCACTCGCTGGCGTCGAGCACGCCCAGCCGGCCCGCCGTGCCGGCCCCCGCGTAGATCAGCCGGCCGCCGCGGGACATCCGCTCCGCGGTGCCGTCGATCGCGGCGGCGATGGCGGGCAGTTGCGCGGCGACGGCGGCGGGGACGGTCTCGTCCTCGCCGTTCATGATCCGGGCGATCTCGAGCGTCGGCAGCCGGTCGATGTCGGCGAGCTCGGGCCGGAACGCCTCAGTGGTGAGAGTGGCCAGCTGGGCGCGGAGTTCACCGTAGGTGGAGGTCATGAAGAGCGGCTCGGCTTTCTTGGTACGCGGGGGGTTCGGTCAGCGGGTGCGCGGGCTGTGGCGGTGCGCGAGGGCTTCGTACGAGGCGGCGAGGGCAGGGGCCGCCGACTCGTACGTACGCTGGGCGACGCCTATGAACAGGCAGTCCACGACGAGCAGTTGGCTCGTGCGGGACGACATCGCGGCCGGCCGCAGCTCGCTCTCGCGGGCGGTCGACGTCGTCAGCACGTGGTCGGCGTACTGCGAGACCGGGCCGTCGGGGCGGCCGGTGATGGCGATCGTCGTGGCGCCGCGGTCGAAGGCGACCCGCAGCGGCTCGATCACGTCACCCGTGGAGCCGGAGTGGGTGATCGCGATGGCCACGTCGCCGGAGCGCAGCTGCACGGCGTTGGTGACGGCGAGGTGCGGGTCGGCGTGGGCATGGGCGATCAGGCCGATGCGGAGCAGTTTCTGGGCGAGGTCCATGCCGACGAGCGAGGACGCGCCGACGCCGTAGATGTCGATGCGGCGGGCGGTCGACGCGGCGGCCACCGCCGCGCCGAGCTGGACGGTGTCGAGACCGGCGGCGGTGTCGGCGAGGGTCTGCTGCTCGTCGTAGGCGAGCTTGGCGACGACGTCCGCGATGGGGTCGTCGACGGCGATGTCGGTGGTGATGGCGGGCGCCCGGCCGGACTCCTGGTGGGCGGCGAGGCCGGCGAGCGCCAGGCGGAGGTCGCGGTAGCCGGGGTAGCCGAGCAGGCGGGCGGTGCGGACCACGGTGGCCTCACTGGTGCCGGTGAGCTCGGCGAGGCCGGTGACCGTGAGGGCCGCGCAGCCTGCCGGGTCGTCGGCGACGGCTTCGGCGACCCGCTGCATGGAGCGGGTCATGGACGGCGAGAGCGTACGCACCTTGGCCGCGAGGGCGGCGGGGGCGGGAGCGTCACCGCTGAAAATTTCCTTCACTTGATTGGTCACACTTGAAAGGTATTTTCGCGTTTCGGGTGGCGTCAAGACCCGGAGACAATGGGTGCATGGACGACTCGAACCCACTGGAACAGGCTCTGCACCGGGCCCGGGCCCTGGTCCTCACCGATCTGGCCGCCCGAGACGTGGCCGACGCGGGAGTCGTCTCCATGGTCGAGGACGCCGTCACGCACCGCCGCTGGTGGGTCGAGCAGTGGCCGGAAGGCGTCGAGTACATCGCCGGTCTGGTCGCCCAAGACGTCCAGGACGCCCTGCTGGAGCGGCACGGCCGCTGGCCGCTGTGCCCGGTGTGCGACGCCGGCGACCCGCACGCCCTGGAGATCCAGCCGGAGCTCGGGCCCGACCCGCACTGGGTGTGCGGCAAGGCGGGCGTGGTGGTGGCACCCATAGGCGGCCTGACGTGACGGTCTACATCGACCCGCCGACCTGGCCGGGTCACGGCCGCATGTGGTCCCACCTGGTCAGTGACGTGTCGTTCGAGGAGCTCCACGCCTTCGCCGCGTCCATCGGCTGCCCGCCGCGCGCCTTCGAACGCGACCACTACGACGTCCCCTCGCACCGCTACGCGGACGCCGTCGCGGCGGGCGCGGTGGAGATCGGCTCCAAGGAGCTCGTACGCCGCCTCACGGGCGCGGGGCTGCGGCGGCCCAAGGGGCGTTCCGTCTGAGGGACCGGCGGAGGGGGAACCGGGCGGCCCGGACCCGTTCGCCCGGACGTCCGCTCACACCCGTTCCGCGGAGACGGCCCGCTCGCCCGGGACCGACTGGGACACCACCCGTGAGCTGCCGTGGAGCCGCAGCGCCGCCGCCACGAGGACGATGGCGACGACCATCATGGCCGCGCCCGCCCAGGCCGTCGACGTGAAGCCGAGGTCCGCGTCGATCACCACGCCGCCGAGCCAGGGCCCGCCGGTGTTGCCCAGGTTGAACGCGGCGGTCGTCGTCGCTCCGGCGAGCGTCGGCGCCGCGCCCGCGACGTTGAACATCCGGGCGTTGAGCGCCGGGGCCGTGAAGAACGAGGAGAAGCCGAGCAGGAACGACAGCGCCACCGCTGCGGCGGCGTACGAGGCGAACAGCGCGATCGCCGTCAGCAGCACCGTCGACGCGGCTATGCCGCTGAGCATGACGCCGAACAGGTGCGCGTCGGCCACCCGCCCGCCGATCGTCGAGCCGGCCAGCGCGCCGATGCCGAACAGCGCGAGCACGGTCGGCACCCAGCCGGCGTCCAGTCCCGCCACATCGGTGAGCAGCGGACTGAGGTACGTGAACAGGCAGAACACACCGCCCGCCGCCAGCGCGGTGATCGCCACGGCCAGCCAGACCTGGCGGTCACGGTAGATCGTCAGCTCCTTCCGGAGCTGCGGCTTCTGCTCGGGCAGCGGGATGTGCGGGATCCGCATCAGTACGCCCACGAGCGCCACGGCGGACGCCGCGCCGACCGCCCAGAACGCGGACCGCCAGCCCAGGTGCTCGCCGAGGAACGCGCCGGCGGGGACGCCGAGGACGTTGGCGATCGACAGTCCGCCGATCATGACGGCCATGGCCCGGGCACGGGAGGTCACCGGCACCATCGCGATGGCGACGGCCGCGCCCACCGCCCAGAAGCCGGCGCAGGCGAGCGCGCTGATCACACGGGAAGCGAAAAGGATCTCGTAGCTGGGCGCGAGGGCGCCGGCGACCTGGCCGACGCCGAAGACGGAGATCAGCGTGATCAGCGTGGTCCTGCGGGGCAGCCGTAGCGTCGCGATGGCGAGCAGCGGGGCGCCGACCACCATGCCGACCGCGAACGCCGAGGTCAGCAGCCCGGCCCGGGGGATCGAGACGTCCATGTCCGCCGCAATGGGCGGCAGCAGCCCGGAGAGCATGAACTCGCTCGTCCCGAGGGCGAAGACGGAGAGGCCGAGGATGTAGACGGCGAGCGGCATACGGGCGCGAGCGGGGCGTTCGGAAGGGTCGGGCATGACAGTTGCCAACAGGTGGTTGAAGCCTGGAATTCCCGGCCGGGCCGCGTGGTCAGGACGCGGCGAGCAGCTCCAGCTCGACGGTGAGGTTGTGGCGGGCCTTCTGTTCCCACTCCTGCCGGCCGTGCGGCGTACGGAACAGCCGGGGCAGGGCGAGGAGCTGCCGGAGCACCGCGGCACGGCCGTCACGGAAGGCCTCGTCCGGGACGAAGGCGTACTCCTCGCGTACCGCCGCCGCGTATGCGGCGTACGCGTCGGGGGCGGCGGCCAGGATCGCCAGGTCCGCGTCGCACAGCACCTGGCCGTTGCGGTCGCTGTCGTCAGGGGCGTGGGTGGTGGTCAGGCGCACCAGCCGGGCCACCTCCGCGGTCGCCCGCTCACTCAGCCCGGCTTCCGGAAGGGCGCGCTCGGCGAGGCGGGCGGAGCGCTCCTCGTTCTCCGAGCGGTCGGGGAGATACACGGCGTCGTGGAACCAGGCGGCCAGCCGTACGGGGTCGGGATCGTCCGCATGGCCGGCGAGGGTGTCGATGTGGCCGAGGACCGCGATCAGATGGCCGGTGGTGTGGTACCGCCGCTGCGGCTCGGCCCAGCGCGCGAGCAGGTTCTCCCCGTACGGCAGCGGGTCGGGGCCGTTCGCGTCCCCGCGGGCCGCGAGGAGCGCGTCGGTCCAGCGGGCGCGGAGGTCGGCGGATCGATCGGTCATGGCTCATATTGTGCCCGCACACGCGAAGGGCCCCGGGGCGGGTGCCCCGGGGCCCTTCGCGTGCCTTCACGCGGCCTTGAAGCCGCGCAGTCGCAGTGAGTTGGCGACGACGAAGACGGAGGAGAAGGCCATGGCGGCTCCGGCGATCATGGGGTTGAGGAGTCCGGCGGCGGCGAGGGGGAGGGCCGCGACGTTGTAGGCGAAGGCCCAGAACAGGTTGGACTTGATGGTGCCGAGGGTCTTGCGGGAGAGGCGGATGGCGTCGGCGGCGGCGTTGAGGTCGCCGCGGACGAGGGTCAGGTCGCCGGCCTCGATGGCGGCGTCGGTGCCGGTGCCCATGGCGAGGCCGAGGTCGGCCTGGGCGAGGGCGGCGGCGTCGTTGACGCCGTCGCCGACCATGGCGACGCTGCGGCCCTCGGCCTGGAGGCGCTTGACGACGTTCACCTTGTCCTCGGGCATGACCTCCGCGATCACGTCCTGGGGGGAGATGCCGACCTCGGCGGCCACGCTCTTCGCGACGGCCTCGTTGTCGCCGGTCAGGAGGATGGGAGTGAGGCCCAGGGCGCGCAGGCGGCTGATGGCTTCCGCGCTGGTGTCCTTGACGGCGTCCGCGACCTCGAGGACCGCGCGGGCCTCGCCGTCCCAGGCGACGGCGATCGCGGTGCGGCCGGCGGCCTCGGCCTCGTGCCGGGCGCGGGCGAGGCCGGCGGGCAGTTCCATGGCCCACTCGGCGAGCAGCCGCTCGCGGCCGACGAGGACGGCGTGGCCCTCGACGATGCCCTGGACGCCCAGGCCGGGGATGTTGGCGAAGTCCTCGGGGGTGGGCAGGCCGCCGAGCTTCTCGGTGGCCCCGGCGGCGACGGCCTGGGCGATGGGGTGCTCGGAGGCGTTCTCCAGCGCACCGGCCAGCCGCAGCACCTCGGCCTCCTCGGTGCCGTCGGCGGTGTGCACGGCGAGCAGGGTCATCCTGCCGGTGGTGACGGTGCCGGTCTTGTCGAGGACGATCGTGTCGACCTTGCGGGTGGTCTCCAGGACCTCGGGTCCCTTGATCAGGATGCCGAGCTGCGCGCCGCGGCCGGTGCCGACCATCAGCGCGGTCGGGGTGGCCAGGCCCAGGGCGCAGGGGCAGGCGATGATCAGGACGGCGACGGCGGCCGTGAACGCGGCGGTCAGGCCGGAGCCGTTGCCGAGCCAGAAGCCCAGGGTGCCCAGGGCGAGCGCGATGACGACCGGGACGAACACGGCGGAGATCCTGTCGGCCAGGCGCTGGGCCGCGGCCTTGCCGTTCTGCGCGTCCTCGACCAGCTTCGCCATCCGGGCGAGCTGGGTGTCGGCGCCGACGCGGGTGGCTTCGACGACGAGGCGGCCGCCGGCGTTCAGGGTGGCGCCGGTGACGGTGTCGCCGACCGAGACCTCCACCGGGACGGACTCGCCGGTGAGCATCGAGGCGTCGACGGCGGAGGCGCCCTCCACCACCGTGCCGTCGGTGGCGATCTTCTCGCCCGGCCGGACCAGGAACCGGTCCCCGACCTTCAGGCCGGACGTCGGGATCGTCTCCTCCCGGCCGTCGCGCAGCACGGTCACGTCCTTGGCGCCCAGCTCCAGCAGCGCCTTCAGCGCCGCGCCCGCCCGGCGCTTCGAGCGCGCCTCGAAGTACCGCCCGGCCAGGATGAACGCGGTGACACCTGCCGCCGCCTCCAGGTAGATGTTCCCCGCCCCGTCACTGCGGGCGATCGTGAACTCGAACGGATGCGTCATGCCGGGAGTGCCGGCGGTGCCGAAGAACAGCGCCCACAGCGACCACAGGAACGCCGCCGACGTACCGACCGAGATCAGCGTGTCCATCGTCGCCGCGCCGTGCTTCGCGTTCGTCCACGCCGCCCGGTGGAAGGGCCAGGCCGCGTAGGTGACCACCGGCGCGGCCAGGGTCAGACTCAGCCACTGCCAGTACTCGATCTGCAGCGCCGGGATCATCGCCATGGCGATCACCGGGACGGCGAGGACGACCGCGGTCACCAGACGCTGCCGCAGTGGGGTCAGCCCGTCGTCCGCCGGGGCCTCCTCCTGCGCCGCCGGCCCGCCCTCGACAGGTGGCGGCGCCGGTTCGGCGGCGGTGTAGCCCGTCGCCTCCACGGTGGCGATCAGATCGGCGACGGCGGTGCCCTCGGCGAAGGTCACCTTCGCCTTCTCGGTGGCGTAGTTGACGGTCGCCTCCACACCGTCCATGCGGTTGAGCTTCTTCTCGATCCGCGCCGCGCACGAAGCGCACGTCATCCCGCCGATGGCGAGCTCTACGGAGCGGGATTCGGTCGCTGTCTGCGGCATGGTGTTCTCCTCGGCCTCTCTCGATACCCCTAGGGGGTATCTCTTGATGTCTCCATGTATACCCCCACCCCGTACTGGATGCAAGCCCGCTTCCCGGGAAGGATCAGGGGTGTGGCTGCCGTCCGGCTCGCCGAGCATTAGGCTGGCCAATGGACTAGACCTGTCGGAGCCTGGAGGAATGGGTCCCATGAGCAACCGTGTACTCCTGGAGGTGATCGCCCTCGACGCGGGGGACGCGGTCGCCGCCCAGTCCGGAGGGGCCGACCGGCTGGAGCTGGTCACCGACATGGCGGCCGACGGGCTGACGCCGCCGGTCTCCACCTTCACGGCGATCCGCGCGGCCGTGGACATCCCGCTGCGCGTGATGCTCCGCCTCTCCGACGGCTTCGCGGCCGGCGGCCCGGCGGACGTGGACGCCCTCGTCGGGGCCGCGCAAGCACTGCGTGAGGTGGGGGCGGACGAGTTCGTCCTCGGGTTCCTCGACGACCACGGGCAGCCGGACCTCGTCACGATCGAACGGCTGCTGGCCGTCGTCGACGACTGCCGCTGGACCTTCCACCGCGCGATCGACCACGCGGCGGACCGCGACTCCCTGCGCAAGCAACTGGCGGACCTGCCCGGGCTCGACACGTATCTCACGGCCGGCTCCCCCGCGGGCGTCGACGACGGCATGCGCACGCTTCTCGCCGAAGCCGCACGGCACGGCGAACCGGGCTACGAGCCGCGGCTCCTGGTCGGCGGGGGCCTGCGCCTGGACCACGTCCCGCGTCTGCGGCAGGCGGGCCTGACGGGCTTCCACATCGGCGGCGCGGCACGTCCCGGCGGATGGTCGACCCCCGTGGACCCGGCAGCGGTCCGCGAATGGCGCACGGCGCTCGACGCGTAGCGAGCCCGGGGCGCGGCGGTCTCGCCCCCGGCCCGGCCCGGGCCGGGGGCCATGCCGGCCTCGGCCGGGGTGACGGGTCGGGCCGTGCGGCCCAGGCGGGGATGGCGGGTCGGCCCCATGCGGCACCGGCCGGGCGTATGCCCGGTCGCGCGCTCGCCGGGCGAGGGGTGTGCCGACGGGGTTCGGCCCTGGACGGGTGACAAGTCGGGCCGTGCGGCCCTGGCCGGGGTGGGCAGGACGGCCCATGCCACACCGGCCGGGGGCGCATGGCCACGCGCCCGCCGGGCGAGGGACTTCCCGGTCCGGCCCCGACCGCGGATGTGCCAGCCGGAGGGGCTTCCCGCCGGGTGTGCCCGGTCCCGCCCCGCCGGGCGACGGGCTTCCTGACCGGGTCAGGTCCCGGCCGCCGGTGTGCCGGGCGGGGGCTTGCCGCTCGGGTCCGGCTCAGGCCCGCAGGTGCGGCGGGCCACGCCCCTCCGGGCGAAGGGCTTCCCGCCGGGGCCGGGGGGCCGGTCCGGGCGGGATGTGGATGCGGTCGGTATCCGGTCGCGGGCGCGGGAGGTCCGGTCTCGTGCGGCGGCGCGGCCGGGTGGTCCCGGACCCCGGCGGCGCGTGGCGCAGCCGCCCGGCGGTGGTCAGGTCAGCTGGGGCGGGAGCGGGGCCGCGTGGAGGATCGTGAGGCCGGAGACCGCGCGGGTCAGGGAGACGTACAGCCGGCGCAGGCCCGTGCGGAGGTCCGGCTCGTCGCTGATGACCGACGCCGGTTCGTCGAGGACCACGTAGTCGTACTCCAGGCCCTTCGCCAGCGACGCCGGGACGAGGGTGAGACGCGCCTCCGCGGAGGTCTCCTCGCCGGGGGAGAGGTAAGGGAGGCCCGCCGCGGCCAGCGCGGCGGAGAGCGCGGGGACACGGGAGTCCGCCGCGATCAGGCCGATGGAGCCCTCGTTGCGGAGGGATTCCGCGCACGCCGCGACGACCGCCGCGTCGAGGTCCGCGACGTCCGCGACCGCGCGGACCTCGAGGGAACCGGGGGACTCGCGGACCGAGGAGACCGGCGCGAGCCCGGGGGACATGTGCGGGAGCAGCCGCGACGCGTAGGCGATCACCTCGCGGGGGACGCGGAAGCCCGCGGTCAGCTCCTCGACGACCGCTTCGGGTTTGCCGAGGTGGGACAGCGCCTCCGCCCACGACGCGGTCGCCCAGGGCGTCGTGCCCTGGGCCAGGTCGCCGAGGACCGTCGCCGAACCCGTGGAGCAGCGGCGGCCCACCGCCCGGTACTGCATCGGGGACAGGTCCTGCGCCTCGTCGAGGACGACATGGCCCAGCGACTGGGTGCGCTGCACCAGGTCCGTCACCTCGTCGATCAGCACCGCGTCCGCCGCCGACCACTTCGCGGACCGCACGCTGCGCGCGGGCTTCGGCAGCAGGATCGTCGCCTGCTCCTCGGGGGTCAGGACGCCCTCCGCGTGCGCGGCGAGGAACTCCGCGTCGGAGAGCAGCCGCAGCACGAGCTTCGCCGGGTCGACCGGCGGCCAGATCGCCTTGACCGCCGCCTTGACGGCGGGGTTGCGGGCGACCGCGTCCTGGACCCGGTCGTCGGGCGCCTCCCCCGCCTCTTCCATGCGGACCAGCACGGTGTGCGCGATCCGCTGGGGGAGGGCGTCGCGGGCGGCGCCGTAGCGGATGTCGCGGTCGAGCAACTCGCGGACGATCTCCTCGAGTTCGTACGCCGGGATCCGCCAGCGCCGTGATCCGCGGACCACGACCACCGGCTCGGTCGGCATCGTGACGTGCGAACGGACCGCGCGCCGCAGGACCTGCGCCATCCTGGCGTCGCCCTTGACGACGGCCGCCGCCGCGGTGTCCCGGCCGCTGACCTCCACGTGCCCGACCAGGTCGTCGACCGTGGCCTGCTTGACCTCGAGCTCGCCGAGGGCGGGCAGCACCTGCTCGATGTAGTGGAGGAAGGAACGGTTCGGCCCGATGACCAGGGTGCCGGTGCGCGCCAGGCGCTCCCGGTGCGCGTAGAGCAGGTACGCGACACGGTGCAGGCCGACGGCCGTCTTCCCGGTGCCCGGCCCGCCCTGCACGCACACCGTGCCCGACAGGCCGCTGCGCACGATCTCGTCCTGCTCGGGCTGGATCGTCGCGACGATGTCCCGCATGGGGCCGACGCGCGGCCGCTCGATCTCCGCCTGGAGGAGCCTGGAGGTCTGCTCGGTCTCCGACGGGTCGGTGAGGTGCTCGTCCTCGTACGCCGTCAGGTCCCCGCCGGTGTAGCCGAAGCGCCGGCGCAGGCCGACGTCCTGCGGGTCCTTGCGGGAGGCCCGGTAGAAGGGCTGCGAGACCGGCGCACGCCAGTCGATCACCATCGGGTCGCCCCCGGCGTCGTGGACGTGGCGGCGGCCGATGTAGAAGCGGCGGCCCTCCTGCGTGGTGGGCAGGTAGTCGAGGCGGCCGAAGAAGAGCGGGGTGTGGGACAGGTCGGCGAGCGCCTTGATGCGGTCCTCGATCTGCGACTGGAGGACGGCGGCGTTGACCCAGTTCGCGGTGACGTCCTTGATGTCGAGGGACTGGACGTCCTCGCGCATCGCGCGCAGGGCGGACCGCGACGCGGCGAGGTGGGCCCGCTCGCGGGAGAGCGGGTCGTCCCCGTCGATGGCCACGGTGGAGGTCGATACGTCGGGTACAGGGGCGTGCGCGGGCACGAGTTGCCTCCGGCTGAGCTGCGTGATCACGACATGGCGGACCGGCCGGTTTCCGTCCGGGCGGCGGCTCTCCTCGGGGGAGGCGGGGAAGGCCCCGGGCAGCGGACAGGCGACCAGGGGCAAGCCCGCGATTCTAGTGGGGCGGCCGAAGGGGCGCGAACGGTTTTTCCAGGGGGTGCGACGGCGAACTGTTCCCGGCCGTAGGGGCGGCGGGGTCATTCCCGTAGGGGACGCGCTCTGTCTGGAGTAGTACGGGGAGTGCCTTCCGGTTCACCCCGCAGCCCGATGCTCCGGACGGGTGACGCGCAGCACCATGGACTCATGACCACAGCGATCCTCACCCCGGGAACCACCCGCCACGGAGCCGCCGCGAGCGGTGCCGGAGACGACCGGCACCATCGCGTCGGCAACGCGCTGCGCGCGGTCAGGGTCTTCGCGGGTGCCGTCTTCAGCGTCGCCGTCCTCGGCGAGTACGCGGAGGAGGCCGGCGTCCGGCGCCGCTGAGCGGGGTGGCGGCGTGGGGTCTGTGCCTGGGGCCGCTGCGCGGGGCGTTTCCCCACCCCGCCCCTTCCCGCTGTACCGATGTGCGGCTCCGCCGCGTGGGGGCTCCGCCCGGGCCCGGCACCGCGCTGCGCGCGGTGTTTCGGGGGCTCCGCCCCCGGACCCCCGCGCCTCAAACGCCGGCGGGGCTGAAGTGGCCTCGGCCGCCGGCCTGGCTGGATGCCGCGCAGCGGCATTTCAGCCCGCCTGGGGGCACCTCCCACGGCCGCCAGGCCGTAGGGGGAGATTGAGGGCCCCGCGCGGAGCGCGGTACGCCGCCCGCAGGGCGGCACAGGGTCCGGGGCTTGCCCCGGGTCGGGAAGTGGGGGTCCCCCCACGGCCGCCAGGCCGTAGGGGGAGGGTAGGGGAACGGCCCCGCGCAGCGGGTACGCGCCCCCGACGTCAGCGCACCGGGTCCTCGCCCGTCAGCAAGTCGTCCGCGTCCATGATCCGGTACGCGTAGCCCTGTTCGGCCAGGAACCGCTGGCGGTGTGCCGCGAAGTCCTGGTCGATCGTGTCCCTCGCCACCACCGAGTAGAAGTGCGCCTTGTGGCCGTCCGCCTTCGGTCGCAGCACCCGGCCGAGGCGCTGGGCCTCCTCCTGCCGGGAGCCGAACGTCCCCGACACCTGGATGGCGATCGTCGCCTCCGGCAGGTCGATCGAGAAGTTCGCGACCTTGGACACCACCAGCACGCTGATCTCGCCGTTGCGGAACGCGTCGAAGAGCTTCTCGCGCTGGGTGTTCGGCGTCTCGCCCTTGATGACCGGCGCGTTCAGGTGCTCACCGAGCTCGTCGAGCTGGTCGATGTACTGGCCGATGACGAGGGTCTGCTGACCGGCGTGCTTGCGCACCAGCTGCTCGGTCACCCTGCGCTTCGTCGCGGTCGTCGCGCAGAAGCGGTACTTCTCCTCCTGCTCCGCCGTCGCGTAGGCCAGCCGCTCGGAGTCGGTCAGGTTGACCCGGACCTCCACGCAGTCCGCGGGGGCGATGTAGCCCTGGGCCTCGATCTCCTTCCACGGCGCGTCGAAACGCTTGGGGCCGATGAGGGAGAAGACGTCCGACTCCCGGCCGTCCTCGCGCACCAGCGTGGCCGTGAGGCCGAGCCGGCGGCGGGCCTGGAGGTCGGCGGTGAACTTGAACACCGGCGCGGGCAGCAGATGCACCTCGTCGTAGAGGATCAGGCCCCAGTCGCGGGAGTCGAAGAGCTCCAGGTGGGGGTAGATGCCCTTCCGCTTGGTCGTCAGCACCTGGTAGGTGGCGATGGTGACCGGGCGGATCTCCTTCCTCGTGCCGCTGTACTCGCCGATCTCGTCCTCGGTCAGCGACGTGCGCTTCACCAGCTCGTGCTTCCACTGGCGGGCCGAGACGGTGTTGGTGACCAGGATCAGCGTGGTGGCCTTCGCCTGGGCCATCGCGCCCGCGCCGACGAGGGTCTTGCCCGCGCCGCAGGGGAGGACGACCACGCCGGAGCCGCCGTGCCAGAAGCCCTCGACGGCCTGCTTCTGGTACGGGCGGAGCGCCCAGCCCGACTCGTCGAGCTCGATGGCGTGCGCCTCGCCGTCGACGTAGCCCGCGAGGTCCTCGGCCGGCCAGCCGAGCTTCAGCAGCGTCTGCTTGATCTGGCCGCGCTCCGAGGGGTGCACGGCGACCGTGTCCGGGTCGATGCGGGCACCGACCAGGGGCTGGACCTTCTTCGACCGCAGGATCTCCTCGAGCACCGGCCGGTCGGTGGAGGTGAGGACGAGCCCGTGGGTGGGGTGCTTGGACAGGGTGAGCCGGCCGTAGCGGGCCATGGTCTCCGCCACGTCGACGAGGAGTGCGTGCGGCACCGGGTAGCGGGAGAACTCGACCAGCGCGTCGACCACCTGCTCGGCGTCGTGGCCCGCGGCCCTGGCGTTCCACAGGCCCAGCGGAGTGACCCGGTAGGTGTGGATGTGCTCCGGCGCGCGCTCCAGTTCGGCGAAGGGCGCGATGGCGCGACGGCAGGCGTCCGCCTGCTCGTGGTCCACCTCGAGCAGGAGCGTCTTGTCGCTCTGGACGATCAGCGGTCCGTTCAACGCCACACCCTTTCGGTCGGGCCGGTCCGTCCGTCCGGGACACGGCCAAACATCCAGTGTCCCGCATCGCGGGCCTGTCCGGGGAGCGCGCGGGTAGCCGGGTTGTCATGACCACAGATGACCCGCCCCGCGAGTGGGGCAGAACCCTCCTCCGCGCAGGTCTGATCGTCTGCGCCTTCGCCGCCCTGGTCCTGTTCTCCGCCGTCCTGGCGCGGCTGACGCTCACGCCGTCGCACGCCTCCGAGGGCGTCGCGACGGCGAACATGCGTCCCGGAGCGTCGCTGCGGCAGTACGCGGAGGACTACACGTTCCTGGCGGCCGCCAAGCAGGCCGGCGGCAATCTGCTGCTCGGCGTGCCCTTCGGCGTGCTGCTGCCGGTGCTGGTGCCCCGGTCGCTGCGGTTGCTGCGGGTGATCGTGCTCACGGTCGTGGTGATGGCCCTGGTGGAGCTGGCGCAGGGCGCGATCGTCGCCGGCCGGGCCTTCGACGTGGACGATGTGATCCTCAACACCACGGGCGCGCTGATCGGTTACGTCCTGCTCGGTCGCAGGCTGGGCCGTGCCTGGCGCCGGCGGCGCGGCGAGGCGGAGCCCGCAGAGCCCGCGACCGGACGTTCCGGGCTTCTCACCGGGCGGCTCAAAGGGCGTCGTCGGCCAGTTCCGCCACGCCGGTGATGCGGTGCAGCGGATACGTCCTCACCTCGTCCGCGGTGTGGTCGAACGCCGTCACGAAGCCGCCCTCCACGCGGACCGGCGCGATCACGCGCTGGCTGGCGGCGCCCTCCGCGTTGACGTAACCGATCCACACCGCCGAACCGGTGAGCGCGGCGGCCTGGACGGTGGCCAGGGTCTCCGCCGACGAGGTGCGGGGCAGTTCACCGGCCGGCGGCCGGCCCTCCTCGGCGGCCGGCTTCCGTACGACGCTGGCCGCCATGTCACCGGCCCTGATCGCCTTCACGGCCGCGCCGAGCAGCGTGCTGTCCGGTACGGGCGGCCCTTCCGGTACGGGGGCGGGCGGGGTGCGCGGCGGGGTACGGCGGGCATGGGCGCGGGTGATCACCACATCGCCCTCCGTGGACTCGGCGGCCGGCGCGTAGCCCATCGCGCGCAGGCCCTCGAGCAGGGTCCGCGGATCGCTCTGGGCGGCGAGCACGGTCGGCGCCAGGCGGCGCAGCCCGAGGCCCTGGGACCGCTTGTCGGCGAGGATCTCGCCGAGGACGGCGTCGTCGTCGCAGCGCACGTAGGCGGAGGCGGCGCCGATCCGCAGATGGCCGTGGCGGCGGGCGACGTCGTCGACGAGGTAGCTGAGCGGCTGCGGCACGGGTGTGCGGGAGTGCGTGGCCAGGAACGTGTGCACGTCGGAGGCGGCCATGCCGGCGTCGAGAGCCCGTCGTACGGAGCCGGGCGTGAAGCGGTAGACGGTGGCCCCGCCCTTGGACTCGATCTCGGCGAGGACGGCGAGCGTCTCCGCGAGGGGACGGTCGAGGGGCCCCGGGGCGACCGCCGTGAGGTCGGCCTGGAGCAGGACGTGGTCGAGCGGCTCCGGCAGGAGCGGCGTGAGGGACTTGACGGCCCGGGCGCGCCGGTCGGCGAGCGTGCCGCCGGCACCGGGCCCTTCCCCGCCGAGCAGGGCGCGGCCGTGCGTGGACAGCGCTCCGCGGCCCGTCACGCCGAGCAGCTCCGCCTCCGAGAGGGTCCATGCCGCGACGCGTGCCCGCAGGTCCTTGGTGGAGCCCGCCGCTTCGCCGCGGAGCGGCCGCTCCCAGCGAAGCCGGGACAGCAGCGACTCGGGGGCGGGGGCGGTGCCGTGCGGAAGCTCCGCCGCCAGTTCCAGGACGCGCCGGCGCACCTCCACGGCGGCCGAGCGGTCCAGGTCCGGGCCGAGGACGGAGAGCGTGCGGCCCTTGGCGTCCTGGCTGCCGACGAGGCCCGGCGTACGCGTCGCCGTCAACCAGGCGACGGCCAGTTCACCCCACCGCTCCGCCGTCGGGAGTTCGAGCCACTCGTCGTACGCCGGTGTCGGCGCGTACCGCTCCTCCGCCTCGCCGTCGGAGGCCAGCAGCCCCGCGGCGTAGGCCAGTTCGATCCAGAACGCGGCGAGCTGCTCGCTGGTGTCCAGCGCCGCGGCCGCCCTCTTGAGGTCCCGCACGGCCAGACCTCCGGCGCGCAGCACCGCCGGGCCGCCCTCGTGCCAGTCCTTCAGCAGGTCCTCGACCGTGGTCAGCGCCGTGTACGCCTGCCCGGCCGCCGCGTTGTCCACAGCCCGTGGACCGTATTCCGCGGCCGGCGTGACGGCCGGCGGAACCGGCTCCGGCACCCGGTGCGCTCGACCCGCCCGCAGATGCAGCGCCACCTCCCGTGGCAGCACCACCGTGCGCGGCGACGCCGGCAGCAGCAGACCGCGGTCCCGCAGCCAGCGCACGGGCGGCGTGGGATCGGCCGTCACCTCCCCGTACGGAGGCCCCCACACCAGCCGGTCCAGGACCGCCAGGGCGTCGGACGGGGCGGTGTCCAGCAGCGTCGCCATCCGCGTCCGGTCCGTGAACAGCGCGGTCAGCGACGCCACCGCCGACACCGGGTCGTGCGTCGTCGGCAGGCCCGCCGCCGCCACGATCTCCTGGAGGCGGCCGGGCGACATCCCGGCCGTCGCCTCCGTCACCGTGGGGCCGAGCCCGGTCGGCGAAGGACGGGTCGGCGACGGCGCGAGCAGCTCACGGGCCGTGCGCACCAGCCGCAGCTTGTCGTCGTCGCCCCACACCAGGGCCTGGCCGCGCAGGACCCCCAGGGCGCCGGGGAGGGCGGCCTCGACGTCCGCGTCCCCGTCGTCGCCTCCCATCAGCGCGAGCAGGGTCCCGTACGGTGCCGGGTCCGGCGCCACCGCCAGCGCCTCCGCGGTCTGCAGGGTGAACCGGTCCAGCCGCTCCAGCGCCCGTACGACCGAAGCGCGGGTACCGGCCCGGGTGGCGAGCTGGGTGACGTCGTTCGGCACCGGGCTCAGCAGATCGGGGCGGGCGCGCAACAGCGCGGCCAGCTCCTCGTCGTCGCGGGCGCGCAGCGCCTCCGCGAGCGTGCGCGGGCTGCCGCCGCGTTCTTCGGGCATGGTCCCCATCCGCCCCACGTTAGCCCCTGGAGCGCTACCGTCGGGGACGGGACGGCCCGGGAAGGCGGGCCGGCTCTTGGCGTCCGCCGGCCTGCGCACGGGAACACCGGGGAACGCCGGGCACACCGGGAACGTCAGGGGAACCGTCGGTGGGGATCGAGAGCGACCAGCTCGTCTACGACTATCTGAGCCGTGTCGGCGACCTGGCCCAGCAGGCCCAGCTTCCGTCCGGCGAACGTATGCGGCTCGTGACGACGCTGCGGACCGAGATCGACAAGCAGCGGACGAAGTTCGGCGGGGACAGCCCGGCGGGCGTACGCCGCATCCTCGGGCGGCTCGGCACGCCGGACGAAGTGGTGGCGTCGGCGACGTCGACCCCCGCGGCCCCGGCCGGCTCCCGGGACGCGGAGTCGCGGCCGACGTCACGTCAGGCGGCCCCGGCGGCCCGGGACATGGAGCCGGAGGCGTCCGCGCCGCCGCGTCCGCGGGGGCGGCGGCGCGTGCCGCGGCCGCGTGCGGGGGAGGCGCCCACGCCCACTCCTTCGCCTTTGCCGCGTGAGGCGGCGTCGCCGCCGCATCTCGCCGGCATGGACGAACTGGGCCCCTCCGGCTCCGAGCCGGACTGGTGGCGTATCGATCCGGCACCGTTCGGCCCGGGCGACGCCGTGGCCGGGTTCGTCGGTGGTGTCGAGATCCCCGAGATACTGAAGCCACCGCCGTCGGAGGACGAGAACGAGGCCGAGTCCGAGTCCGAGGACGATTCGGAGGGCGAGGACGCCGGGGCGCGCGGGCGGCGCCGTTCGCTGAGGCGGCTGCTGCGCCGCCGGGCCGCGGCCGACGCCGACACCGACGCCGACACCGCCGCCGGGGCCCGGACCGGCCTCGGCAGCCCGATGCTGCTGCTCGCCGCGGCGCTGCTCGTCGCCGGCGCGGTCCTCGGCTCGCTCGTCGCGCTCGGCCTCGGCTGGCTCCTCGCGTACGGCTCCCGCCGGCTGTCCCGCACGGAGGTCAAGTTCGCCGTGCTCGGCCTGCCGGGTGCCGCGGTGGCGGGCGGTGCGCTGTGGCTGTGGGGCCGCATCAACCGCCACTGGGGCGACGAGATTCCCGAGGACGGGATGCGGGACGCGCTGACGGGGACGTGGCCGTGGGTGGTGAGGGGGGCGGCGGTGGCGTCGGCGGTGTTCTTGGCGTGGCGCTCGCGGCGCCTGCGCTGACGCCTGCGGCGGGCCTGTTCCCCACCCCGCCCCTTCCCGAACCGGGCTCCGCCCGGACCCGCCACCGCGCTGCGCGCGGTGTTTCCGGGGGCTCCGCCCCCGCACCCCCGCGCCTCAATCGCCGGCGGGGCTGAAGTTGCCTCCGCCGCCGGCGAGGCTGACAAAGTCAGCCCGCCCGGCGTTTGAGGGCACCGCGCGAAGCGCGGTACGCCGCCCGCAGGGCGGCACGGGGCCCGGGGCTGGCCCCGGTTCGGGAAGGGGCGGGTAGGGGAAACGCCCCGCGCAGCGGAACCCGCCCCCGCTCAGCGCGCCCGTGGCACCGGCGAGCGCTCGGGGGCCGACGCCCCCCGCTCCCGCGGCCACGCTCCGCGCAGCGAAACCGCCCCGCGCAGCGAAACCGCCCCGCGCAGCGGAACCGCCCCGCGCAGCGGAACCCGCCCCGCCCGCTACTTCGTCAGGTTCGCCTCGAGCTCGTCCAGGATGCGGGACGCCGCCGTGTAGCCGATGCCCTGGATCCAGAGTTCGTCGTCGACCGCGAAGACCTTGTTGTTCTCGACCGCCTTCATGCTCTTCCACAGCGCGCTGTCCAGCGTCTGCTTCCGCTTCGCCTTCTCCGGGTCGCCGTACGTCGAGTGGAAGACGGCCTCCGCGTCCGCGAGGTCGATCTTCTCGGGGCTCACGTCGTAGGAGAAGCCGTCCTTGGCCTTGTCGGTGATGGCCGGGCGGCCCAGGCCGACGTCGGCGAGGATCGTCGAGATGTAGTTCTTCTTGCCGTAGATGCGGATGTCCGCGCCCTCGACGAAGCGGACGACGTTGACCTCGGTCGCCGCCGCCTTCTCCTTGCCGCCGAGCGCCTCGGTGACCTTCCCGGCGTGCGCCTCGTACGCGGCGACGGCCTTCGCCGCCTCCGCCTTCTTGCCGAGCGCGTCCGCGTGGGTCCGGAAGTTCTCCTTCCAGGGCTCGCCGGTGGTCTCGGTCATCACCGTCGGCGCGATCTTCTCAGCTCGGCGTACTTGTCGCCGTGGCGGATCTTGCTGGTGAGGATCAGGTCGGGCTTGAGCGCGGCGATGGCCTCCAGGTTGGGGGTCATCATCTCGCCGACGTCCGTGATGCCTTCGAGCCTGTCCTTGGGCAGGTAGTTCAGGAAGCCCGACTCGGTGCCGGTGTGGGTGGCGCCGACGGGCTTGACGCCCAGGGTGATCGCGGAGTCCAGCTCGGCGGTGTCGAGGACGACGACGCGCTTCGGCGCGTCGGGGACCTCGACGTCGCCCATGGCCGTCTTCACCGTGTGCTTGCCCCCGGCGCCGCCGGAGGCCGCCGAGTCGGAGGAGGAGGCGGCGTCGTCGTTCGCGCCGCAGGCGCCCAGCGTCATCGCGGCGGTGAGGGCGAGGGATCCGGCGAGGAGGCCGCGGCGGCGAAGCGTGCTGCTCATGGACGGGAACCTTTCAGGCGGACTGTGCGGTGGATGTGGGGGTCTTGGGCCGGCCCGGAGGGGAGTACGGCGCTCCCGGCACGACGAGCGGCGACCCGGTCACGGGATCGGGCACCACGACCGACTCCATGCCGAACACCTCGCGGACCAGCTCGGCGGTGACGATGTCGGCCGGGGCGCCTTCGGCGACGATCCGGCCGGCCTTCATGGCGACGAGGTGGTCGGCGTAGCGGGCGGCCTGGTTGAGGTCGTGGAGCACGGCGACGACCGTGCGGCCGCGCTCGTGGTTCAACTGCCGTACGAGGTCGAGCACCTCGACCTGGTGCGCGATGTCGAGGAACGTCGTCGGCTCGTCCAGCAGCAGCAGGTCCGTCTCCTGCGCGAGCGCCATCGCGATCCACACGCGCTGCCGCTGACCGCCCGACAGTTCGTCGACGGGCCGGTCGGCGAGGGCTGTGACGTCCGTGCGCTCCATGGCGTCCGTCACGGCTCGTTCGTCCTCCTGGGACCACTGCTGCCACCAGTGCTGGTGGGGCTGGCGGCCGCGGGCCACGAGATCGGCGACGGTGATGGCCTCCGGTGCGACCGGGGACTGCGGCAGCAGTCCGATCGACCGGGCGATCTTCTTCGTCGGGATCGCGGACAGTTCCGCTCCGTCGAGGAGGACCGCGCCGCCCTTCGGCTTCAGCAGCCGGCCCAGCGCCCGCAGGGTGGTCGACTTGCCGCAGGCGTTGGGGCCGACGATGACCGTGACCTGCCCGTCGGGGACCGCGAGGTCGAGTTCGTGCACGACCGTGCGGTCCTCGTAGGCGAGCGTCAGCTCGCGCGCCGTCAGCCTGCTCACGACTTACCTCCAGCGGTGCGGCTGCGAACGATCAGCCAGATCAGGTAGGGGGCGCCGATCGCGGCCGTCAGCACACCCACCGGCAGCTCCGTGGGCGAGAACATCCGGCGGGCCGCGAGGTCGGCGAGAACGACGATCACGGCGCCGAGCAGCGCCGAACACAGCAGCGGGATCTGCGCGGTCCGGGTCATACGGCGGGCGATCTGCGGTGCGAGCAGCGCCACGAAGTCGACGGGCCCGGCGGCGCCGGTCGCGACCGACGCCAGCACGACCCCGAGGAGCACGAGCCCGAGCCGTACCCGGCCGAGCCGTACGCCGAGGGCGGTCGCGGTGTCGTCGTCCATGGAGACCGTGCGCTGGGCGCGGGCGGCCCACAGCACGGCGGGCAGCAGGACGAGCAGCGTCCAGCCGAGCGGCGCGGCCTCCTCCCAGCCGCGGCCGTTCAGCGACCCGGTCATCCAGATCTGTGCCTGCTGGGCGACGAGGTAGTCGCCCTTGGTCATGAACAGCGTCGTGACCGAGCGGAGCGCGATGGCGAAGCCGATGCCGATGAGCACGAACCGGGTGGCGTGCAGCCCGCCGCGCCAGGCGAACACGTACACCAGCGCGGCGGCGACGATGCCGCCGGTGACGGACAGGTACGGCAGCACCGAGTACGAGGTGACGCCGAACGTCATCGCGCCCACGGTGAGCGCGCTCGCGCCCTGGCTGATGCCGATGATGTCGGGGCTGGCGAGCGGGTTGCGCGCGACGGTCTGGATCAGTGCGCCCGCGACGCCGAAGGCGGCGCCGACGAGGAGTCCGAGGACCATACGGGGCAGCCGCAGTGTCCCGACGACGAGTTCGTCCGGCGAGGGCTGCCCGAGGACCACCTTGAGCACCTCGGCGGGGGCGACGAAGCTCTCGCCGACGCTCAGGTAGGCCACGCAGCCCGCGGCGAGCACCGCGGTGAGGCCGAGGGCGACGGCGGCGGCGCGACGGTGGAGCAGGAAGCTGCCGCGGGTGGTGCGGACGAGGGTGTAGCCGGCGGGCCGGATCCGGCGGCCGGTGACGGTCTCCGCGCTCATGCCGGCACCGCCTTGCGGCGGACCAGGGTGACCAGGAACGGCACACCGATGAGGGCCGTCATCACGCCCGCCGGGACCTCGCCCGGCGGGAAGACGATCCGGCCGATGACGTCGGAGACGAGCAGCATCACCGGGCCGATCAGCGCCGCCATCGGCAGCACCCACCGGTGGTCGCTGCCGACGACGGCGCGGGCGATGTGGGGGACGGCCAGGCCGATGAACGCGATCGGGCCGGCCGCCGCCACCCCGGCGCCGGTGAGCACGGTGGCGCCGACGCCGCCCACGATCCGTACCGTGGCGACGTTCTGGCCGAGGCCCTTCGCCATGTCCTCGCCGAGCGCCAGCGCGTCCAGGCCGCGGGCCACGGAGATCACCAGGACGGTGCCCACGAGCAGGAAGGGCCAGATCTGGCCGACCACTTCGGCGTCACGGCCGGCGACCGAGCCGACCTGCCAGAAGCGGAACTCGTCCAGCGCCGCCGCTTTCGTCGTCAGCACGCCCATCGTCACGGAGACCAGCAGCGCGTTGATCGCCGCGCCGCCGAGCGCCAGTTTGACGGGCGTCGCGCCGCCGCGGCCGCGGGCGGCGATCGCGTACACGGCGACCGAGGCGATCGCCGCGCCCGCGAAGGCGAACCACACGTATCCGCTCAGCGTGTGCACCCCGGCGAAGGCGATGGCCAGCACCACGCCGACCGAGGCGCCCTGGCTGATGCCGAGGATGCCGGGGTCGGCGATCGGGTTGCGGGTGATGCCCTGGAGGACCGTGCCGGCGAGGGCCAGCGCCGCGCCGACCATCAGTGCGATGAGGGTCCGCGGCACCCGGAGCTCGCGTACGACTTCGGCGTCGGGGCTGTGTCCGCCGTTCAGCACGGCGTCCAGGACGGCGGTCGGGGCGACCGGGCGCGCCCCCACCGCGAGGCTGAGCAGCACCGCGAGCAGCAGGGCCGCGACGGCGGCGGCCGTCCACCCGATGCGGCGGGCCGCGAGCGCGCGTCTGGCTGACATGGGAACCAATCGAGGTGCGGTCGTGTCGGGCATGAGGACGGCCCGGGGCCGGAGCGCGGCAGCGCCAGGACCGGGCCAGGGTTGGTAAGGCTTGGCTAAGTCTATGCGTCCGAAAACGCGTGCCTACGGGCGGGCACAATGACCCCTATGGCCGCTCACCCCGCCCCGCGCCCCCTGACCGTCGGTTTCGACCTCGACATGACGCTCATCGATTCGAGGCCGGGTATCCGCGCGGCCTTTCGCGCGCTCTCGGAGGAGACGGGCGTGCCGATCGACGCCGACCTGGCCGTCACGCGCCTCGGGCCGCCGCTGGAGCAGGAGTTGGCGCACTGGTTCCCGGACGAGCAGATCCAGAAGACGGCCGACAGGTACCGCGAGATCTACCCGGTGCACGCGATCGCCCCGACGACCGCGATGCCCGGTGCCCGCGAGGCCATGGCCGCGGTACGGGAGTCCGGGGGCCGGTCGATCGTCGTCACGGCGAAGCACGAGCCGAACGCGAAGCTCCACCTCGCGCACCTCGGCATCGTGCCCGACGAGACGATCGGCTGGCTGTGGGCGGAGGCCAAGGGGGAGGCGCTGCACGAGCACGGGGCGAGCGTGTACGTGGGCGACCACATCGGCGACGTGCGCGGCGCGCGGGTCGCCGGCGCGCTCTCCGTGGCGGTGACGACGGGCCCCTGCGACGCGGACGAACTGCGCGCGGCGGGTGCGGACGTGGTCCTCGACGACCTGACCGCGTTCCCGGCGTGGCTGCGTTCCTACCGCCCGGATCCGGCCTGACGCCGCTGCGCGGCGATGGAACGCAGCACGCCCGCGGCGGCGACCATGAAACCGACGCCCATCAGCATGCTCACCATGTACGCGACGGTCGGAAACGGCTCGGTTCCCAGGAACAGCGGGGCGACCGTGACCAGAGTGGCCACCGCGCCGACGATGAACAGGACAGCGCCGGCACGCACCAGCCCGTCGCCCGGGGCGGGAGCGGTGGCGGGAGGAGTAGCAGTCATTCGGCCAGGGTAGTTCCCTTGCGCGTACGAACCGACCGGGGACGTCTTGTCACCAGCCTCTGGACCATTAGCCTTGGGGGTGGCGGGTCAGGCGACCCGCTGTAGTGCTATCAAGAGCCGTTTTTCGGCGGACCGACTTGCGGTGCCCCAGCGCCCAACGAGTACGAGGACGAGGACAGACGTGCCTACCGGCAAGGTCAAGTGGTTCAACAGTGAGAAGGGCTTCGGCTTTCTCTCCCGCGACGACGGCGGCGACGTCTTCGTGCACTCCTCTGTACTTCCGTCCGGGGTAGAGGCCCTGAAGCCGGGCCAGCGCGTCGAGTTCGGTGTGGTGGCCGGCCAGCGCGGCGACCAGGCGCTGTCGGTGACGCTGCTGGACCCGACACCGTCCGTCGCGGCCGCGCAGCGGCGCAAGCCGGACGAGCTGGCGTCCATCGTCCAGGACCTCACCACACTCCTGGAGAACATCACCCCGATGCTGGAGCGCGGCCGTTACCCCGACAAGGTGCACGGCGCGAAGATCGCCGGCCTGCTGCGGGCGGTGGCGGACCAGCTGGACGTGTAGCCGTCGCGGGAGGGTGCGTCACACGAAGTCGAGCGCTTCCGGGCCGAGGGGCGGTACGAGCCCCTCGGCCGCTGCGCGTGTGAGCAGTCCGCGCACGGCCGCGTAGCCGTCGTCCCCGAGATCCGCGGTGAACTCGTTGACGTACAGCCCGATGTGGCGGTCGGCGACGGCCGGGTCCATCTCCTGGGCGTGCTCGAGCACGTACGGCCGCGAGGCCTCCGGGTCGTCCCAGGCCATCCGTACCGAGGCGCGGGCCGACTCGGCGAGCAGGCGCAGCGTCTCCTCGCCCAGCGACCGCTTGGCGATGATCGCGCCGAGCGGGATCGGCAGGCCCGTCGTGGACTCCCAGTGCTCGCCCATGTCGGCGAGCGAGTGCAGCCCGTAGTCCTGATACGTGAAGCGGGCCTCGTGGATGACGAGTCCGGCGTCGACCTTGCCGTCGCGCACGGCGGGCATGATCTCGTGGAACGGCATCACGACGACCTCGCCGACGCCTTCCGGCACGACCTCCGCTGCCCACAGCCGGAACAGCAGGTACGCCGTCGACCGCTCGCTCGGCACGGCGACCGTCTTCCTGGTCAGTTCCGTGCCCGCCTCCCGGGTGAGGACGAGCGGCCCGCAGCCCCGGCCCAGCGCGCCGCCGCACGGGAGCAGGGCGTACTCGTCGAGCACCCACGGAAGCACCGCGTACGACACCTTCAGCACGTCGTACTCGTCGGCGCCGCCGTGCTCGGCCCATCCGTTGGTGATGTCGATGTCAGCGAACGTCACATCGAGCGCGGGCGCGCCGGGGACCCGGCCGTGGGCCCAGGCGTCGAAGACGAAGGTGTCGTTCGGGCAGGGCGAGTACGCGATACGCAGGGTCACGGTTGCTCCTGGAGGACGGGGGCGAGCTGCTGGAACGCCTTCCGCAGGGCGGCCAGCGCCTCGCCGATGCGCCAGGCCGCGCGGTCGCGGGGGCCGACGGCGTTGGAGACCGCGCGGATCTCGACGACGGGTACGCCGTGGGCGGCGGCGGCCTCGGCGACGCCGAAACCCTCCATCGCCTCCGCGGCGGCACGCGGGTGCCGGCGGGCGAGCTCGGCCGCACGGGCGGCGCTGCCGGTGACCGTGGACACGGTCAGCACGGGCGCGTGCGCGGCGCCGAGGGCGGCGGCGACGAGCGCCGACAGGCCGGCGGGCGAGGGATGCACGGTACGGCCGAAGCCGAGCTTGTCGACGGGCAGGAAGCCGTCGGCCGTGTCGGCGCCCAGGTCCGCGGCGACGACGGCGTCGGAGACGACGAGTGATCCGACGGGGGCGTGCGGCGGGAAGCCGCCGCCGATCCCGGCGGAGACGACGAGACCGTACGGCGTGTCGGCCACGGCGAGGGCGGTCGCGGTCGCCGCGGCGGCAGCGGCGGGGCCGACCCCGCCGACGAGCACGTCGTAGTCCGGGGTGCGGGTCAGCGCATATCCGCCCGGGAGCGGCACGGCGGCGGCGCCGGGAGGACCGGCGTCCGCGACGACGGCGGCGGCCTCCGCCGCCACCGCGGTCACGACGAGCACGCGCACGGTGTCACCTTCCGGTCCCGGTCAGGACTCCTTCTCGAACTGGAAGTTCCAGATGCCGACGACCTTCTTGCCCTTGGTCTCCATGACGCTGACGGCCGTCTTGGTCGTCGGCTCGCCGGTCGCGGAGGAGAAGAAGGCGTTGCCGGGGATCGTCCGGTACGTCTTCTTGAAGGGCTCCTGCTCCACCGGCTGCGCGCCGAACAACAGGGTCCAGCCGTTGTCCGCGATCTCCGGGTCGACGCCCATGCGGACCTGGTCGTCCATGGCGACCTTGATGATCTCCGACGGCTTCTTGGTCAGGCAGCCCTGGATCTCGGACTCCTTGATCGCCTCGCCGTCGTTGTAGCAGGCGGCCTCCGCGTGGACGGAGTCCGAACCGATGGTCACCGTGACGAGCGGCGTCGGCTTGTCGCAGGCGGAAAGGACGAGGAGCCCGGCGGAGACGGCACCGAGAGCGGCAGCGGCCCGGCGGCGCTTGCCCGAGAAGAACGCAACGGTCATGAGCCGAAGGCTATCGGGCGCGCTTCGCCCTGCCGCGCGGGGGTGCGCGGCGCGGCGGCCCGAAGCGCGCCCCGGTTACGCCGCGGGAGGTACCCGTGACCGCACGTCGCACGGCGGGCCCGGTGCCCCGGGGGGCCGGGCCTACGCCACCCGGGCCTTCGGCGTGGCCCCGCGGTGACGTGCCGCGCCGAGCAGCCCGCGCCCCGCCGTGATCCCTCCCGCCGCGACGATGCCCGCGGCCACCGACATGCCCACCACGCCGTTCAGCGGCAGCACGATGCCGATCGCGCCGCCCACGACCCATGCCATCTGGAGCAGCGTCTCCGACCTGGCGAACGTCGACGTGCGGACCTGTTCCGGCACGTCCCGCTGGATCACCGCGTCGAGGGACAGCTTGGACAGTGCCTGGGACAGCCCCGCTGTCGCGCCGAGGACCGCCACCATGCCCGTGCTGAAGAACACGGCCGCCATGACGGCCGCGCCCAGCACCAGAGCCAGCATCGTGACGATGATCGCCTCCGGGGCGCGGGCCTTGAGCCAGGCGCCGATCGCCGTGCCGAGCGCGTTGCCCACGCCGGCGGCGACGCCCACCATTCCCAGCGAGACCGCGGCCGACTGCCCGGAGAGCGGATGCTCGCGCAGCAGGAACGCGAGGAAGAAGATCAGGAAGCCGGACAGGGCCCGATGCGCGGCGTTCGCCTGGAGGCCGTGCAGCACCGACGGGCCGACCGTCCGCAGCGTCGGCCTCTTCTCGCCGTGCGCGAGCATGCGCACGGGCGTCTCGCCCTTCGCCGAGTCGACCTTGGGCGGCATCGTGAAGGCCCAGTACGTGCCGAGGACGAACAGCGCGCACGCCCCGTACAGCGGCCACTGCGGCCCGATCTGCTGGAGCCCCACACCGATCGGCGCGGCGGCTCCCGTGGCCAGCAGACCTGCCAGCGTCACCCGGGAGTTCGCCTTCACCAGCGCGAACTTCGGTGGCAGCAGCCGGGGCACGACGGCGCTGCGGACCACCCCGTACGCCTTCGACGACACCAGCACGCCGAGCGCCGCCGGGTACAGCTCCAGGCCGCCCGTCGCGACGGCGCCCGACATCATGATCGCCAGCAGCGCGCGGGCGAGCATCGCGCCCGCCATGGCCGCGCGCCGGCCGTGCGGGAGGCGGTCGAGGAGGGGGCCGATCACGGGAGCGAGCAGGACGAAGGGCGCCATCGTGACGGCCAGGTACAGCGCGACCCGGCCGCGTGCCTCGTCGGTCGGGACGGAGAAGAACACCGTGGACGCCAGCGCCACGGTGATCATGACGTCCCCCGCGCCGTTCACGGCGTGCAGCTCGATCAGCTTCCCGAGGCCCGATTCGCCCGCGCCGTGCGCGTGCGTCGCCCTGCGGATGCCGCGGGCGGTGCCGGTGAAGGGAAGGTGCAAGGCACGGCCGACCGCCCGGCCCGCCCTGCGGGCCGGGCCGTCCCCTTCGGACGACCTTGCGGCTGCCACCCCGTCATAGTGCCCCAAGCCCGGCCGCCCCGAACCGGATCCCGCCCGCGGTGCGGCGTGTTTTCTCCTTGCGGAGTTCCGTGGGTGTTCCTGCGGTCTTCCTGCGTGGGTTCGTGACCGGTCCGTGCCGGGCCGCCGCGCTGTTCCTGCGGGCCCCGGCCCGGTCCCCGACCGCTTCCCGCCCCCTTCCTGCACGGTTTCCGCAGCCTTCGTGCCGGTCGCGGCGGCCCTTTCGCCGGGGCCGGTTCGGCCCGTGTTGGGACGGGCAGGTGGGCGGCGGGCGTAGGAAGGGGTAGCGTGCGTAGCGCGCCACCGGCGGTTGTTCTCGGCCGCGCGCCTCTTCGGCATCCCGCAGAATGGATGACGTTAGGTGTGCCCGGGATCAGGACGGTCCGGGCGTGTGGACGTCGATGCGGCCCTCTGGTCCGCTCCGTGCGCCGCCCCGTACCTCGTCATCGGCCGAGCGCATCCGTGAGACGGCGTAGGAGAGAAGCGAGACTAGTGAGTGCTGCGACGACGCGAAGCCGTACCCCCGACCGCCTGTGCGCCGAGGCGGTAGACCTCGCCAGGAAGGCGGCCGAGGAGGCCGCGGCGCCAGGGGTGGTCGGAGAGCATGTGTCGCTCGTCTCCGAGGGGGACCGGGTCGTCACGCACTTCTTCGAGTGCCAGGAGGCCGGCTACCGAGGCTGGCGCTGGGCCGTGACCGTCACACGCGCCTCACGGGCGAAGAACGTCACCCTTGACGAAACCGTCCTGCTGCCCGGCCCCGACGCGCTGCTGGCGCCCGAGTGGGTCCCGTGGAGCGAGCGGCTGCGGCCCGGTGACATGGGCCCGGGCGACCTGCTGCCCACCGAGGCGGAGGATCTCCGCCTCGAGCCCGGCTACAGCGGCGAGGACGAGCCGCCGCCGAACTCGGTCCTCGCGGAGCACCCCCCGACCCACGACCTGGTCGAGCTGGTCGAGGCGGAGGACGCGGAGCTCACCGACCGCAGGACCGCGATCGAGTCCACGACCGACAACGGCAGGGGCCGGATCGCGGCGCTCGCCGAGGAACTGGGCATGCGCCGCGCGCGCGTGCTGTCCCGGTACGGCCTCCACGCGGCGGCCGACCGCTGGGAGGAGTCCTACGGCGCGAAGACGCCCATGGCGCAGGCTGCCCCGGCGTCCTGCGAGTCCTGCGGCTTCCTCGTCCCGATCGCGGGCTCGCTGCGGCAGGCGTTCGGCATCTGCGCGAACGAGTTCTCGCCGGCCGACGGCCGCGTGGTCTCGCTGGCGTACGGCTGCGGCGGCCACTCGGAGGCCGCGGTGATGCCGAAGCCGCCGACACCGCCGCCGCCGGTCTTCGACTCCATGGCGGCGGACGAGTTCCCGCTGCGCCCGCCCCGCGACGGCGGCTCCGTCCCGGAGGAGCCTGACGGCACGTCGGACGACCTCGGCCACTCGTAGCGGCCTGGGCCGTCGGCCCGTTCTCGTTGCGCGCGGGGACGGGCTGCGCCCTGCCCTGGTGTGGCGACGGTTCCGTCCCGGGGGAGTCTGAGCGCATCCGTGGCGGGTTGGCCGTCGGCCCGTCGGCGTTGCGCCCAGGAGCGGGCTACGCCCTGCCCTGGCGTGTGGCGGCGGTTCCGTCCCGGTGGAGTCCGGGTGCGGGCCGCGGCCCACCACGCCCGGGCCCCGGCCCGGCGTGCCTGGCCGGAGCCTCGCCTCTCCCGGCCGGGGGCCGAGCCCTGCCCTGTGCGGGTGGTCCCGGGCCTCGCCCTCGTCCAGGCCCGGACCCGCGATGCCTGGCTCTGCGCCGGTGCCTGGCGAGGGTTCCACCGGGTCGCCGCGCGTGCCTCGGGGCTCGCGCCGTTCACTGCCTGCGCGTGCGGTCCCGGCCCTGCCCCTGCGGGGGGCGACGGCCCCGCCCGCGTCCTGAACCCGTGCTCTTCCGGGGCCCGGGGCCGGGCCCGGCTCCGGCCCAGCACCTCGGGTTCGGAGCTTCCGTGTCCCGGTCCTGCGCTCGGTCCGGGGGCAATGGCCCGGCTACCGGTCCCGGGGGGTGTGGTCCGCTGTGTCCCATCCCGTCCCTTCTCGGCCGGGCCGTGCCCCGGCTTTGCCCCCGTTTCCGCGGCCCGGGCACCCGTTCCGCCCCGGTGCGTCGCGGCGTTCCGGGCGGGGGCTGCCGGCGGGTCGGGTGCCACGGAGGTGGCGGCCGGTGGTTCCGCCGGCACGGCGGAGCTGCGTGGGGCCGGCGGGGCAGGGGGACACGCCCGGTGCGTCGTGGCGAGCGGTGGGCGGGGACCGCACCTCGCGCCGGTACGCGGTACCTTCGGGCCCATCAGGAGTCGGAGCAGGCCGGCCTGGCCGGCCCCGCGCCCGGGAGCCGTAAGAGAGTGGAGCACAGCGTGAGCGTCAGGACGACCGAGTGGGCCGACCCGTTCGGGACGGCGCGGCTGCGGCGCGGCGTGCTCGACGCGTGGGGCGCGAGCCCCGCCCGCTTCCGGGAGGACGCCAACGCCGAGGAGGATCTCGCCCTCGGCGGCTACCGGGACCGTCTCGTCGTCGAGCTGGCGCAGAACGCCGCCGACGCCGCCGCCCGTGCCGGTGTCCCCGGCCGGCTGCGGCTGAACCTGCGGCCCGCCGGAGCGGCCGGCGAGCCCCCCGTGTTCGCCGCCGCGAACACCGGCGCCCCGCTGGACGCCACCGGCGTCGAGTCGCTGAGCACCCTGCGGGCCTCCGCGAAGCGCGAGGGCCACGAGGCGGCCGTCGGCCGGTTCGGTGTCGGTTTCGCCGCTGTCCTCGCGGTCAGCGACGAGCCGGCCGTCGTCGGCCGGCACGGCGGCGTGCGCTGGTCCCTGGCGGAGGCCAGGGAGCTGGCGGGCCGGGCCGCCCAGGCCAGCCCCGGCCTCGGGGACGAGCTGCGCCGCAGGGACGGGCACGTGCCCCTGCTGCGGCTCCCGCTGCCCGCGGAGGGCACCGCGCCGGAGGGCTACGACACGGTCGTCGTGCTGCCGCTGCGCGACGGCGCCGCCGTGGACCTCGTCGAGCGTCTGCTCGCCGGCATCGACGACGCGCTGCTGCTCACGCTGCCCGGCCTCGCCGAGATCGTCATCGAAACCCCCGACTCGACGCGGGTGTTGAAGCGTTACGAGCAGGAGCCGTACGTCCGGATCGAGGACAGCGTCCACGGCGAGCGCCGCTGGCGCGTCGTCAGCCACGGCGGGGCGACCGAGCCCGCCCTGCTGGCGGACCGGCCGGTCGAGGAGCGGCTGCGGCCGCACTGGACCGTCACCTGGGCCGTCCCCGTCGACGACGAGGGCGCGCCCGCCCGGCCGCTCACCGCCCCCGTGGTGCACGCGCCGACCCCCACCGACGAGCCCCTGGGCGTGCCCGCGCTGCTCATCGCGTCGCTGCCGCTGGACACGACCCGCCGCCACCCGGCCCGCGGGCCGCTCACCGACTTCCTGGTGGAGCGCGCGGCGGACGCGTACGCCGAACTGCTCGGCGGCTGGCAGCCGGTGACCACCGGCGTCATCGACCTCGTGCCCGGCCCGCTCGGCAAGGGCGAACTCGACGGCGCGCTGCGGGCGGCGATCCTGCGGCGCCTGCCGCGTACCGCGTTCCTCGAGGCGGCGGTCCCGCGTGACATGTCCGACGAGGACACCGGGCTGCCGGACCGGGTGACCACCGGTGGCCTGCGGCCCATCGAGGCGGAGGTGCTGGAGGGCGCGGGCACGGACACCGTGCGCGTACTCGCGGAGGTCATGCCGACGCTGCTGCCCGCCGGTCTCGAGCGCCGGGTGGAGCTGCGCACGCTGGGCGTGGCACGGGTGCCGCTCACGGAGGCGATCGACCGGCTGGCCGGTCTGGAACGCGAACCGGCCTGGTGGCACCGCCTGTACGAGAGCCTCGCGGGCGTCGACCCGGACCGTCTGTCGGGTCTCCCCGTCCCGCTCGCCGACTCGCGCACCACCATCGGGCCCCGCCAGACGCTGCTCCCGCTCGCGGACACCCCGGCCGACCTGGCCCGCCTCGGCCTGAAGGTCGTCCACCCGGACGCCGCCCACCCCTTGCTGGAGAAGCTGGGGGCGCTGCCCGCGACGCCGCGCGCCGTTCTGCGGACCCCGCAGGTGCGGGCGGCGGTGGCGGCCTCGCTCGACGAGGGCGAGGTGTGGGACGAGGACGCCGACACGCTCGACGCCGAAGAGCTCGCCGAGACGGTGCTGGCGCTGGTCCGCGACGCGGAGCTGGAGCCGGGCGACGAGCCGTGGCTCGGCGCGCTCGCCCTGCCCGACGAGGACGGCGAGCCGGCCCCGGCCGGTGAACTGGTCCTGCCGGACAGCCCGTTCGCCTCGGTGATGCGCGAGGGCGAACTCGCCCTGTGCGACGCCGAGCTGGCCGAGCGCTGGGGCGAACAGCCCCTCGCCGCCTGTGGTGTCCTCGCGAACTTCGCCCTGGTCCGTGCCACCGACGTCGTCCTCGACCCCGATGAACTCGAGCCGCGCGAAGGCGACTTCGCCGAGCCCGACGACGCGGGCCTGCTCGACGCGGTGGACGTGTGGTGCGAGGACCTCCTCGACCGGCTGCCGGACACGCCCGTGCCGCCGGTCGCCACGGAGATCGTCGCCGTGCGCGACCTGGACCTGGTGGACGACGACTGCTGGCCGCAGGCGCTCGCGCTGCTGGCGCAGCCGCCGCTGCGGGACGCGCTCACCCAGTCCGTACGGATCCTGATGCCGGACGGCACGACGGAGACCGTGCGCCCGTACACGGCGTGGTGGCTGCGCGACCATCCGGTGCTGGACGGCCGCCGCCCCGCCGGTCTGCGCGCGTCGGGCGCGGACCCGCTGCTGGAGGGCCTGTACGAGTCGGCCGACACGACCGGCTTCGCCGACGCGCAGGTGCTGCACGCCCTCGGCGTCCGCACCTCGGTCGCGGCGCTGCTGGACGAGCCGGGTGGCGCGGCGGAGCTGCTGTCCCGCCTGGCCGACCCCGACCGCGAGGTGACCGGCCGGCAGTTGCACGGCCTGTACACGGCGCTCGCCGATCTGGACCCCGACCAGGTCACGCTCCCCGACGAGCTGCGCGCGGTGGTGGACGGCGAGGTGCGTGTGGTGGACGCCGCCGACGCGGTCGTCGCGGACACCCCCGACCTGCTGCCGCTGTCCGCCGGTCTGCCCCTGCTTCCGGTGGCGCCGACCCGCGCGGCGGACCTGGCGGACCTGTTCCAGGTCAGGCGCCTGAGCGAGACGGTGGACGCGGACGTCACGACGGAGGGCGAGGAGCACGAGGTCCCGGAGTCGGTCCGCGTCCTGCTGGGCCCGGCGACGCCCGACTCGTACGTCGAGCACGAGGAACTGGTCGCGGGCGGCACCGAACTCGACTGGCGCCGCACGCCCGACGGCGTGCTGCACGCCGCGACGCTGGAAGGCGTGGCGGCCGGTCTCGCCTGGGCGGCGGGCCAGTGGCCGCGCCGCTTCGAGGTCGCGGCGCTGCTGGAGGACCCGTCCCGTACGGAGGAGTTGGCGCGGGACCGCTGGTTCGACGCGTAGGCCGTCTCTGGTGGGCCAGGTGCCGCCCGCGCGTACTTGCGAGGGAATCGCACCTGGTCACAGGGCGTATGACGGCTGTAGCCGCAACGTGGTTCCTGTGCGACGGTGGGTGCCATGGCGGGGATTCGGCACAGGCATCCGAACGGGCACGAACACCACCACGGTGATCGTCACCACGGCGATCACGAACACGGCGCTCACCACCACGGCGATCACGACCACGGCGATCACGATCACGCCCGTCACGATCACGCCCGTCACGATCACGGACCTGGGCGCAGCGGGCCGCGGCACGGATTCGCGCACCGCCTCGCCCATCTCCTCCGGCCGCACAGCCACGAGTCCGGTGACAAGGTCGACGCGGCGATGGAGACGTCCCGCGACGGGATGCGCACGCTGTGGATCTCGCTCGTGGTGCTGGGGGCGACCACCGTCGTCCAGGCCGTCATCGTCGCCCTGTCCGGGTCGGTGGCGCTGCTCGGCGACACGGTCCACAACGCCGCCGACGCGCTGACCGCCGTCCCGCTCGGCATCGCCTTCATCCTCGGCAGACGCGCGGCGAACCGCCGCTTCACGTACGGCTACGGGCGGGCCGAGGACCTTGCGGGCATCGTCATCGTGGCCGCCATCGCGGCCTCGGCGGTCGTCGCCGCCTGGATGGCCGTCGACCGGCTGCTGAATCCTCGTGAGATCACGCACCTGTGGGCGGTGTCGGCGGCCGCGCTGGTCGGTTTCGCGGGCAACGAGTGGGTCGCCCGCTACCGCATCCGCACCGGCCGCCGGATCGGCTCCGCCGCGCTCGTCGCGGACGGTCTGCACGCCCGTACGGACGGATTCACCTCGCTGGCCGTCCTGTTGGGCGCGGGCGGCGCCGCGCTGGGCCTCCGGTGGGCCGATCCGGTCGTCGGTCTGCTGATCACCGCCGCCATTCTGCTGGTCCTGAAGGACGCCGCCCGTGAGGTCTGCCGGCGTCTGATGGACTCGGTCGATCCGGCCCTCGTCGGGACGGCGGAGACCGCGCTGCGCGGCGTGGACGGGGTGCTGGGCACCGGGCAGGTGCGGATGCGGTGGATCGGGCACGCGCTGCGGGCGGAGGCCGACATCGTGGTCGACCCGCGACTGACCGTCGTCCAGGCGCATTCGCTGGCCGTCGCGGCCGAGCACGCGCTGATCCACGCCGTGCCCCGGCTGACGGCGGCCACCGTTCACATCGACCACCGTCCCGTCGAGGGCGATCCGCACGCGGCGCTCGCCCACCACGGCACTGTCGGTGGCGGCTGAGAGGATCGGCGGATGACCGACTCCGCAGCGATCACCGCGTACTGGGATGCAGCCGCCGCCGACTTCGACGCGGAGCCCGATCACGGCCTGAGGGCCGCCGGGACCCGCGCTGCCTGGTCCCGACTGCTCACCGCCTGGCTCCCGTCGGACCCGTCGTCCGTGCTGGACGTCGGCTGTGGCACGGGCTCGCTCTCCGCGCTGCTGGCGGAGGCCGGGCACCGGGTCACCGGGGTCGACCTCTCGCCCCGGATGGTCGACCAGGCCCGGGCCAAGCTCTCCGCCGCCGGTCTCCCGGCCCGTTTCCTGGTGGGCGACGCGGCGGCACCACCCACCGGCGACGAGCGGTTCGACGCCCTGCTCTCCCGCCACCTCGTGTGGACCCTGCCCGACCCCGAGGCCGCCCTCGCCGACTGGACGGCCCGCATCCGCCCCGGCGGCACGCTGATCCTCGTCGAAGGCCGCTGGCGCGAGTCCGGTCAGGCCGGCGTGGAGTACGTGGCGGGCGCGGACGCCCTGCCCTGGCACGGCGGCGTCACGGCCGCCGACCTGTCGGCGGCCGTCCGGCCTCTCGTGGCCGACCTGCGCGTCGAACTCCTCAGCGGCGACCCGGTCTTGTGGGGCGGCCCGGTGCCGGACGAGCGTTACGCGTTGATCGCCCGCGTCTGACGGCGCCGGGGGGCCCGGGCGGCATACGGATCCCGGGCCGGAACCCTGCGCTCAGGCGCGTGCGGCGGACCGCGAGACCACGGGCACGGTCCCACGGCCGACGGCGACCAACAGGGTCCGATCAAACGTCGCGAGCCGTCAGGGCCAGGTGCGCTCGACGCGGTCCCGCCGTACGGCGTACGCGGCGGGGCCGCCCTTCTCGATGGCCCGATGGATCGCGTCGCGGTGCGCGTCGAGACGCTCGACCATCTCGATGCTGCGGAGCTGCTGGTTGTCGAGGTAGAAGAGCACCGCACTGCGGTCGAGTACGGGCTGGATCTCCAGGTCGCGGGTCTTGGCCCTGTTCTCGTATAGCTACGGCCAGGTGGCGTGTAGCACTGCGTAACGCTCGGGCTGCGGCCCTGACAGCTCTTCAGCGCCGCGCCGCACCCTCCAGGGCGTTGACGCGGTTCTCGTACTCACGGCGGGCCTTGCGCTGGGCGGGAACCGTCAGTACACCCTGGCCGCCGTCGAGTGGTTGGCAGCGGATGAGGAGTTGTCGGTGCACGGCGGGGGCGGCGGTGACGCGCAAGGTGTAGCCCTGGCCGCGTCGTACGGTCACCCCTTGGTCGAGCGCGGTCCGCTCGTCGGGCCCCAGGTCGGTGGTGCGGAGGTAGTCGGCGACCTTGCCCGGCATGTCGAGGGCGACCGGCAGCTCCGGTGCGGGGGCGTCCTCCTCGATGGCAGTGTGGTCGGGCATCAGGTCGGCGACGGCCGTGCGGATCGCGCCCAGGCTTACGCCGTGGTCGCGGGCCAGGGCGGCGATGGAGCGGCCCTCCAGGTACGCGGTGCGCACGTCGCCGGTCTTCGCGGCCGGGACGGCAGGGCGGCGCCCGCCCTTGCTGCCCTTCGCCTCGGCGGCCCGCAGCCCGTCGTACGTCAGCTCGCGCTGGAGGTCTCGTTGGAGTTCGCCGGCGGCGGCGAGGGTCTGCACCATGAACTTCACGGTGGACAGCAGCTCGCCGGTGCGCGGGTGGCGGGCGGTGAGGTCCATCGCGGAGAACGCGCCGTCGTGGATGCGCAGGGCGAGCTGGTCGCGGTGCAGGACGTCGAGCACGTCGAGGATGTGCCCGGTGCCGCGCACGAGGCGGAACATCTCGGAGACGTGGACGGTGTCGCCCGGCCGCGCGTAGTCGAGGAGCGCGCGGAACTTTGGGCGCTGGAGGGGGTGGAGGCGGCTGGAGGTGCCCGGCTCCTCCTCGAAGACGACCGGGGCCGCGATCCCGGCGCCGTCCAGGACGAGGTTCTGCCGAGCGGTCGACTGCTGGTCGGTCGAGACCCGCTTGTAGACCAGGTTCGCCACCGAGGAGCCCCTTCCGTACGGAGGATCGGACCCTATCTGTCGTCAAACCCTGTCAGCAATCGCCATCGGATCTGATTGGATTCGCGCCGCCTCGGACCCCCGGATTGCACGGGTTCATTGGGCGCGTCGGACGTCTGTCGTCAAACGATCGTTTGCCGACAGGGCGGAAAGCGGCGGGCGGAACAGCGGTGGGGTGCTGACCGCCCGGCACCGGGGTCGAGCGCTCGTTGTACTGCAAGGGGCCCTGCCGATCGGTGCGGGGCGCTCATCCCAGGCCCCGCACTCTCGATCCACCAGGTGGGCTACACCACCGTCTCGGCGGGATCCGGCATGGACCGAGCGGCCGTCGCCGGCAGGGAGTCACACCGGGTCCGGCAGGTCAATGAGCGCAAGTTTGGCCGGGTCTGTCACGGCGATGATCTCGGTGATGCGGCCGGCGGCCACGATGAAGGCAAGGAGGGAGAGCGGGATGCCGTCTTCACTCCAGGAGATGACGCCGGGGAGGCCGTTGACGGTCGCCGCATGTCCTCGTGCCGCGCTGCCGGCCACTCGTGCGCGGGTGGCGACTTCGGTGGCTCCGAGGGTGACGAACGTGCCGTTCGGTGTGTGGACGGTGAACTTCACTTCGGGGTGGAGAACCTGCAGCAGCTGCTCGAACTGACCGTCGCGGGCCGCGGCCAGGAAGGCTTGGACCACCTCGCGTCGTTGTCGTCCGGCGCTCGCCGGCTGCCGGGCGGCTTGTACTTTCCTGCGGGCGCGGCTGGCGAGCATCTTGGTCGCGTCAGCGGACTTGCCGAGAATGATGCCGATCTCCGCGAAGGGCACGGCGAACACGTCGTGCAGCACGAACGCCAGCCGCTCGTCGGGGCGCAGCGAGTCCAGGACCGTCAACAGCGCCAGGCCCACCGAGTCGCCCAGTGCCACAACCTCTTCAGGAGCCGGGCCATCGTCGAGCGTCACGGTAAGTTCGGGCAGCTGGTCGTCGAGGGGGACTGTCGGGCGCGTTCGGCCCGAGCGTAGGAGATCGAGGCTGATGCGGCCGACCACGGTGGTCAGCCAACCGCCGAGATTGTCGATGGCGTCGGCGTCCTGGCGGGACAGACGCAGCCACGCCTCCTGGACCGCGTCGTCCGCGTCGGCGTGCGAGCCGAGCACGCGATAGGCAACGGCTGTGAGCCGGGCGCGGTGCCCCTCGAAGGCCTCGGCGATCGGATCGGCGGGATGGGCGCCGGACATGGTGTTACCTCCCTGGAAGCTGCTCCGTCATAGGGGTGACGGGCACCAGCCCCGCAAGGTAACCCCGATCAAGGAGAGCACCCTGCCATGCAGAACCGACTGAAGAACAAGAGCACCAACAACCCCGACGTGTGGAAGGCGGTCGGGCACCTGCAGAAGGCGATCGCCGCCGGGGGCGTCGACCCGAAGCTGCTCGCGCTGGTCCACCTGCGCGCCAGCCAGATCAACGGCTGCTCGGCGTGCGTCTACGCCAGTGTCGCCGGGGGGAAGAAGGCCGGTGACACTGACGAGCGGCTGCATAACGTGGCGGCGTGGCGAGAGGCGCCGTTCTACACCGATGCGGAGCGCGCGGCATTGGCGCTGGCCGAGGCCGCCACCCGGCTGCAGGACGGTGCGGAGGGCGTCACCGATGAGATCTGGGAAGAGATCAACGCCCATTTCACCGAGGAACAGATCGGCGCGATCAACCTGGAGATCGCGCTGACCAACTTCTTCAACCGGATCAACCGCACCATCAAGGAACCGGCCGGCCAGACCTGGGGCTGAGCCCAGCGTGGCGCTTACCCACTGACCGAGCAGTGGTGACTGAGCTCGTAGGGAGATCGGGGCCCCAGCTCCTCACCCCGGGGCCGCAGCTGGTCTGTCCTCGGGGATGCGCGGCGCGGGCAGGGCGTCCCGGGCGGTCAGATCCAGGTCGAGGCGTCTGTTCATGTCGAGTTCGAACCGGCCGTAGGGATTCACGTGGGTCCAGAACAGCGGGGAGAGTGCCCGCCGGTCCGCGTCGGTGAGGGTGTCGGCCCACTTCGGGTCGGCGAGGACCTGCTGCATCAGCAGCGTGTTGACGTGAACCAGGGCGGACTGGAGTAGGTGGAGCGCGAGCATGGACACCTCCTGGGACTCCTTGTCCTGTCCTGCCAGGTCGCCGTCCTTGCCGTAGAAGAGGTCCTTGTTCGCGGAGTTCCAGTTCTCCACGACCTGCAATCCCTCGTGGATCTCTTGGCGCAGTTCGACGTCGGCGAGTTAATCGCAGACGAACGCCGTACGCACCGCCCGGCCCAGCTCCTCGATCGCCTGGTAGGTGGGGTGCTTGGGGCCGCCGCGGGTGAAGCGGCGCAGGACCTGCTCGGCCTCGGCGGTACCCAGGCGCAAGGCGGTGGTGTACTTCACGATCTGGTCGTACTGCTGGCGGATCAGATCCCAGTTGATTGTCTTGGTGGACAGCACCGGCGCCAGGTGCGGCCAGCTCTCGTCCTGCCCGGCAGCCGGCCGGTAGAGCCGCGCGGAGCCGATGTTCTTCAACCGGGGCATCAACTTGAAGTCCAGCATGTGCGCGAAGGCGAACCCGACGATGGAGGCGCCGTGGGTGTCGGTGTACTGCCGGTCGACGTCCATGTCGGTGCAGTGCCGCAGCACGCCCTCGATCATCGAGGCGACCTCGGAGGCCGAACAGCTCTTGAGCTGGGAGTAGATGCACACCGACTTCCGCTCGACGTGCCAGTAGATCATCACGCCGGGGCCCCGGTAGCGCTGGTGCCACTCGGTCATCAGGTTCGAGGACCAGGAGCCGAACTTGCGGCTGTCGGACGCGCACGCTGTGCCCGTGCCCCACCACACCTCGTCGCGGGCGGCGAGGGTGGCATTGACCAGCTTCACCAGCGCGGCGCGCATGTTGGCCCGGTTGACGAACAGGTGCCGCACCCGGCGCAGCGTCGCCTCGGACTCGCCGTGCTTGCCGGTCACCGCGACCCGCTTGATCCCATGTTGGTGCCCAGCCCGAACAGCACCAGCAGCAGGCGGCGCCGCAGCACGTCCTTGGACAGGTTCTCGCGGGTGGCCACCGAGGTGAACTCGGCGATGAAGTCCGTATCGAACTCGGCGTACTTCAGGATGTCCAGCAGGTCGATGGTGCCCCACCGGCGCTCGATCTCCCCCTTGATGGCGACCAGGGACTCCGGCTCCTCCTGTTTGCCGCGCGGGGAGAACCTGATCCACGGCTCGCCGTGCTTCTTGACGATCGCGACCCCGCCCGTGGTGCCCTCCGCCAGGGCCGCCTCGAAACGGTCCAGCGACGTGCGGAGCCTGCCTTGCAGCGCCGTGATGAACTCGTCGGCGTCCTGCGGCTGGCGGATCGCGGCGTAGTGGACGTCCCGGTTGTCCTCGAAGTCCGCGGGCAGGTCGTCCTCCGGGTTCCGCCACCGGCTGGCGCCCACCACCCAGATCTCCCTCCGCCGCAATGCGTCGCGCAGCGCCACAAGCACGCACAGCTCGTACGGGATCCGCTCGACACGGCCCTTGTCGTCGTCGACGACCGCCGCCCGCCACTGCTCGGGCACCACGTCGTCGAGCGGCACCGTCTCGGCCGGGTCGAAGAACGCGCCCTCCTTCAGCGGCTGCTCCAGGTACCGCTTGAGCAGGTCGATCGCGTCCATCACCGGCCGGTAGGCGGTGTTGTTGCACTTCAGCTCCAGCGCCTTGAGCAGCGGCGCGAGCATCCGCCGCCAGTGCGCCGAGTACGACGACCGCAGCACCGTACGGACCCTCGCCTTGTAGCGGGCCTCGTTCGCTGCGGCCTCCGCCGCTAGCGCCTTGAGCGTCTTCTCTCCTCCGACCACCGGGAAGATCACCCTCCGCACGGTGCCCGACGGCTCCGACAACGCCGCCTCCGCGACCCGCAACAGCATCGCCTCCTTGCCGCGGACCTTCTTCAGCTCCGCCCCCAGCTCCTTGTCGACCTTCCGCTCCGCACGCGTGTTGATCTTCAGCACGAGCTGGATGAACAGGTCCACCAGCGAGTCGGTGATCTCCGCTTGCCGCACATGGCACAGCGTGGCCAGCAGCGTCAGCCGCCGCGGCGGCGTCATCCGCTCCAGGTTCGCCGGGTACTCCTTCGACGCCCGCGCCCGCCAGGCGTCGACCAGCTTCTCCGACACGTCCGCGAACAGGTCTGCGGGCAGCTCCAGGCGCCGTACCGCTCCAGCTTGTTCACCTCGGCCAACAGGCTCTCCAGCCCCGGGGCGCCGGGGTCCATCTTCAGCTCGGCGAAGTGCGAGCGTCCACCGCCCGCCACGGCGACGCCGCCGTCCACGTCCCGGCCGCCGTCGTCACCCGCGATCAGGTCCTCCAGGCGCGAGCGGGTCGTGTGGCTGAGCCGGTCCAGCGTGCTGCGGCAAAACCGCTTCTCGAAGACCTTGACCGCCTTGCCGACCAGCCGCCGCACCTGCCCCGGGGCCGGCGGTTCAATGTGGTCGTTGCGGCACCGGGCCACCACTGCGGCGGCGAGCCGGTCGCGGGAGAGCTCCACTGGGCACAGCTCGGTCGCCAGCCACGCGGCCAACCGGTCCTGGTCCTCCTCGGTGTTCGCCCGGAACCCGTACGCCGCCCGGATCTCCTTGCGGTGCCGCTTGATCCGGTCGCCCTGCCAGTCGTAGGCGCCCCACGCCTCCGCGGGGACCTTCACCTGCTGGGCCACGTACTCCACCGCGACGGTCGGTATCTCCCCGGCCGACTCCGGGAACCGCGCCTCCACCTCGAAGAACTTCAGCAACAACGAGAACCCGAGCCGGGTCGCCCCGGACTTGTTCCGCACCCGCTTCATGTCGTCTTCGAGTAGCGTCCAGACCTCAATCAGGTCCTCCGGCTCCCAGTCCTGCCGCACCTGCGCCCCTCCGCCCCACCCGCGATCACTCGTTCAGCTCAACGAGCCGACCGACGAGGAGAAACGACGACCCGAGTCGTTACGCAGGGCTACACGCCACCTGACCGTAGCTATACGAGAACAGGGCCGTCTTGATGCGGCCGTCCTTCGACAGCGGTACCCAGGCGCGGTCAAGTCCGTGGGCAATCCATTGCTCGTCCGGGATGTCCTGAGCGTCCGTGGGGAAGACGTCGCCGATCCGGTGAACGATCCAGCCGCGCATCCTGAGATCTTCCGCGACGCGGCGTCCGAGGTTGCGGTCGAGGAAGAACTCAGGCGGCAAGGTGCACCACGGCGTCACACAGGGAGTCCACCTGCTCGGGGCGCATGTCGAACTCGTAGGCGATGTCCTCGACGGTCTCGCCGGCTTCCCAGAGGTCGGTGACGGCCTTGACCGGGACGCGGTTGGCGGCGATGACCGGCAGGCCATGGCCGAAGCGCGGATCGATGATGACCGGAACGGAGTCCGGGTACTGGCGCAGCCTCAGGCTGGACGGGTAGTCGTCGTCCGCATCCCAGGTCAGATAGCGGAGGTACTCGGACACGACCTCGTGGATAGGTGCCTGGCCGTCGCGGGCCCTGCGCAGGTCCCCAAGGCCGTGCTCGACGAAGATGTCGACGCCATCGGTGGCGATCCGCCTGGAGACGAGGCCGTACGGCGTGTCGAAGGCGGTTCGTACTGCGGCCGCCGCTTCCTTGATCTCGCTCATCCGCAGGCCGAGGGAGCGGAGCGAGCGGAGAACATGCGCCTCGGCCACGGCGATGAACGGCACCGAAGGCTGGCCTTTCCGCGCCGGTTCCACCTGGTGCACCAGAGGTGCGTCTGCGGCGGTGCTCCTGAGCCAGGAGGTGAGCGTCGAAGACGGGATCTGCAGGTACGAGGATGTCTCCGTGGGCGTGAGAAGTCCGTCGGTGAATCTGTCGACCATGATGCGCCACCTCCCGCAGCCGTCGGATTCTGCATCGTCGCACAACCACGTCTGCCCGCGGGCGCCGCCCACGTAGGAGCGGGTCAGCACGCTGTCGCCAGGCCCGCGGCCGGTGGGCAGTCGCGGCAGTGGCCCGGTTCGGCCGCGCGGAAGGCGCGTTCGCAGCCGCCGTCGCAGGTCTGCCAGGGGAGGACGGCGGGGGCCGGGGGCCGGTCGGGGAGGGGTGGGGGGAGTTCGCGGAGGCGGTAGGCGAGGATGCGGGCCGGGCGGGCCCGCAAGGGTTCCGGCAGGCGGGTGGTGAGGTGGGCGGTGATGTCCTCGGGGCTGACGCCGTGGTCGAGCCATTGGGTGACCGCCGGGGCGAGCCGATCCGCCTCGCGCCGGGACAGGATCAGCCTGCGGTCCACGATGCGCAGCGAGGCCAGGATCACCGAGGCGCGGGGGTCGGGCGCGGGCTGGGCGGCCGGGCCCCGGGCGGGGCAAGGTTCCGTGCCGGTGGGCTCCGGGGCGGCAGGGCCCGGTTCCGTGGTGGCGCTCTCCGCGGCGGCCGCCGGGTCCGGCTCGTGCTCCGGTGCGCGATCCGGTGCGTGATGCGGCTCGTGCCCGGGCCGCGACTCCGGCCGGGGCCCGGGTGCGGGCTGTTGCGGCGGGGAGGGCTCGGGCCTGTGGGGGCGCGGGCGAAGGGGCTCGGGGTCGGCGCCCGGTGGCACGTCGTGGAAGAACGTCCGGGTGCGGAGCCGGCCGCTCGGGCCGCGCTCACGGCGCCGCTCGAGATAGCCGTCCGCCTCCAGCTCCCGCAGGGCCCGGGAGATGAGGATCTCGCCCTCGGTGAAGTGCTCGCACAGCGCGTCGATGCGTACGGCCGCGCCGTCCGGCAGCGACAGGATGTAGCCCGCGACGCCGACCGTGACCGCGCTGCCCCGGCGCTGGAGCAGGGCGTTGGCGATCACCGTGAAGTCGCCGGCGAGCCGGGTGCGGACGTGGATCACGCCGGAGGTCGGAGCTCCGGCGGGGGCGCGCAGGGGCGCGTTAGACTGCCGTTCAGCCATCGGGAAGGTATCGCTTCCTGATCGGTGAGGCCCTCGATCGGGATTGCCGTCCCGGCCGGGGGCCGTCATATGTCTGAGGTTGTTGCCGCGAACGTAACGGCCGACTTCCCGCCCCCGCAAGCCGGTCACCCGTCCGGGTGATGCGGGGAGGGGAGGGTGGGCAGGTGGTTCTTTCCCCCAGGTTCTTCGGGGGAGTTCGTGGCTCACCGACGCCTCGCGGGCGAGGTCCCGGCGGGCCGGGAGGACCGGCGTGCGCACCGGGTCCCGCTCGGCTCAGGCCCGGTCGGCGGCCTTCAACTCGCCTATGAACGCGGTCCAGGACGCGGTGGCGAAGGTGAGCGCGGGACCGTGCGGGGCCTTGCTGTCACGTACCGGAACCACGCCGGGGATTCCGTCGGCCACCTCGACGCAGTTGCCGCCCTCCTGATTGCTGTAACTGCTCTTTCGCCAGGCGGCGTCGCGCGGACCGGGAAGGGAGTTCGGGGTCACGGTAGTCCTCCTCCATCGCGGATCGGATCATGGTGAGCGACCTGCGCGGGGGCAGGGCCGCTGCCCGCAGCCGATCGTAGGCCACCGCGAAACGCCGCACATCCGGCCGGTCTTCGAAGAGCTGACCGTGGTCCGCGCCTTCCGTGTAGGCGACTTCGGATCCGTCCGCCAGGGTCAGCACGGTCAGCGAGCCGCCCAGCACGTCGTGCGCGCCTTCGTCGAACGGCAGGACCTGCACGGTGATGTGCGGCTCGGCGGCGGCCTTCAGCAGGCGCGCGAGCTGCCGTCGCATGACATCGTCTCCGCCGATCCGCTTCCGCAGCACCGTCTCGTCGAGGATCACCAGCAGCTCCGGGCGGTCCGGCGAGGCGAGCCGCTTCTGCCGCTCCAGCCGGGCGGCCAGCCGCTCCTCCAGGTGCTGCTCGTCCCGGTGGGACAGGCCGACGCTCAGCACGGCCCGGGCGTACTCCTCCGTCTGCAGGAGACCCGGCACGACGTGTGCGGTGTACTCACGGATGGCGTCGGCCCGCGCCGAGTACGCCATGAACGTCCGCGACCAGTCCGGGAACGACTCCCGGTAGACGTGCGGCCACAGGTCCACCAGCAGCCCGTCCGCTCCGAGCGCCGCGTCGAGTGCGCGCGCGAGCTCCAGCGTCGGCCGGGCGCCGGACGCCCGCTCGACCTGTGTGATGCGGGTGCTCACCACATGGGTCTTCGCGCCCAGTTGTTCCTGCGTCAGACCGGCGGCCGTGCGCAGTCGGCGGACCCGGCAGCCGAAGAGCGCGGCCATCGACTCCTCGGGCTCAATTGCTTTGGCCATGGGCTTACTTCCGTTCCTTACGGCTCGCGGTGTAAGGCTGCATGCCCTTCCGAGCGTAGAGCCGCGCGACGACTCTTGAACACGGAACGTCACGGTCCGTACACGCACGGGTCGTGCATCGAGTAAGCGGCGAAACGGGACGGGCGACACAGTGCTGAGGACCATGACGACGCCGGGCGAAGGCCCGGACCACCAGCGGGCGGCGGACGAAGAGCCGCGCACGGAAGGCCGGTTCGCGGCGCTGTTCGGCTCGACGCCCCGGGGCGCGCGGCTGGCCCGGCGGGTGGCCGTGCGGCACTTGGCCGAGTGGGGTCACCCCGCCGGCTCCGACCTCTCCTGCACCGTCGCCCTGCTGGTGGCGGAGCTGGCCGGGAACGCCGTACGGCACGGGCGGGTACCGGGGCGGGACTTCCGGCTCCGGCTGACGCTGGACGGACGGCGGGTGCGCGTCGAGGTCTCGGACGCTTCCTCGGTGCATCCGCCGACCGACGTACCGACCCCCGCCGACGACGACGTGTCGGGGCGGGGGTTGGTCCTCGTGGACGTACTCGCCGACCGCTGGGGCGTGGAGCCGCGCGGCCCCGTCGGGAAGACCGTCTGGGCCGAAGTCGCGGCTCAGTGCCCTCCCTTGGGCTCCATGCAGCCGCCCTCGACGTAGTGCGCGTGCGCCTCCGCCTTCGCCGGGTCGGTCAGGGTGCCGGTGATGCACGGACCGGCGTCCGGGATGCCGAACGTGAATCCCGGGGCGGCGCCTGTTCCGTACACCTCCACCGTTTCCGGCGGATAGCCGAGACGGCCGAGTGCGGAGCGCAGCGCCTTCTCGTCGTGTACGCCCTCCAGACCGGCGGTGATCCGGCGGGCGTGGGCGTCGCCACGGCAGCGGGCGTCGTCGTCCAGGCGTGCCTGTGCCTTGTAGGCGTGGTTCTCCGCGACCCTGCGGGCCCACGGGTCGGTGGGCGCCTCGGAAGGGGTCGGTTCCTCGGACGGCTTCGCCGGCGCGTCGGCGCAGATCTTCGCCACCTCCGGGAACTTCCGGTCGTGTGCGGCTTTCGCCGCCTTGACCTGTGCCGCGTGGTCGATGGCCGGCGCGCTCGACGCGTCACGCGGGGGAGAGGCGCCCGTGTCGTCGCCGACGAGGGTCCCGCAACCGGCGGCGAGGGGCAGCGACAGCAGCAGGGCGGCCACGCCGGTCATGGCGGGGGCGAGTCGTTTCACCTGGGCACTCCGGCGGTCAGCGAGGGCGTGGCATACGCGTTCGCTGATCATCTCGCCCCGCGGGTGGCGTTGTCATGAGTACGCCTGCTTATGCGGGTGCGCCGTGTCCGGCCGGGGACTACGCTCGGCAACGTGACTGCCGGGTCGGCCATGGGCCACGCACGAGTGAGGCGCCCGGCCTCGGCGTGAGCCCGGGGCGGGCCAGGGGCCCGCCGTTGTCTCTCCATCTCCGACCTGTCCCTCGAGGAAAACCAAGACCTGGAGAGTCACCACACCATGCCTCAGCAGCAACCGCCTGTCACCACCGTCCAGTTGAACCACACGGCCGTGTACGCCAAGGACCGGCGGCTGTCGGCGGAGTTCATCGCCGCCGTCCTGGGCGTCGAAGTCGCCGCGCCGTTCGGGCCGTTCCTGCCCGTGGACCTCGGCAACGGCGTGACGCTCGACTACTACGAGCTGACCGACGAGCCGATCCAGGCGCAGCACTACGCGTTCCTGGTGCCCGACGAGCAGTTCGACGCGATGATCGCCCGCCTGGAGGCGATCGGCGTCACGTACTACGCCGACCCCGGCCACACCGAACCGGGCGCGGTCAACCGGCTGTTCGGCGGTCGGGGCGCGTACTTCGACGACCCGAGCGGCCACAACATGGAGATCATGACCCGGCCCTACGCCCGGCCGTAGCGGACCGGGGTTCCGTACGCGCGGGGGCGGCCGGGCGCCCCCGCGCGGGCCGGTCTCAGTCGACGGTGTCGAGGACGTCGGCCAGGTCGACGAACTTGAAGTTGGTCGCCTCGCGGTCACCGTCCCCGGGAGCGTCGTGGCCGTCCTGGACGACGAGCAGGCCGTTCGGGTACCGGTGGCCGAGCGGGGCGTTGAGCACGGCCGCGCCGTCGCACTCCTCGGAGCCGTCGAGCGTGGCGGAGGCGGCGGTGATCCGGAAGCCGCCCTCGTACTCGTTGCGGTCGCCGACCTCACGGTCGTAGAGGGCGAAGCTGTTGTCGCCCTGGCCGGAGGCGATCACATAGCCGTCGCCGTCCGGCTCGGTCAGCAGGGCCAGCCCTTCGACATCGGCTGCCAGCCGCGTGCCGCCGTAGCCCGGGTCGGCGCCGGGCGTGCACTCCTCGGTCTCCTCGTCGTACGTGCCGGGGACGCCGTACTCGCGGACCTTGTCGACGAGGACGGGCCTGCCGGTGAGGTCGGCGGGCATCCGCCAGACGCCCACGCGCTCCTGGCCCGCGTAGAGCATGCCGTTCGCCGGGTCGACGACCATGCCCTCGACCTGGGGCAGTTCACCGGGTTCGCCGCACGGGGACCAGGACGTGCCGTCGGGGAGGCGGAAGGCGGAGGGCAGTTCGAGGGTGCGGACCTTGCGGTAGCCGACCGTGCCGTCGGGACGGGCGGTGATCTCCAGCAGGGCGATGCCCGTCCGGTTGCGGCGGCTGGCCAGGGCGTAGGAGCGGCCCGTCGACCGGTCGGTCCAGGTGGCCAGGCCGTAGGCGGTCGCCTGCTCGTTGATCTCGTCCTGGCCGGACGAGAACACGGGCGCGGCCGCGGGATCGGTGACGTCGGTCAGCGGGCCGCCGGGGCGGTCGCGGTCGATGCGGTAGAAGCGCAGCCGGTCGTTGCCGCGGTCGCTGACGACGGCGAGGTCGGCGCGGCCGGCTCCGAGCCGGAGGCCCTGGAGGAGGTCGACGTTGTTGAAGCGACCGGGGGCGTCGTCCTCCGTGGCCGGGGCGGGCGCCGCGATCGACTGGACCTGGCGTGCGTCGAGGTCGTAGACCCGCAGGCCGCCCTCCTTCGCCGTGGCGACGACGAGGCTGCGGCCCGGGTCGGCGGGGTTGCGCCAGATCGCGGGGTCGTCGGCGTTGGCGTTGCCGCCCGCCTCGTCGTCGTAGAGCGTGGCCGTCTCGGCCCGCGGCTGGACGGCGGGCAGAGCGTCGGCCCGGCCGTGCGGGTGGGCGGCGGCGGGCACGGTCGCGGCGACGGCCGCGAGGGCCGTACCCGCCACGAGAGCGGCGGTGCAGAGGGGGCGGCGGGGGGTCACATGAGCTCCTCTATGTCGAGTACATGACGCTTCGCTCGTCGTAGTGGACCCTTGTCGCGGCCGGTGGGCAATGCGTGATGGCCGCATGTCGCCCAGGTGAATTCGGGCGAGCCGACGCGAACCGGGGGCGGCGGGTCCGCCTGGGCGCCCACCGGGGGCGGCGGTGGCGCCGCCGTACCGTTCCGCGCGCGCGTCGGTCACTGCTTCCGCTTCACCGGCGTGAACGGGCCGGTACCGGAAGCTGCGAAGAACTCGATGTCGGTGCTCTCTCCGGCCGCCGATCCCTTCAGGCAGAGCGAGCCGCCCGCGACCCGCAGGTCGACGAAGAACCGCGTGACCGGGCCGGACTGCTCGAGGCCGTGGATGCGCTCGTCGATGTAGCCGAGACCGTTCAGGACCTTCCTGACCTTGGCGGGGGTGGGATCGGCCGGCCCCATGAGCGCGTGGGTGACCCGCTCGACGTGGAGGTGGCCCGCGCACCACTCGGCAGCGCTCATGTCCACTCCCGGACCCGTCGTGGGGGCCGCCGGGTCGTCACCGTCCTGCCACGGCGTCTTCGCCGGACCGGGCCTGGGCGTCTTCGCCGGGCCGGTCGCCGGCGTCTCCGCCGGAGCGGCCGGCTCCTCCCCGGACGACGGGGTTTCCGCGGAGCACGGCTGCGCGACCGTCTCCAGCATCTCCGCGAAAGCCACCTGCGGATCGGGGGCGGCCGGTGACTCGGTGGTCCGGGCGCCGACGGCTCCGGCGGGCTTGCTGCGGGAGCCGTCGGCACCCGGTCTCTCCGTGCCGCAGGCGGTGAGCGCCAGAGTGGCGGCGACGACCGTCACGACGAGGCTGAGCCGCAGGCGGCGCGGCGAGCGGACGGTCGAGCCGGTCAGGACGGTCGAGCCGGTCAGGACGGTCGGGGCGGGAGAGTCGGCGAGGGCGGGGGTGTGTGTCATGTGCACAGTCTTCGGCCGAGCCGCCCGCCGCCCTTGAGTACGCGTACTCATTCCGGCCGCGCCGCCGCACTCACCGTCGGAGCAGGGCCGGATTCACGGACCGGCTTGACCCTCACGCCGCGTGAGGCCGGACCGTGGGGTGCATGAGCGACTACTACAACGCGTTCGAGATCAGTCCCGTGCCCGCTCCCGGCCCGGACGCGGTTCCGCCGGAGCCGTTCCGTGGCATCTACGGAATGCCCGCGTTCGTGACGATCCCCACGAGCGACCTGGCGGAGTCCGTGGACTTCTGGATCCGTGGGCTCGGGTTCTTCGAGCTGTTCAGCATCCCCGGCAGGCTCGTGCATCTGCGCCGGTGGGCGTTCCAGGACGTCCTCCTCGTCTCGGCGGAGAGCGTGCCCGAGCAGCCGCCGGCGATGGGCTTCAGTTTCGCGGGCGTGCTCAGCCAGGTCGATTCCCTTGTCGAGGCATGTCGTGCGGTGCGCCCCGACTCGGTCGACGGGCCGCGGGACACTCCCTGGAACACCCGCGACGTGGAGGTGATCACCCCCGAGAACGCACGGATCGTCTTCACCGCGGCGAAGCCCTTTGATCCGACCAGTCAGGAGGCGCGGAACCTTGAAGCCATCGGGATCACTCCACCGGGCGAGCGTCGCGGTGACAATGGGGAGCATGCCTGATGCCACCGACACCGATGGCCTGACCGTCGGTCAGGTCTCGGCGCGCCTGGGTGTGACGGTCCGCGCGCTGCACCATTGGGACGAGACAGGACTGGCGCGACCGTCGCTGCGCACGGCTGCCGGATACCGGCTCTACACCGCTGCTGATCTGGAACGCCTGCACCGCGTCGTCGTCTACCGCGAGCTCGGTCTCGGCCTGGACAGGATCCGGGCCGTCCTGGACGACTCGCCCGCGGACGTGCCCGCCGCATTGCGCGCGCAGCGCACCCAGGTCGCCGAACGGATCGACCGGCTCCGACAGCTCGCGGCCGGACTGGACCGGATGATCGACGCCCACGAGCGCGGTCTGCTGCTGACCACCGAGCAGCAGGCCGCGATCTTCGGCCCCCGGTGGAACCCGGACCTGCCCGCCCAAGCCCGTCAGCGCTACGGAGACACGACGCAATGGCGGCAGTACGCCGAACGCTCTGCCTCTCGCGGTCCGGAGGAATGGCAGGCCGTCGCCGACGACATGGCCGGCCTCGAACGCGCCCTCGGGGACGCGATGGACGCCGGCGTCGTACCCGGCAGCCCGGAGGCGAATCGACTCGTCGAGCGGCACCGCGAAGTGTTCGCCTCGTACTTTCCCCTCACCAGGCAGATGCAGGTCTGTCTCGGCCGTAAGTACGAGGCCGATCCGGGATTCGCCGCCCACTACGACGGCATCCGCCCCGGCCTTGCCACGTGGTTCCGTCGCATCATCGACGCCGGCGCGCGCGCTCACGGCATCGACCCCGACACCGCGACCTGGCAGTAGACGGCGCGCCCTCGACCCGGCAGCAGAGGGCGCGCCCGGACAGCTGCTAGGCGGGGAAGCGCCGCCCCACCATCCGCCACGACAGCTCCAGCAGCGCCGCCCCCACCGCCGCGATCACGACCGCCGTCCACGGCATCGTCGTACCCACCAGCTTCAGCGCGAAGAAGTCCTGGAGCCACGGCACCGTCAGCACCAGCAGGAAGCCCAGCCCCATCGTCGCCACCAGGCCGATCCGCCACCACGTGTAGGGGCGGGCGATGATCGCGAGGACCCACATGGCGACCAGGAACAGGGTCAGCGTCGCCACGCTCGTCTCCGCGGCCAGCGAGGACGGCCCCGAGTAGTGGGAGCGGGCCAGCAGATACGCGCAGAACGTCGCCGCCGACGCGATCACGCCCGCCGGCACGGCGTAGCGCATCACCCTGCGGACGAAGTGGGGCTTGGCGCGCTCCTTGTTGGGGGCGAGCGCCAGGAAGAAGGCCGGGACGCCGATGGTGAGGGTGGAGAGCAGGGTCAGGTGCCGGGGCAGGAAGGGGTACTCGACCTGGCTGCAGACCACGAGGATCGCCAGGAGCACCGAGTACACCGTCTTCGTCAGGAAGAGGGTGGCGACGCGGGTGATGTTGCCGATGACCCGGCGGCCCTCCGCGACCACCGAAGGCAGCGTCGCGAAGCTGTTGTTCAGCAGGACGATCTGGGCGACGGCCTTCGTCGCCTCCGAGCCCGCCCCCATCGCCACGCCGATGTCCGCGTCCTTCAGCGCGAGGACGTCGTTGACGCCGTCGCCGGTCATCGCGACGGTGTGGCCGCGGGCCTGGAGCGCGCCGACCATGTCGCGCTTCTGCTGCGGACTGACCCGGCCGAAGACCGCCGCCCCGTCCAGCTCCGCGCCCATCGCCTCGCGCTCGGCCGGCAGCTTGCGCGCGTCGAGCGTCGAGTCGGCGCCCGGCAGGCCGAGCTTGGCCGCGACCGCGCCGACCGCGACCGCGTTGTCGCCGGAGATGACCTTCGCCGCGACGTCCTGGTCGGCGAAGTAGCGCAGGGTCGCGGACGCGTCGGGGCGCAGGCGCTGCTCGAGCACGACCAGAGCGGTCGGCGTCTTCTCCTCCGGGGCCTCCAGGGTGCCTTCCGCCCGCGCGAGGAGCAGCACCCGCAGGCCCTGCCGGTTGAGCAGGTCCACCTCGGCGAGGGACGGGTTGCCGGGGGGCAGCAGCACATCGGGTGCGCCGAGGAGCCAGGTCGACCTCGCGCCGTCGCCGTCGGCGAGGGTCGCGCCGCTGTACTTGCGGGCGGAGGAGAAGGGCAGCGCGGCGGTGCAGCGGTGCTCCCCGCCGTCCGGGTAGGCGGCGATGACGGCCTGGAGCGAGGCGTTCGGCCGCGGGTCGGACGCTCCGAGCGCGCCCAGGACCGCCCGGACGCGCTCCTCGTCCGCGCCGTCCAGCGTGCGCAGTTCGGTGACGTCCATGCCGCCCTCCGTGAGGGTGCCGGTCTTGTCGAGGCAGACGACGTCGACGCGGGCGAGGCCCTCGATGGCGGGGAGCTCCTGCACCAGGCACTGCTTGCGGCCCAGACGGATGACACCGATCGCGAAGGCGACGGAGGTGAGGAGGACGAGCCCCTCGGGGATCATCGGCACGATGCCGCCGACGGTCCTCGCGACCGAGTCCTTGAAGTTGTCGTCCTTCGCCACCAGCTGGCTGATGATCAGTCCGATGGCGGTGGGGACCATCATCCACGTCACGTACTTGAGGATCGTGGAGATACCGGAGCGCAGCTCGGAATGGACGAGTGTGAAGCGGGACGCCTCCTCCGCGAGCTGCGCCGCGTAGGCCTCGCGCCCGACCTTCGTGGCCGTGAACGCGCCGCCGCCCGCGACCACGAAGCTCCCGGACATGACCTGGTCGCCGCGCTGCTTGAGGACGGGGTCGGCCTCGCCGGTCAGCAGCGACTCGTCGACCTCCAGGTTGTCGGCCTCCACGATCTCGCCGTCGACGACGACCTTGTCGCCGGGGCCGAGTTCGACGAGGTCGCCAAGGACGATCTCGGAGGTGGAGACCGCGGCGGCGACACCGTCCCGGCGGACTCTCGGTTTCGCCTCGCCGATGACCGCGAGGGAGTCCAGGGTCTTCTTGGCGCGCAGTTCCTGGATGATGCCGATGCCGGTGTTGGCGATGATCACGAAGCCGAACAGGCTGTCCTGGATCGGCGCGACGAAGAACATGATCACCCAGAGGACGCCGATGATGGCGTTGAAGCGGGTGAGGACGTTGGCGCGGACGATGTCGACGGCGGAGCGTGAACTGCGTACGGGTACGTCGTTGACCTCGCCCCGTGCGACCCGTTCCGCCACCTCCGCCGACGTCAGACCGGTGGCGGGCGGCCCGCCGCCCGGTGGCCGCCGGGGGTGTACGGGGTCGAGTTCTGCGCCCGCGTCGATGACGGGTCCTTCCGGCTCGGGGCCGCGGCCCATGTCCGCCCGCTGCGTCATGGTTCCGACGTTACGGCCGGGCCGGACCGTTCACCCCCCGGACGGCGGGAAGATCGGACCACGGTCGGACACGAATCCCCCTGGGGGACTACGGAGCAGGCGGGGCACCCGGTTCCGGATGCTCGGTCGCGTCGGCCGCGTCGGAGGTCGCGGCGCGCTTGATCGCGGCTTCCCGGCTGCGCACGTACCAGATGCCGATGAGCCCGAGGCCCGCGCCGGCCAGGCAGGTCCACACCCACCAGGTCAGGTCGCGGTCGTCGAACCAGCCGTAGAAGGGGACCTGGACGAGGAACATCACGAACCACAGGATCGTGCCGCCCGTGATGGTGGCGACGATCGGGCCCTCAAGGGGTGGGGGTGCCTCGTGCCGGGGGGTCCATTTCGCCATGCGCACAGTGTAGGCGGGGCGGGCGGGACGGCTGAGGGGTCAGGAACCACAAGGGTCTACGCGCGGAGAGTGGCGATCTTTCGTTCATATGTTCATACTGAAACCGATTCCGGCTGACTGGTTTCCTTCGTTGGATCATCCAAGTCTGGCCGGTTTTCTCTGCCCTTCTCGTGTCGCCCCCCTTCGCGTACGTCTGAGGTTTCCGCATGTCCCCCACGGCCACCGTCGAGGTCGGGTCTCCCGGCCTGCCGCCCACGACCCCGCAGCCGTCCGGCGGTCTTGACCGCTTCTTCAAGATCACCGAACGCGGCTCCACGGTCGCCCGCGAGGTCCGGGGCGGAGTCGCCACCTTCTTCGCGATGGCCTACATCCTCGTGCTGAACCCGATCATCCTGGGCAGCGCGAAGGACATGTACGGCCACCAGCTCGACGGCGGCCAACTGGTCACCGCCACCGTGGTGACCGCGGCCTTCTCGACCCTCCTGATGGGCGTCATCGGCAACGTCCCGATCGCGCTCGCCGCCGGCCTCGGCGTGAACACGGTCGTCGCCCTCCAGCTCGCGCCCCAGATGTCCTGGGCGGACGCGATGGGCATGGTCGTGCTCGCCGGTGTCGTGGTCATGCTGCTGGTGGCCACCGGCCTGCGTGAGCGCGTGATGAACGCCGTCCCGCTCGGCCTGCGCAAGGCGATCGCGATCGGTATCGGCCTGTTCATCATGCTGATCGGGCTCGTGGACTCGGGCTTCATCACCCGCATCCCGGACGCCGCCCACACCACCGTCCCGCTCCAGCTCGGCACCGGCGGTCATCTGCTCGGCTGGCCGGTCCTGGTCTTCGCCCTCGGCACGCTGCTCACGCTGGCGCTGATCATCCGCAAGGTGCCGGGCGCGATCCTCATCTCGATCGTCGTCATGACGGTGCTCGCGATGATCATCCACGCGGTGGCGGACATCGAGTCCTGGGGCCTGACGACGCCCGAATGGCCGGGCAATCCGCTCTCGACGCCCGACTTCGGCCTGCTCGGCCAGGTCAGCCTGTTCGGCGGCTTCGAGAAGGTCGGCCTGCTGACCGGCGTCCTGTTCGTCTTCACCGTGCTGCTGTCCTGCTTCTTCGACGCGATGGGCACCATCCTCGCCGTCGGCGACGAGGCGAAGCTCATGGACAAGGACGGCAACTACCCGGGCATCAACAAGGTCCTGGTCGTCGACGGCCTCGCCGTCGCCGCGGGCGGTGGCGCCTCGTGCTCCGCCAACACCTGCTTCGTGGAGTCCACGGCGGGCGTCGGCGAAGGCGCCCGTACGGGTCTGGCGTCGGTCGTCACCGGCGCGCTGTTCTCGCTGGCGCTGTTCCTCACGCCGCTCGCCACGATGGTGCCGTCCCAGGCGGCGACGCCCGCGCTGGTGGCGGTCGGCTTCCTGATCCTGGCCGGTTCGGTCAAGGACATCGACTGGAGCGACTTCACGATCGCCGCGCCGGCGTTCCTGGCGATGGTGATGATGCCGTTCACCTACTCGATCACCCACGGCATCGGCATCGGCTTCATCACGTTCAGCGTGCTGCGCCTGGCCGTCGGGCGCGGGCGCGAGGTGCCCGCGGCGATGTACGCGGTGTCGGCGGTGTTCGTCTTCTACTACGCCATGCCGGCTCTCGGCCTCACCTGACGGGTGCCCCCGCGTGACGGGCCGCCCGTGCCTGACGGTCGCCCTTGCCTGAACGCCACCGCGTGATCGTTTCTGCGGGGCCGTCCGGCGGGCCGCCCGCGAGGGGCTCCCTCACGTGACGCCGTAGAACTTCTCCGTCTCGTCGACCGCCGCTTTGAAGCGCTCGTCGAAGTCGTCGCGAATGAGCGTCCGGACCACATAGTCCTGGACGCTCATTTGTCGTTTCGCCGCATGCTGCCGGAGCCGGTCGAGCAGCTCACCGTCCATGCGCAGGCTGAGCACAGTCGATTTCATGGGGCCAGAGTCGCCGCACTCCCGCCGCCAGGGCGTCACTTTCCGGCTGTCTCTCACTCATATGGGTGACACATCTATCAGGCCCGTAACCGACTGGTCTTTAGCCAGGGTAATGAGTTACGCTAACAACATGCCTGACCTGTCCCACGGTACTGACGCGGACGTCGCCGCCGTGAACTCGCTCCGCTCGGCCGTCATGCGGCTGGGCCGCCGCCTGAAGCACCAGCGCGTCGACGAATCGCTGAGCCCCACCGAGATGTCGGTGCTCGGCACACTCGCCCGCTGCGGGTCGGCCACCCCCGGTGAGCTGGCCCGCAAGGAACACGTGCAGCCGCCCTCGATGACCCGCATCGTGGCACTGCTCGAGGCCAAGGGACTCGTCCGGCTCGAGCCGCACCCCGACGACCGCCGGCAGAAGGTGGTCAGCCAGACCGCACAGGCGGAGACCATGCTCGAGGAGTCCCGCCGCAAGCGGAACGCCTGGCTGGCCTCGCTCGCCGAAGGTCTGGACGAGGAGGAGTGGGCGAAGCTGCGCGAAGCCGCCCCCGTCCTGGAGAAGCTCGCACACCTGCAATGACGGCGGGCGGAAGCGCAGCCCGTCCGCCCGTACGCCCTGCACGCCGGCCTTGAGGAGGCGAACCCTTTTGAGTACGGGATCCGGAGCAGACTCCGCCCCCGCACCGACCGACCCCGACACCCTGTCCACCCGGCCCGACCGCAAGCAGAGCATGTTCAGCTCGCTGAAGATCCGTAACTACCGGCTCTTCGCGACCGGACAGGTCGTGTCCAACACCGGCACCTGGATGCAGCGCATCGCCCAGGACTGGCTGGTGCTCAGCCTGACCGGATCCGCGTCCGCCGTCGGCATCACCATCGCGCTGCAGTTCCTCCCCATGCTTCTCTTCGGCCTGTACGGCGGGGTGCTCGCGGACCGGCTGCCCAAGCGGCAGCTGCTGCTCGCCACCCAGGCCGCGATGGGCCTCACCGGCCTGGCGCTCGCCGTGCTCACGCTCAGCGGGCACGTCCAGGTCTGGCACGTCTACCTGACGGCGTTCCTGCTCGGTCTGGTCACCGTCGTCGACAACCCGGCCCGGCAGTCGTTCGTCGCCGAGATGGTCGGCCCCGACCAGCTGCGCAACGCCGTCTCCCTCAACTCGGCCAACTTCCAGTCCGCGCGCCTCGTCGGACCCGCCGTGGCCGGTGTGCTGATCACCGCCGTCGGCAGCGGGTACGCCTTCCTGCTCAACGGCCTGTCCTTCATCGCGCCCATCGCCGGACTGCTGATGATGCGGGCCTCCGAACTCCACAAGGTCGAGCGCGCGCCGAGGGGCAAGGGCCAGCTCCGTGAGGGCCTGCGGTACGTCGCCGGCCGGCCCGAGCTGATCTGGCCGATCGTCCTCGTCGGCTTCATCGGCACCTTCGGTTTCAACTTCCCGATCTGGCTGTCCGCGTTCGTCGACGACGTCTTCCACGGCGACGCCGGTACGTACGGCCTGCTCAACACGCTGATGGCCGCCGGCTCCCTGGCCGGGGCGCTGCTCGCCGCCCGGCGCGGCACCTCACGGCTGCGGCTGCTCGTCGGAGCCGCGGTGCTCTTCGGGGTGCTGGAGATCGTGACCGCCTTCGCCCCGGCGTTCTGGATCTTCGCGGTGATGATGGTCCCGATCGGCATGTTCGGCCTGACGGTCAACGTCACCGCCAACTCCAGCGTCCAGATGGCGACGGATCCGCTCATGCGGGGCCGCGTGATGAGCCTGTTCATGATGGTCTTCACCGGCGGCACGCCGCTGGGCGCGCCGCTCGTCGGCTGGGTCACCGACACGTACGGCGCCCGCGTCGGCTTCGCCGCGGGCGGCGCGGTGGCCGCGGTGGCGGCGGCCGGCGTCGGCGTGATGCTGGCACGGGTCGGCGGCCTGCGCCTGTCGGTCGGCTGGCACCGGGGGCATCCGCAGGTGCGGTTCGTGGCGCGGGAGGGGCTGACGACGGCGGCGTAGCCCTTGGGGCGGGCCGCTGCGGGTGCGTGTCGCCTGCGGCGGGCGTTTTCCCCTACCCGCCCCTTCCCGTAACCGGGGGCTCCTCCCCCTACGCCTGGCGGCGTGGGGGGACCCCCACCGGACCCCCGCGGCTCATAATGCAGATCGGATTTTACCTCGTGTTTTCGG